>CAWVZA010000083.1:0-11108 GCA_963934545.1 uncultured Sulfitobacter sp.
CGTGACCAATCCGGTACAGACGTTTTGTTCTTTGTGGACAACATCTTCCGCTTCACACAGGCTGGTTCCGAAGTGTCCGCTCTGTTGGGTCGTATTCCTTCCGCTGTTGGCTACCAGCCAACACTGGCGACGGACATGGGGCAGATGCAGGAGCGTATTACCTCCACAAAAGCTGGCTCCATTACGTCCGTTCAGGCCGTATATGTACCTGCGGATGACTTGACCGACCCTGCACCAGCGACATCGTTTGCGCACCTCGACGCGACAACGGTTCTGGATCGCTCGATCTCGGAAAAAGGTATCTACCCTGCGGTTGATCCACTTGGGTCCACGTCTCGTTTGCTTGACCCGTTGGTTATTGGCGAAGAGCACTACAAAGTGGCGACAGACGTTCAGCAGGTTCTGCAGCGTTACAAATCTTTGCAGGATATCATTGCGATCCTCGGCATGGACGAACTCTCCGAAGACGACAAACTGGCCGTGGCCCGTGCGCGTAAGATCGAGCGTTTCTTGTCCCAGCCGTTTGACGTTGCAAAGGTATTTACCGGCGCAGATGGCAAGCAGGTGCCTTTGGCAGAAACTGTTCAGTCGTTCAAAGCGGTTGTTGCTGGCGAGTATGACCACCTTCCAGAAGGTGCGTTCTACATGGTAGGCGGCATCGAAGAAGTGAAGGCGAAAGCCGAGAAAATGGCGGCAGACGCCGCTTAAGGAGCGCTCAAGATGGCAGACACGATGCAATTCGATCTGGTGTCGCCCGAGCGGCGCCTTGCCTCGGCTCAAGTGGCTTCGGTGCAGATCCCTGGTGCGGATGGCGACATGACGGCAATGCCCGATCACGCGCCAACCATCACCACTCTGCGCCCCGGTCTTTTGACGGTGGACGGCCCTGATGGGCAGTCGCAGTATGTGGTTACTGGCGGTTTCGCTGAGATCACAGCGACAGGCGTTTCGGTTCTGGCCGAGCGCGCGTTGGCCAAGGAAGACATGACGCAAGAGACTATGGACGCGATCATGGAAGAGGCGCGGAGCATGTATACGAAGGTTAAAGAAGCCTTTGCAAATGAGCCGGGTCCTGTTGATGACGCAGCCAAGCTGTTGTCGGATATGGTTGCGATGGGTGATCACATGGGCCTTACCGCCAAAAACTAATCCCTTGAGACGATTTAGCGAAAGGCCCTGCATACGACGTGCGGGGCCTTATGCGTTTGCAGCGTCGTGATAATGCCATAAATTGGATTTATCAGGTTCGCTCAACCCATGACAGGAAGACCACCATGAAGAAGCTGCGCAGTTTGATCGTTGGCATAGACAGCGGTGACGAGGTCCTGTTCAAAGACGGTGGTGAGATGTGGACGGGCCGTGGCCAGCGTGAGCGGCGGCGTCGTATCAAGTTTTCGGAGAAATACCTCAACGTCCCGAATGTCCAGTTGTCGATATCCCTTTGGGATATGGATGCAGGCAGTGTTCTGCGTGCTGATGTGACAGCGGAGGCAGTCACTGAAAAAGGATTTGATATGGTGTTCCGCACGTGGGGTGACACGAAAGTTGCGCGCATTCGGATATCATGGACAGCCATGGGCGAGCTTGAAGATGCAGATGCTTGGGACGTTGGCTGATACGGTATGAAACCTGTGTGGATCTGACCTCCCCCTAGAGGGAGAGATCGGATGAAATTATGGACAGATACAAGCAGTCGTAGCGCTTAGCTGTCAGTGTACATTCCATCATAGATCGGACCAAGAGTATCCTGTTCGAACAGGGAGGAGACGGATGTGCCGTTCCAGATGTTCAAGATCGCTTGGGCAAAAATCGGTGCGGTTGGTACAATACGGATATTTGCGGCGTTTTTGATCGCGTCCGTAGGCTGAATGCTGTCGGTGATGACCAGTGATTTCATAACCGAGTTTGTAACGCGCTCCACGGCTGGGCCGGACATAACGCCGTGGCTGATGTAGGCGTGCACTTCTTTGGCTCCGTTTTCCAACAGTACTTCGGCCGCTTTGCACAGGGTGCCAGCAGTGTCACAGATGTCGTCGATGATCAGGCAGGTTTTACCTTTTACATCGCCGATGACTGTCATCTCGGAGATTTCACCTGCTTTTTCGCGGCGTTTGTCCACGATGGCAAGGGGGGCATTCAGTCGTTTGGCCAGTTCGCGGGCACGGGCCACGCCGCCTACGTCAGGGGAAATGATCAGCAGATCTTCCATCTGGTCCTTGAAGGCGTGTTTGATGTCGAGGGCAAAGACGGGCGAAGCGTAGAGGTTATCGACGGGAATGTCGAAGAAGCCCTGAATCTGTGCGGCGTGCAGATCCATTGTCAGGATACGTTCAATCCCCGTGCCGACCATCATGTTTGCGACCAGTTTGGCGGTGATGGGCGTGCGGGCTTTTGTGCGGCGGTCCTGTCGGGCATAGCCGAAGTAGGGGAGGACGGCGGTGATGCGGGCAGCCGAAGAGCGGCGCAGCGTGTCGGCCATGATGAGCAATTCCATCAGGTTATCGTTGGCCGGGTTCGAGGTCGGCTGGATGATGAACATATCCTCGCCGCGCACGTTCTCGAAGACTTCGACGAAGATTTCGCCATCGTTGAACCGCTCAGCGCGGGTGTCGACCAGATCGACGTTCATGCCGCGGTGGAGCGACATCCGCCGTGCAATGGCTTTGGCGAGGGGCATATTGGCATTGCCCGAGATGAGCTTGGGTTCGGTGAGTTGACGCATGGGAAAGGGCTCCGGTGGCAGCGGCGGACAGAATCGTCTCTGGAACAGGGGTTACCATGTGACTACTGTGAGGCAAAGGATACACCCCTTAAAGGAGCCCAAAATGGCGCGTATTGATTATTATTTTGTGATGTTGTCACCCTATTGCTACCTCGCTGGCACACGGCTGGAGGAGGTTGCGGCCAAGCATGGGGCCGAGATCAACTATAAGCCGTTTGACCTGCCGCAGGCATTCGGGCGCACCGGGGGCGTGATGCCCAAGGATCGCCATATCAGCCGGATAGAGTACCGCGCGCAGGAGTTGGTACGTCAGGCCAAAAAGCTGGCGCTGCCGTTCAACCTTAAGCCTGCGCATTGGCCCACGAATGGCGCACCAGCGGCCTATGCCTTTATCGCAGCACAGAATGCAGGTGGCGGTGATTTGGGCCTTTTGGCACGCATCTTCACGCGGGCCTGTTGGGCGGAAGACAAGGACATCGCACAGGATGATGTGATCTGTGCTGCTCTGGTTGAGGCAGGCTTTGATGCGGGGCTCGCGGACAGCGATCTTTTGACAGGAGCGGAGACTTATAGCCGCAACCTCGAAGAGGCGGTGGATGCTGGTGTATTTGGTGCGCCGTTCTACATCGTAGATGGGCAGCGGTTCTGGGGACAGGACCGGATTGCTGATGTTGACCTTTACCTGCAAGGAAAGCTGTGACGCTAGAAACCCATACACATCTCTACGAGGGTGCGGACCGCCGTGCCCTCGCGATCCATTGTACATTGGGCCATGTGGGTGCTTGGCGCGGCTTGGCGGCTGCACTTAAGGACGATGTAAGTGTCTTGGCGTTTGATTTGCCGAGCCATGGGCGCTCTGGCATCTGGGATCGCACGGGCAATGTGCATGATGTTGCGACGGATATGGCGCGGGCGTTGATTAATGAGCCGATGGATTTGATCGGACATTCGTTTGGCGCGACTGTGGCGTTGCGGATTGCAGTGGAGAGCCCCGAGTTGGTGCGCAGCTTGACGATGATCGAGCCTGTGTATTTCGCGGTGGCGATACAGGATGATCCCGAGATATTAGTGGCGCATCAAAAGGCGAGCGAGCCGCTGAATGCGGCCTTTGCCAGCGGGGATGAGTGGGAGGCCGCGCGGGTGTTTCACCGTGATTGGGGTGATGGCTCGGATTGGGAAGATTTGCCGCCGCGTATGCAGGACCATATGGCGCGGCTGGTGCATTATGTGCCTGCGAGCGGTGCGTTTCTGCATCATGACAGTGCGGGACTATTGGAAGGCGGCCGTATGGAGCGAGCGGCGATGCCAGCGGTGTTGATTGAGGGTGATAAATCTCCGCCGATGAGTGCGAAAGTAGCAATATCGCTGGAGAAACGCCTATCCGATGTGGAACGGGTGATCATCAAGGGCGTTGGGCATATGCTGCCCGTCACGCATCCTGATTTGGTGGCAGCACCTTTACGGGCGCTTCTGGCGCGCAGTTAAAAGTGGCTTAGGAACTGATCGATTAGATCGTTCGTCATGGCCCAGTCGCAGACGAGGCGGCAGGCGAGGTGTTCATCGGGGGGGCCACTCGTTACATCACCATCGATGACGTAGTATTTTGCGCCAGCTGCTTGGAGTTTTTGGTGGACCGCGCGGGGGAAGCTGGCGAAGATCATGTTCGCGTCAGGCTTGTGCAAGAATTTGGCACCATTTGCGCGCAGGCCAGCGGTGAGGCGGGCGCAGTTTGCGTTGGCAGCACGGGCCATGTCAGTCCAGAGATTGTCTTTGAGGTAGCCTGCCATCTGGGCGCTGAGGAAGCGGTGTTTGGAGAAGAGATGCGCGCCACGTTTGCGGCGGTACTCAAACTCTTGTGCCTTGGATGGATCGAAGAAAATGACTGCTTCGACGCTCGCACAACCATTTTTTGTGCCGCCAATGCTGACCACGTCGACGCTAGATTTCCACGTCATCTCGGCTGCCGTGCAGTCTAGGGCGACGAGCGCGTTGGCAAAGCGTGCGCCGTCGAGGTGGACGGGAAGGTTAGCCTGCTTGGCTACTGCTGTCAGAGCGCGGATTTCTTCGAGGGAGTGGACAGAGCCAAATTCTGTGACTTGGGTGATGGAGACAGCGCCTGATTGCGCCATGTGAACGCTGCCGCCTGCGCGGTGGTCGATGGCGTGGGCCAATGCATCAGGGGTCATTTTGTTGTCAGTGGGGATAAGCGTGAGTTTTGCGCCGCCTGCGTAGAATTCGGGAGCGTTACACTCGTCTTCCTCGATGTGGCTGTGTTGAGCGCAGAAGATGGTTTGCCATGGCTCGGTGTAGCAGGCGAGCGCGAGGACATTGGCGGCGGTGCCAGTGGCGACGAGGTAGACGGCGGCATTAGGTGCTTCGAAAATCTCGCGGATACTCACGCGGACGTCCTCCATAATCTCGTCGTTGCCGTAGGGCATGGCGTAGCCTGTGTTGGCGTCGACCATGGCTTGCATGATTTGCGGGTGGATGATGCCGGAATTGTCGGATGCAAAGAACATTCAGGTAGGCTCCTCGATGATGTGGTCTTCCCACTCCTCAAATGCGGTTTCCCATTCGCTCACCGTACGGCCCCGCATGGAGACGCCAGCAGCGTGAACACTTTCTTGGGTGCCAGTGATCAGGGGGTGCCATTCGGGTAGCGGCTTGCCCTTCCATAGTAGGCGGTAGGCGCAGGTTTGCGGCATCCAATAGGCGTGGTCGTCGATGTTTTTGGGTGTCATGACGATGCAGTCGGGCACAAACTGGTGGCGTATGTCGTATTGGGCGCAATGACATGTTGCATCGTCGAGCAGGCGGCAGGCGACCTTGGTGAGGGCTACTTCGCCTGTGTCCTCATCCTCAAGCTTGTTCAGGCAGCATTTTCCGCAGCCATCACAAAGGGCTTCCCATTCTTTTTTGTTCAGGGACTTGAGTGGTTTGCGTTCCCAGAATTTTGAGCTGAGGCCGTGACGGTCGATGGTGTCTTCGCTGGCGGGGCGTCTGGGATCGCTCATAGGGCGGCCAGAATGGCGCGCGCGCGGAGGCTGTCGGCATCCATTTGGGTGATGAGGGCCTCAAGGCTGTCAAATTTCTCCTCGCCGCGCAGGTGCTCGACGAGGGCGATGGAGATTGGGGTGCCGTAGAGGTCCCCTTTAAAATCGAAAACAAAGGTCTCAAGATTTGGCTTGTTCTCGCCAAACATCGGGCGCACGCCCATGGAAGCGACGCCGTGGTAGCTACCCTTGTGGGGGCCCTCAAGAACATCGGCGAGCACGGCATAGACGCCGAAGGCAGGTGGGTGCAGACCAGCGATGGACATATTTGCAGTTGGGTAGCCGAGTTCGCGGCCACGTTGTTCGCCACCGATGACTGGACCCTCGATGCGGTGCCAGTGGCCGAGCATGGCAGCGGCGTTGCGGGGGCGAGCTTCGGAGAGTGCTGTGCGAATGGCTGTGGAGGAGATGGTTTGATCAGTCTGTTCCATAAGGGGCGCGATGGTGACGCCAAAGCCGAGGTCTTCGCCGAAGGTTTTGAGGTCCGCAGCAGTGCCGGCGCGTTCCTGACCAAAGCAGAAGTCGGCGCCAACAACAACGTGGCGCAGGCCGAGCCCTTGGTGCAGGACTTTGTCCGCGAAATCAAAGGGGGTGAGGGAGGCCAAAGCTGTGTTGAATGGGAGCTGGTAGAGGCGCTCAACACCAACTTTTGCGAGGCGAGAGGCGCGGGCGGCGCTACTCATCAACCGAAACGGTGGGGCTTTGGGTGCGAAATAGGCACGTGGATGGGGATCAAACGTGACAATGCCCAGCGGTGCATCGGGAGCGGCGTTGCGTGCCATATCGATCACCGAGAGGTGGCCGAGGTGAACCCCGTCAAAGTTGCCAATCGCGACAGTCGCGCCGCGATCTGAATCTTCTACAAATTGATAGTCTGATATGATGCGCATAGACGGTTTGGTAGACGTCTATGGTTCTTGGTGCAAGGTCAGTCGAACTTGCGAGATGGGGCCAGAACAGTCGCTTCACCGACGAGGACTTTTTTCCCGTCCACAGAGCAGTGGCAATCCATTTTAACGATGCGTTTGGCGGGGTCGATGTCAGTAACTTTGACCTCGGCATAGACAGTGTCGCCAGGACGGACAGGGCGCAGGAATTTCATCGTTTGGCCCAGATATACTGTGCCGTGACCAGGGAGCTGTTCACCGATGACGGCAGAGATAAGGCCAGCGGTTAGCATGCCGTGGGCGATGCGGCCCTGGAAAATCGTGTCTTGAGCGTAATAGTCGTCCAGGTGCACTGGATTGCGGTCGGTTGAGATGGTGGCAAACATTTCGATATCTTCATCGGTCACCTGCTTGCGGATATAGCGGAACATGCCGATTTCGAGGTCTTCAATAACGATGGTGCCGCGTGGAAGATTGTCCAACATGCTTGCCCTCTTGGTAATAAAAGTACGATCAAGAACCGTTTGGTGGAACTTAATTACTTCGCAAGCGCAGAAATGCAAGCATTATTTATATCAACGCAGGTGACCTATTGTGAAGGGAGGATTGGAATTCTCACTTGTGAGGTAAGTGGTTAGAGCCTCTGGGTCCGGTTGGGTGACAGTTTTAGTTTCCGCAGCAGCGAGGCCGCCAGCGATGAAGAGCGAATCAATGCCTTCGTCAATGCCGCCTTTGACGTCCGTGAGGATGCCGTCACCAATGGCGAGGATGCGGGTGTCGGAAATTTCATTGCCGAGTTTGTGGAGGCGGCGGCGGGCGAGGTCATATATCGGAGCGTGTGGTTTGCCGAAGTAAAGGCTCTCGCCGCCCATGTCGGAATACATTTTGGCCACTGCACCTGCACACCATTCGCGTATCTCGCCGCGATCGACGATCAGGTCGGGGTTGGCGCAGAGCAGTTTGAGGTTTTTTGCGAGGGCTATTTCCAGATCGGCACGCCATGTTTCGGGGTCGGCTTCGGCGTCGAACGGGCCTGTACAGACGATGCCTGTGGCCTCCGCCAGCGGGACGCGTGTGATCTCGACGGGGCTGTCGAGAATGTCGAGGGGATCGAAAAAGCGGCTGTCGGTGACGGGGCCGTAGTGCCAGACCGATGTGCCGACGACGCCGCGGTACATGGCGGAGCGTGCGGAATCACCCGAAGTGGCGATAGCGTCATATGCATCTTCCGGGACGCCGAAGTGGACCAGTTGTTTGGAGACACCAGCGCGGGGGCGCGGCGAGTTGGTCACAAGGACCACGATGCCGCCTGTTTTGCGGTAGTCTTGGAGCGCTTTGACCGCTGCGGGCATTGCTGCCACGCCGTTGTGCACGCAGCCCCAGAGATCAACAAAGAGCGCGTCATAGTTTGTGGAGATCTCGGAAAGGGCGGTGATGATGCGGGTCATGGGCGGCTCCTGTTGATGTATTGAAATTGAGATAGCGGAGTGAGCAGGGGATGCAATGGGCGGCGATGGCATGAAAAAGGCCTCCGTGCGGATGCAGGAGGCCTTTTTGCGTCAGAATTTTTTGGGGGGGGGTTAGACCTTCAGGAAGGGGATGATCTGCTTTTTGCGGCTCATGATGCCAGGCAAGACCACGGCGTCACCCTCGACGGATGCGTCGAATGATTTTTCCGCGATGGACTTGGTCAGATCGTTGGGAATGAGCATGGTTGCTTCCTCGTTGAGGATGTCGACCACGAAGAGCAGGACTTGGTCTGCGCCGTCTTCCTCGGCCACGGCGGGCATGGCGGCGATGAGTGCGTCTTTGCGGTCAAGGATGGCGGAGGGAGAAGTGGTTTCCAGTACGGAGACGCGGAGTTTCTTGCCGTCTACTTCAAATTTTTTGCTGTCCATGCGCAGGAGTTCTGCCTCGGAGAAGGAAGACACGTCGGATTTTGCGGCGAACATAAGCGCTGCATAATCTGGGATGTTCACGCCAAGGCTTTCGGCCAATGACCATGCGATGGCTTTGTCTTCTTGGGTCGTGGTGGGTGAGCGGAATTCGAGCGTGTCGGACAGGATGCAAGTGAGCATCGCACCTTTTACATCATTGGGCATCTGCGCCATGTCTTTGCCGATCATCTTCCACATGATGGTGGCGGTGCAGGCCAGCGGCTCAATACGGATGTTGATGGGGCCTTTTGTCTCAAGGCCACCAACCAATTTGTGGTGGTCGATGATTGCGGTGATGTTGGCGTCGTTGATGTTGGCGGGCAGCTCGGCTGGGTTGTTGGTGTCAACGATGACCACGTCTTGGCCCGCCTCAACGCCGCTGATGATTTCTGGCTTCTCAATGTTCCAGTGGTCGAGCATGAAGAGTGCTTCGGTGTTTGGCTCACCTAGTAAGGCGGGCTTGGCGGGGGTGCCCATGATCTCGGACAGGTACCATGCCCAGACGAGGGGGCTGCCTGTGCTGTCTGTATCTGGGGATTTGTGGCCGAAAACGAGGGTGGTCATGGGGGGGGCTCCTGCAAGCTGTGTTGATTTGTGGGCTTTATAGCAGGATGCTGCGGCGTGTCACGGAGGGCAAATTCACGGGGTTTGATTTCGCTATAGGCCAAGCTCGACGCGCAGCTTTTTGGTGAGTTTTTCGACGGCCATGTCATAGGAGGCGCGGATGTGATCGCGGAGGCTTTCGTCTGACAGGCCCGGCGCCTCAAATTGCTGTATCCATTTCATGCCGCGTGAGGCCAGATAAGGCGCGGGGCGTAGGCCGGGGCTGTCGGAGAGGACCTCAAAGGCGAGATGCGTGACTTTGAACGTCACGGCATTGGAGGTACCGCCCATCCCCAGTACGGCGAAGAGTTTTCCGCCCACTTTATACACATCTGAATTGCCCCATTGGACCACATGGGTGGTTTTGGGGAGCGAAGCGCAGAAGGTTTTGAGCTCATCACGTGTCATGGATCAAGCTTATGGGGTCGCGCAGCATTTGGGAATGGTGATAGATCATTGGCATGAGTGTACGCGAGACTGACCTTTATCCGCCTGTGAAGTCCTTTTTAGAGGATCAGGGCTATGTGGTGAAAGGTGAAATTGGGGCTGTTGATGTTGTAGCTGTTCGCGGGGCGGAGCCGCCTGTGGTCGTGGAGCTGAAGCTGGGCTTTTCGCTGGCGTTGTTTCATCAGTGCGTGGAACGGCTCAAGGTCAGTGATGACGTCTATATGGCAGTGGCGCATAAGGCGGGTAAGCCGTTCTACAAAGCGGTGAAAGCCAATACGGCCATGGCGCGACGTCTTGGTCTGGGGCTGCTCACAGTGCGGCTGGAGGACGGCTTGGTCACGGTACATTGCGATCCAGGGCCATATGCGCCGCGCAAGAACGCCAAGCGCAAGGCCACACTGTTACGCGAGTTTGCGCGCAGGCAGGGCGATCCCAATGATGGAGGGCAGACGCGGGCGGGTCTGGTCACGGCATACCGTCAAGACGCGGTAAAGATCGCTGTATACCTGTTCGAAGTGGGCGCATGCAAAGGGGCTGATGTGGCAAAGGAAACAGGTGTTTCCCAAGCGACAGCAATGATGCGCTCTAATCACTATGGCTGGTTTGAGAAGGTCGAGAAGGGTGTCTACGGCATAACGCCCGCAGGTGCAGAGGCTGTTGCCGTATCTAGTCGTGTTTTAGGCGCTGACTAAAGCTTTGCGCTGCAGCGTGAATTTTTTTGTAGCGGTTATTGACTCGTACCGGTCCCGTCCATACTTACAGTTCGTTAGCACTCGACATGAGTGAGTGATAACGGCTGGCTGCTTCAGGTGGAGAGCCGGTCATTGAGATAAACTTTGAGCATCAAGGAGCTACAAAGATGGCATTAACACCACTTCACGACCGCGTGCTGGTTAAGCGCACAGAGGGCGAAGAGAAAACTGCTGGCGGGCTTTTCATTCCCGAAAGCGCGAAAGAAAAGCCCTCCGAGGGTGAAATCGTTTCTGTTGGCGAAGGCGCCCGCAAAGACAACGGCGAGCTGATCGCACCAGCGGTAAAAGCGGGCGACCGTGTTCTGTTCGGCAAATGGTCCGGTACAGAAGTTACTGTAGACGGTGAAGAAATGCTGATGATGAAAGAAAGCGACATCATGGGTATCCTGTCCTGAAATCAGGACGGATGGGGTGAAACCCAACCTATGAGACGCGATCCATCATAATTTAATTTTAGGAGACTTCGAATATGTCTGCAAAAGACGTCAAATTCGGTACCGACGCGCGTAACAAAATGCTCAAGGGTGTTAACATCCTCGCAGACGCGGTCAAAGTAACCCTCGGCCCCAAAGGGCGTAACGTGGTTCTGGACAAATCGTTCGGCGCCCCGCGCATCACAAAAGACGGTGTATCTGTTGCCAAAGAGATTGAGCTGGAAGACAAGTTCGAGAACATGGGCGCGCAGATGGTTAAGGAAGTTGCTTCCC
>CAWVZA010000084.1:0-11044 GCA_963934545.1 uncultured Sulfitobacter sp.
CATCCTGTCCCATGTAACCTTCACCCAAGCGGTGCCAGACAGCCAAGTTTACTCCTGTAACCTTGAGTGGTTCAACTCCATGCCTGCCGATATTCAGGAGGCCATCATGTGGGGCTCCGAGATGACCGCGCACCAGAACCTCGCAAAAGTGCCATCCTCGCGTACCTATGCGATGGCGGAACTGGCCAAGTCTGGTGTCGAGTTCCACAGCTTGTCCGAGGACCAGTTGGGCGAATGGAAAGCGGCAGGCGGTTATCAGTTGGCCGAATGGGACAGCTTCAAGACAGAGCTGGCCGGTTCCATGGACAACTTTGCCAAGATGGAAGAAGCGGCCGGCACGCAGGGAAAATTCTACGTCCACGACGCCTAAACGCGCTGCTTGAGATTTCTGACGGGCGCATTCGTGCCCGTCAGACCAAATGCCACCTTTGAAAATGCGTCTCCGGTTGCCTGTACATTGCGTACTTGATTGGATCGGCTTGCCTGAGGACGGGAGCTTATGGACTTTTTACGCCAAATTGACCGGAATGCGGAACGTTGGCTGTTGCTGACCTTCTATACCATGCTCGTCGCCACGATGGCGGTCGAAGTGTTGCGCCGCGAAGTGTTCTCCTATTCCTCGATCTGGGGGGAGGAGATGGTACGCTATTCCTTTATCTACCTCGCGTGGATCGGTGCCGCCGCTGCTGTGAAAGAGCGTGCGCACATCCGTATTGATGTGGTGATGCATTATCTGCCGCCACGACCCAAGGCAGTGCTATATATTTTTGGTGATCTGGTAATGTTCCTTGTCGCCATTGTTGCCCTCTACACCTCATTCGAGACGGTTCATGTCTCCGCCACGTTCGGGTCTGTGACCGAAGGGCTGCGTGTCTCGAAGGTGTGGTTCCTGCTCGCTGTTCCAGTGGGCTTTTCGCTAGTGATCTGGCGTTTGATCCAATCGTTTGTCCGCGATGTGCGCAGCCTGAGAGATGGAACACCCGTCTATCAGGGCGACACGTTGTTTGACTGAGGGGCTGAGCCATGCTTTGGAACCAAGTTGCACAAACGGTTGAGCTGGGATGGGATTTCTACTTTCCTGTGATCCTTTTTGTGGCGCTTATCGCGCTCGCTGTGCCTGTCTGGGCAGCCATCGGCGCGGCTGCGATTGCCATGCTGTACCTGTCTGGCGACCTGCCGATGAGCCTTGTGGGGGAGAGCCTGTTTTCGGGTATCGACGCCTTCGCGCTCACCGCCATACCGCTGTTTATCCTGACGGGCGATGTGCTGGTCCGAACAGGGCTGAGTCGCAAGTTCCTTGACGTGGCCGAGGCGCTGACAAACTTTGCCAAGGGTGGTTTTGGGTCTGCCACCGTCCTCGTCTGTGGTATGTTCGCGGCGATCTCCGGCTCTGACGCGGCAGGTGCTGCTGCGGTGGGTCGCATGACGATCGCACGGCTGGTGGAGGCGGGCTATCCGCGTCCCTACGCTTGCGCCTTGGTCGCTGCGGGTGCCTGTACGGGCATCCTCATTCCGCCGTCGATTGCCTATATTATTATTGGTCTGGTTTTGGGCATATCGGCCTCGACGCTTTTCCTTGCAGCGCTGATCCCTGGTCTGGCCATCCTGATCTCGATCCTGACCACCAACCTCATCGTGAACCGCATCCATGGTTATGAAGGCGGCGGCAACATTTCCTTCGCTGAATGGGCCAGCAATCTGGGCCGTGCACTCAAATCAGGCTGGTATGCGTTTATCGTGCCGGGCATTATCTTTTACGGCATCTTCTCTGGTAAGCTGACCCCGACCGAGGCGGGGGCGACAGCTGTTGTTGTCACCATCCTGATGGGCTTCATCATGGGCACGCTCAAGTTGGCGGATTTTCCTGCGATGCTGGTCAGTTCTGCCAAAGTAAACGGGGTGATCTTGCCGATCATCGCCTTCTCCGCTCCGCTCGCAGAGGCTTTGGCAATTATGGGTGTGCCTCAGGGTTTCGTGACGTCGGTAACCTCGCTGACGAATGAGCCGTGGATATTGATCCTGCTGATGATCGGTATCCTGATTGCTGCGGGTTGTGTGATGGAGACGACACCCAATATTGTGATCCTCGCGCCGATCCTCGCACCGCTGGCGGACAACATCGGCATGAACGAAATCCAGTTCTGTATCATGATGATCACTGCGCTGGGCGTGGGTTTCATTACACCGCCTCTTGGCCTCAACCTGTTTGTCGTATCTGGCATTACAGGTGAGTCTATTCTGAAGATAGCCGCATGCGCTATTCCCTTTGTATTGTGTATGTTCTTCGTTGTGCTGCTGATTGCGTATATCCCAGCTATCTCGACAACACTGTTGCCCGATATTCTTAAGTAGGACCCCAAAAATTATGACACGCGAATACCTCAAAAAAGCGACCCTAACAGCCAAGTCGGATGCGTCAGAGACACATGAGATTGTTAAGAAGATCCTGAACGATATCGAAGTGGGTGGCGACGCCAAAGCAATGGAATACGCCAAGAAATTCGATCAATATGAGGGCAGTGTCATGCTCTCACCCGAGGAGATTGAAGCGGCTTGTGCCTTGGTGCCGGAAAAGCTTAAGGCCGACATCCGCTTTGCTCATGACAACGTAAAGCGCTTTGCCGAGGTGCAGAAATCCACGCTCACTAACGTTGAGATGGAGATCGAACCGGGCTTTATCGCGGGTCAAAAAGCGATTCCTGTGGATGCGGCGGGCTGCTATGTTCCGGGTGGGCGTTATAGCCACATCGCTTCTGCAATCATGACAGTGACCACAGCCAAAGTGGCGGGTTGTAAGCATATCGCGGCCTGTTCCCCCCCGCGTCCCGGTGTGGGTGTGGCTCCTGCGATTGTGTATGCGGCGCATATCTGTGGTGCGGATAAAATCCTCGCCATGGGCGGTGTGCAGGGTGTGGCGGCGATGACATTTGGACTGTTTGGTCTCCCAAAAGCTAACATCCTTGTTGGTCCGGGCAATCAGTTTGTGGCCGAAGCAAAGCGTATCCTGTTTGGCCGCGTGGGCATCGACATGATCGCGGGCCCAACCGACAGTTTGGTCCTTGCTGACAAAGATGCCGACGCGCAGGTCGTTGCTGTTGATTTGGTCTCTCAGGCCGAGCATGGCTATAATTCTCCTGTCTGGTTGGTCACGGATGATCGCGCCATGGCGGAAAAGGTGATGGAAATGGTTCCGGGCCTCATTGCTGATCTGCCAGAAACCAACCGCGAGAATGCATTTGCTGCGTGGCGCGACTACGCCGAAGTGATCCTGTGTGCGGACCGTGAAGACATGGCCGCATGTTCGGATGAGTATGCGCCAGAGCATCTGACGGTTCAGGCCGAAGACCCCGATTGGTGGCTGGACCGTTTGACCTGCTATGGCTCGCTGTTCTTGGGCGAAGAGACGACTGTGTCTTATGGCGACAAAGCGTCGGGGACCAACCATGTGCTGCCGACTTCGGGTGCTGCGGGCTACACGGGTGGTCTGTCGGTCCATAAATACATGAAAATCGTTACATGGCAGCGCACCACACGCGACGCGTCCAAGCGCGTGGCAGAAGCGACTGCACGTATCAGCCGTCTGGAAGGAATGGAGGGACATGCGCGTGCTGCGGATATCCGTCTTGCAAAGTACTTCCCGGGTGAAAATTTCGATCTGTCCGCAGATGGCTGATCCACGCACTTTGTTTGATCTCAAGGGCCGTGTGGCCTGTGTGACAGGGGCCAGTTCCGGCCTTGGTCGCCGTGCTGCTGTCGCTTTGACAGCAGCAGGGGCCAAAGTGGTTGGTGTGGCACGGCGTGAAGACGCCTTGCAGCAAATGGCGGCCGAGATTGGTGAGCATGCTGCATATGCAGTGGGGGATGTGGCAGACCGTGCAGGGCTACCTGATCTTGTGAGCGCGATTTGCACACCCTTTGGTGCGCCCGATATTGTGGTGCATGCTGCGGGGGTCAACACACGTGAAGTCGCTGATGATGTGACGGCTGAGGGGTGGGACGCGACACTTGCGTTGAACCTCTCCGCACCATTCTTTTTATCCCAAGCGTTGGTGCTTGCGATGAAGGCCAAGGGTTGGGGGCGGATCGTAAATTTTGCTTCCTTGCAAACCACACGCGCCTTTCCGGGTGGCATCGCTTATGGTGCAAGCAAAGCAGGCATTGGTCAGTTGACCCGTGCCATGGCTGAGGCGTGGTCACCGCATGGCATCACTGCTAATGCAATTGGGCCAGGCTTTTTCCCGACTGAGTTGACTGCTGCTGTTTTCGATGACCCTGAACGTGCTGCGCGCAATGCTGCGCAGACCTGCGCGGGGCGCAATGGCACAATCGAAGATATGGACGGACCACTTTTGTTTTTATGCTCAAACGCCTCTGCGTATGTGACGGGGCAAGTTCTGATGGTCGACGGCGGGTTCACTGCGAAATGAAAGTAGTTGGGAAATGAAAGCATTGATTTATGACGGCGTCGAGACGCTGGGATTTCGCGATGTGCCCGATCCGGTTGCCACAAATGGCGAGCACCTGATCAAAGTCGAGGCTGTGGGTATCTGTGGTTCTGATATGCATGCCTATCTGGGGCATGATGCACGTCGGCCTGCGCCACTGATTTTGGGCCACGAGGCTGCGGGCGTGATTGAGGGCGGCGCGATGGCTGGTCGTCGTGTGACGGTCAATCCACTGGTGACATGTGGAACTTGTGCGGCCTGTTCTTCGGGACGTGAGAACCTGTGCCCCAAACGCCAAATTATTTCGATGCAGCCGCGTGAAGGCGCTTTTGCGCAATACATCACCATGCCTGACAGCAACCTTGTCACTGTACCTGATGATGTATCTCTGGCTCATGCTGCGCTGGCTGAGCCGCTTGCAGTCAGCTGGCACGCAGTGCGTTTGGCACTTCAAGCACTGCACATGACATCTGAGCGCCGTGCATTGGTAATTGGTGGCGGAGCGATTGGCCTTGCAGCTGCACTTGCGCTGCGGGCGATGGACGTGCCTGATGTCACGATTGTGGAGCCGAATACCGCGCGCCATGCGTTTCTGACCGCACTGGGTGAGCAAACGGTTGCCGAGACCAATGGCGAATATCCTGTCGTCATCGATGCTGTTGGATATGCCGCGACCCGTGCGACGGCCTCTGCTGCTGTGCAAGCGGGAGGCGTGATGGCGCATGTGGGCTTAGGTGAGGATACGGGTGGTCTCGATGTGCGCCGCATGACATTGCAAGAGATAACATTCATTGGAACCTACACTTACACTGCGCAAGATTTTCGCGATACGGCTGCGGCGATTTTTGACGGGCGCCTTGGCGCATTGGATTGGTGCCAGCACCGCCCGCTGTCCGAAGGTGCCGATGCCTTTGCCAAATTGCGGGCAGGGCAGGTGGCCGAACCAAAAATAATCCTGAGCCCTTGGGCATGAGAGAGGAAGACTGCGATGTATCGTAAAATTCTCGTTCCTATGGCGCTGGACCATGGCATATCACCTGACACGCTGGCGATTGCTGAAGCCTTGCGCGCCAAGGACGGCATGATCATTGGCCTTCACGTCTATGAGACGCCCCAAGGATCGGTCAGCGCCTATCTGGATGCAGAAGTGGTGCAGGCAGGCTTTGATGCGGCACAGTCCCAGCTCAATGACAGGATCAAGGATGTGCCTCATGCGAGTGCTGCTTTGATTAAGGGCCATTCTTCGCGCGGTATTATTGACTATGCCGATGCGAACGATGTCGATCTTATTGTGATCGGCTCCCACAAACCGGGGTTGGGGCGCTTCTTGCTCGGCTCCACGGCGGCGCGCGTTGTTCGCCATGCAAATTGCGCGGTGCATGTGCGTCGCAGCAGTGATTGAATAATGACAACTATTTGGAAAGGCTAAATTAAAATGAACATCGACAAGAAGATCACCGACGATCTTGTTGCGAACAACGTCTCTTTTGTCACCACTGTACCCTGCAAGCAGCTGGCCGGTGTGATCGAGGAAGTCGAGGCGCGCGACGAGATTTTTCACATTCCTTCCAACAAGGAAGATGAGGGCATGGGCCTGTGTGCAGGTGCATTCATGGGTGGCAAACGCCCCGCAATCATCATGCAGAACACGGCCATTGGTGTCACGATCAACACGCTGGCGACGTTGATCCAGTATTACCGCATGCCATTGCCGATGATCATCTCCTACCGCGGTGAACTGCGTGAGCCTGTGGCCTGTCAGGTCGAGATGGCGGTTCACACTAAGGCGTTGTTGGCTGAGATGAAGATCCCGACCTATCACTTCCATCACCAGTCGGATGTCGAAGAATTTGATGCCATTCTGAAATACACATTCATGTGCAACAAGCCGGTCGCAATTCTGACCGATGCCAACTTCTGGGGAGGCTACGGAGACCAATGATACGCTCTGAAATCCTGCGCGACATCGCGCCTATCCTTCGCGACCAGTTGGTCGTTTGTAACATCGGTCTGCCGAGCCAAGAGCTGCATATGATTGATGATCAGCCCACCAACTTTTATATGTTGGGTACCATGGGTCTGTCGTCCTCTATCGGTCTTGGACTTGCCTTGGCTCAGGACAAAACTGTTATCTCTATTGATGGCGACGGGTCTGTCCTGACAAACTTGGGCACGTTGCCCACGATCGCGAACAATGTGACGGACAACTATATTCTGATGATCATCGACAATGGATCATATGGCTCCACGGGTGATCAACCAACATACGCGGGCATGAAAACTAAGCTTGAAAAAGTGGCTGTGGCCTGCGGCTGTGAGAACGTCGTGGTGTGTCAGGACGTCGACACTGGCAAAACGCTGCAAGCGGCGATTGACAGCAAAAAGATGACGGTGATCGTCGTGAAATGCGACAGTGGCAATATCAAACTGCCTGTCATCACTATGGACCCTGTTGTAATTCGCGACCGTTTCATGAAAGCAGTTGCAAGCTAAATGGGTGCCGCCGCGCATATACACTCAGCCGAGGATGCGCGGCGGCTCGCCAAACGGCGGCTGCCATGGATGGTGTTCGACTACATCGACGGGGCAGCGGGAAACGAGACAGGGGCGGTGCGCAACCGTGCAGCCCTTGATGCCAGGACGCTACGCCCGCGCATTCTGTGCGATGTGAGTGAGCGGTCATTGGCGACAACGATATTCGGTGCGGATGCTGCGCGCCCCTTTGGCATTGCGCCCATGGGCATGTGCAACCTTTCTGGCCTCGGTGCCGATTTGATGCTGGCGCGGTTGGCGGCCAAGCATAAGGTGCCGCATGGGGTTTCCACCGTTGCCTCGACACCTTTGGAAAAGATCATCGAAGTGGCCCAAGGTCATGCGTGGTTCCAGATATATTTTAGCGGTGACGGAAAAGGCACGTTCAAGCTGGTTGAGCGGGCGCGCAACGCTGGATATGAGACGCTGGTGCTTACCCTCGATGTGCCAGAAGTGGGCCGCCGCCCGCGTGAGCTACGCCACGGGTTCACCATGCCGTTCAAGATTGGACTAGGTCAGTTTATTGATTTTGCCCTTCATCCGCGATGGTCTTTGACCAGTTTGTTTGCTAGCAAACCGCAGATGGCGAACTTCGAGATGGACGGCTATGCGTTTGACCGCACAGAGAGCCGTGCAGCCGCTGACTGGGACACGTTAGCCCGCATGCGCGAAGCATGGCCTGGTAAGTTGGTGGTGAAGGGGGTGCTTGATGTGGAAGACGCAGTGCGCCTCAAGGATTATGGTGTCGACGCGGTCCAAGTCTCAAGCCACGGCGCACGCCAGTTGGAGAGCGCTCCGGCCGCGTTCCATATGCTTCCTCTTATCCGCGAGGCTGTTGGTCCGGACATGGCCGTCTTTTTCGACAGTGGTTTGCGCTCGGGTGAGGACGCACTCAAAGCGTTGCTGTCTGGTGCTGATTTCGTGTTCTTCGGCCGATTGCTCCAATTCGCGATTGCGGCTGGCGGCGAGGAGGGGCTGGCGCGGATGTGGGAGGTCTTAACAGCCGAGATGAGCATCGCTATGGCCCAGACGGGCATGCGGACACTGCCCAAGTAGACAGGCCGCATGCCAACTCTGATTGCGCCGTGATTAGGCTGCGCTATTTGGCGTAATGCTCTCGAAGGGGGAGAGTGTCTCTGCGACATTGCTCGAAAAGAACAACCCGCCGCCGCCCTGATTAGGGTTTCCAAAGTAGGTGCTCAGAATTGTGATCGGCTCATCAGATGTGATTTCAGGCGGATCGGTTAACGTATTGGCCTCATTGGCCAAATCTTCATGGTCTGCAAGTGTACCAAGGTCAAATTCGGTCAAAAGGGTTAGGCCAAACGCCTCCGCGAAATTCCCTGGACTGCTATATGTGTCGCCATCGCCAGCAGGGTTGACAGGCAGCGTTACACCTTCGGGCACCAGATACACGCCAAGGGAGAAAACAGGGAATTCGTCGACGTTGCGCGTAAATTCCTCAACCTTGATGGCGGCAATGCTGCCAGTTTCATCATCACCCAGCTCGATCTCGATGCTGCCGTCTTCATCCTCAATAACGCTCGCACCAATGTCGAGATTGTCTTCAACTTCAGGCTCGGGATCAACTTCGGTCACATCCTCGACGGGCGTGTCGACTTCAGGTCCTTGGCACAACCGATACGCCCGTCGTCATGTTAACCTTAAACAAGCTAATGAGGGATTTATTGAGCTCTCTCTATTTCCAGCTATCGCAATGACACCAAGCAGGAAGCTAGGATTATCGGTCAGTTGAGCTGCTGAGTTTCACAATCGTATCTAACCATTGCTTGCCAAGTTGCTCGCGGGTCAGCGTCTCTGCAAAAAGCTTTCCAATCGATATTTGATCTTGTAACTTAGGGTTTCGTTTTTCAACTTGCTCTATCATGTCCCGAAGTGCGGTACTCAAGCTTGCAACGGTATTATCCTTAGCCACCGATCCCCGCTTCTCAGCAAGAAGAAACGCCGAACCAGCGTGATAGCGAGAGACAACAAGAACGCCGATGCCCATAGCTTCCGCCAATGTCAGCCCAAAACTTTCCATTTTGCTTGCAGATAGATGAATTGCACAATCCGCCATTCGGTCTAAAATGTTTGGAGTTGGTTCCAATATTGTTATTCGGTCACGCGCTGTTGAGTATTCTCGAGTGATCTCAACCTCCTCCTGATCTGGACCACGCCCATAAATTTCAAGTTTCCACTCAGGTCTGTCACGAGTTGCCTCTGCAAAGGCCTCAATTGCATCTGGAATGAATTTTTCTTGAACAAAACGGCCAACGACAATCACCGTGCGCGATGCGAAAGCATCTGCCACCAGATCGTCCCGAATTTGAATTGGGTTTGGAATGGACAAAATCGGCTTCGAAAGGCTTTTCGCATACAGCTCCCTTAAGGAAGGATTAACAACGTGAACCGCGTCGGCCAACTTTGAGGCTGCATAGAACATCTTGTTCCGTTTCTTCTTATTTGGACCAGCCGATTGCTCCATGGCTGCACTAGCGGGGCCGGGGTTGTGGTCGCCAAGAATCCGCACAACACTTGGTGGCAGAGCGTGAAAAATCAGTGCGTGTAACCCACTGTCGTAGTCAGGCACATAAAGCACGTCGGTTTGCAGTGTCGAAAAGTAGTCTTTGAAACGGCTTGCGGTTCGATCCGATATGACCATGTCAGGTGGTTCGATTTGAAATTGCTTTTCACCCGCTTCCATCTCCATGTAACTGTCGACGTAGTCAAACGAAACTCCAGCTGGTAGATTATATTTTGGAGGGGTTGAAGTCAGCTATAGGCAGACAATTTTCACCTTACAGCCTGCGTTTTGTAGCATATTTGCTAAGGTGATCATTGCCGTTGTTTTGCCACCCGAGAAGTTGACTTGGTGCATGATTATGGTGACGTGCGGCTGATCTTGATTTTCTGTGGTAACGACAGAATTACCGATATTTCGCTTGGCAATAACAATAGATGCATTGCCTCGAGAGGTCGCGAACAGAAAGACATGGTGTTCATTACTGGAAAACCGCTCTGCAAACATATTGCGAAATTTTACACGTCGAAAACCAAACAGTTTTTTCTCAAATAACTCGAAAGTATCCGTTACCTCGTTTGGAGATAATAGTTCTTCGAAAGGAAGGGATGACAGCATATCTTTGCTCCCTACCGCTTGTGAACTGACCAGAATCCGTTGGCCATTCGATCGTTTAACAAATTCGTACTGAGAGTTTTTCTTAAAGAATGACATCTCACACACATCCTGGCATTATAACTTGCGGATGAGTGCACCTACCAGATAACAACGTCAAACCTTTAGCTGCTTAAATCTTTGAAAAGAATAATTATTTCACTTTTTAATCGCAGATGACTCTTAATCTCTGGTCATCGTTTAGCTATGCTAGAACACCCCCTATCATAAGCAGCGGCGCTTCAGTCTCAATCAACGGATAGACATACCCGTAACAAACCCCAACTCAGTGATAACTAATTATATGCCAGAAACATTGTGGCGAACCGCCGAACGCGTTGTAGTTTTTGCAGACACGACAGCACCCTGGATATCGAGATGAACCATTGGCTAAACTGGTGATATATTGCCGTGGAAATCACAAGCCAGAGAGCCTTATTATCAATTATTAGGGGTGAGGGTCGCAGTGCTGTATTTTCCAAAAGCCGGTTTTTCTGCGAAACAGAAAGGTTTTGATTGGACTTTTTACTGCCATTCGCTGCAACCGCACATGATTTTCATGCAGAAGGTCGGCTTCTTCATTGGTTGATCTGAGCCTGCGCACCCGCAGCGAAAGTCAGCTTTCTGCTTAGTGACACTGAAATCACTAAGCAGAAAGCTGTTTAGAAAAGCCACGCGGGCGTAGCTCAGGGGTAGAGCATGACTGCCAAAGCTCTGCTTTGAGCACCTTGCCAGCACATACGTTCACACTCACAACTGTGAACACCTCAAAAATTTCTCGTCCAAAACAAAACAAGAGCTACAGCTTATGCTGTAACTCTTTATTTTATCTTATACTAACTGGAGCGGGCGAAGAGATTCGAACTCTCGACCCTAACCTTGGCAAGGT
>CAWVZA010000085.1:0-10986 GCA_963934545.1 uncultured Sulfitobacter sp.
AGTGCCGGATGCTTGGGACTTTGTCGACAGGCTGAGCTAAAGCCTAAATCGGACACTCAAACAGACGCGCTGAACGGCAGCAAGGTCCGCATAGCGGACCTTGAAGTGCCCTTCCGTATCACCAGAATAGCCCCGTGATGCCCCCCCAAATCTTGACATTACTTAATTTTCCTTTAAAGCGTATTAATTAAACGACTGTTTACTTGATACACATCAACGTAGTGGCGGGCTTCAGCGTCACCTTATAAAATTAAGAAAAGTGAGTTCAAAGCAGACTGGTAAGACATCAGACAGTGCCCCGTACTGCAAGCTGGGTTTCTACAGCACCAAAATGCACCGTTGATCCAAAGCCCGAAAATTGGTAAATAAACATGACCAATCATATCGGAAGTCTGTCATGCCTGTAATTACCAATATCGACGATCTCAAACGCATCCACCGGCGCCGTGTGCCAAAGATGTTTTATGACTATGCGGAAAGCGGCAGTTGGACAGAGCAGACATTTCGCGAGAATACCTCCGACTTTGACCAAATCAGGCTGCGCCAGCGGGTTGCTGTTGATATGTCGGGGCGCTCGACTGCGACGAAAATAATTGGCGAAGATGTGGCGATGCCTGTGGCACTGGCCCCAGTGGGCCTGACGGGAATGCAGCATGCGGATGGCGAGATCAAAGCGGCGCGCGCAGCAGAAGCGTTTGGCGTGCCCTTTACGCTGTCTACCATGTCCATCAACTCGATCGAGGACGTGGCGGGAGCGACGAATAAGCCGTTCTGGTTCCAGCTTTATACCATGCGCGACGAGGATTATGTCAGTCGCCTGATTGAGCGGGCGCGTGCGGCCAAATGTTCGGCTTTGGTGATTACGTTGGACCTGCAAATTTTGGGTCAGCGGCACAAGGACATCAAGAACGGGCTGACTGCGCCACCGAAACTGACCCCAAAAACCATCGCCAACCTTGCCACCAAATGGCGCTGGGGCATCGAGATGTTGCAAACCAAAAATCGCAGCTTTGGCAATATCGTGGGCCATGTGGAAAATATATCCGATGCGTCAAACCTGAGTGCTTGGACAGCCGAACAGTTTGACCCCTCCCTCGATTGGGGCAAGATCGCAAAGATCAAAGAGCAATGGGGCGGCAAGGTAATCCTCAAGGGGATTTTGGACGCGGAAGACGCCAAGATGGCCATGGCTGTAGGCGCAGATGCAATTATCGTGAGCAACCATGGCGGACGCCAACTTGACGGTGCACTCAGCTCGATCCGCGTGCTGCCGTCAATCTTGGACGCGGTTGGGGATCAGGTCGAGGTCCATATGGATAGTGGCATCCGCTCGGGTCAGGACGTGCTTAAGGCGATGGCGATGGGGGCAAAAGGCACCTACATCGGGCGCGCATTCATCTACGGTCTGGGCGCTATGGGACAGCAAGGCGTGACCCGCGCCCTCGAAGTAATCCACAAAGAGCTCGACACGACCATGGCGCTGTGTGGTGAGACGCATGTCAAAGATCTGGGCCGCCACAACTTACTGGTGCCAAAGAATTTTGAGGGCGACTGGCTAGACTGATGCTGGTTTTCTCCGAGCAGAACCTTGTGCTTTTCTCGACGCCTAAGACGGGGTCGAGAGCCATGGAAGTGGCACTGAAACCTTGGGCAGACATTGCGTTTTACAAGAACCGCAAACATACGCCTGTGGGCCGCTACCAGCGCAAGATCGCGCCCTTCTTGCGTGAAGCCTACGGGTTGGAGCCTGAAACCATGGCTGTGATCCGCGCACCCCTAGGGCATCTGCGCAGCTGGTACCGCTACCGCGCTGCCACCTTGAGTTGGATTTTGACGGTTTTGTTCAGCAATATTATCTGAGACCCCACCCGAGTGGGCCCGCATCGGAACTCAATTGAATTTCCCAACCGACAAGCACAATGATTTGGGCATCACGCATTTGTTTGCATATGAGGCGCAGCCTGTTTTGCGCGGCTGGCTCAATGCGCGGATGGAAGACGAAATCATCTTCAAACCCCAAAACATCTCGCCGAATGCGCTGACTTCCATCGCACCAAAAGCTCTAGAATTTTTCGAGCATCGGTATGCCAAAGAAATCGCCTTGCATGCGCGTGTGACACAGGTGGGGGGGCACCTAATTACGGCGATTTAAACCAGCACCCTTTCTAATTTGGCCTTAAATCCTCCGGGGAAGCTTTGCCTTTCGGCAAAGATGGGGCAGAGCCCCTAATTCTCGACAGCATTTGGTGCACAATTAAAGCTTCCCATAAACCCGATTCCCGTGTATCTGCGCGACTTCACATGGGACGACAGCCTTGGAGGCGTCCCACCTAACACTATTGGAGAATTATTATGGCCGGAGAGATCCCAGATCTTGAAGTTCAAGCACGTACGGGGACAGGCAAGGGCGCCGCTCGTCAGGCACGCCGCGATGGCATGGTACCTGGAATCGTTTTTGGTGGCGACGTTGACCCACTGCCGATCCAGATGGATTTCAACAAGCTGCTGACAATGCTGCGCAAAGGCCGCTTCAAAGCGACTTTGTTCAACATGAAAGTCGAAGGCCATGATGACGTCCGCGTTATCTGCCGCGACGTTCAGCGCCACGTTGTAAAAGACCTGCCAACGCACGTCGACTTTATGCGTCTTAAGCGCACCACAAAGATCAACCTGTTCATCAACGTCGAGATCGCTGGCGAAGAAGAATGTGTTGGCCTCAAGAAGGGTGGCACACTCAACGTTCTGCGCCCTGAAATCGAATTGGTTGTGACAGCTGCTGACATTCCTGAAAGCATCATTGTCGACATCACTGATCTGGAGGTTGGCGACAACATCACCATCTCCAGCGTTAAGCTGCCAGACGGTTCCAAGCCTGTCATCGACCGTGACTTTGTGATTGCACAAGTTTCCGCACCTTCCGCACTCGTGTCCTCGGGCGACGATGAAGATGGTGATGATGCAGCCGCAGACGCACCAGCAGAGGGCGGCGAAGAGTAATCTTCACCACTTTTGCTAAAACTAAGGAAACGGGGTCGCTCATTTGGGTGGCCCCGTTTTCCTTTGCCGAGAAGCCCTTAGACGGCTACTTTGGCATATGACATCAACTCCCCAACCCGGCCCGGGCATCGGTCCAACATATGCACGTGTCGGCATGAACGTGACAGCGTGGATCGCTACGCTGGTCCCGCTGACCCTCGCTTATCTCTATTGCGCCTTCTACTTCGTACGCGAGGTCAAAGGCGCATCAAAGCTTCTGTTGCTCACGCCAAACAGCTCAGAAGCAGTACTTGTTGATCTGATTGTTGCCGCTCTGCCAATGATCGGGATCATCACCGTCTACATCCGCTTTTTGACCCGCAATCGGCACCAGCGAAGGGTTGCATTTGTCGCGGTGATGGCCGGTGAGACCCTAGTGCATGTGCCGACCTATCCCGCGCTCATCTATCGCATGCAGGACGAACAGATGCAGATCGTGTGGAACGGCGATGGGCCCGTCGTACAAGGACAATACTACCCTGTGCCAAGCGACGTCACGCTAAGACCTTTCAATACCGACCATTTCATCGCTCATGGCACGCCCTAATCGCGCCCGCTGCTGGACGCTGCCCTGCCCGCTCCATATGATGCAGCACAAGCAACGGAGCAACACATGAAACTCATCGTAGGCCTTGGCAATCCAGGCGCAAAATATGCACGCAACCGCCACAACATCGGGTTTATGGCGGTCGAGAAAATTGCGGCCGACCATGATTTTGGATCGTGGAAATCCAAGCATCAGGGGAGCCTGAGCGAGGGGAGGTTTGGCAGCACCCGTGCCGTGCTGTTGCGGCCCGAGACGTTTATGAACAAGTCAGGTGATAGCGTTGCCGCGGCAATGCGATTTTATAAGCTGGAGCCGGAGGATGTGGTTGTCCTGCATGATGAGTTGGACCTCGCACCCGCTAAGGTGAAGTTTAAAATGGGCGGCGGGCATGCGGGGCATAACGGCCTGCGTTCTATCCACAGCCATCTGGGACCGGAGTACGGACGTGTGCGTCTAGGCGTTGGTCATCCGGGACATAAGGACCGCGTGGCGGGCTATGTGCTGAGTGACTTTGCAAAGGCAGAGGCGGATTGGCTGGATGATGTGCTGCGCGGGATCAGTGATGGTGCGGCCTATCTGGCCGAAGGCGACAATGCCAAGTTTATGAACGCCGTCAGCCTGCGCACCGCCCCTGCACGCCCCTCAACGGGGACAAAGGGACCTGTAAAATCCACCTCAACAAAATCTGCGCCTGACGCACCTATCAAACAGTCAGAACTGCAAAGCCCCCTGCAAAAATTGTTGGGACGCTTCAAATGATCTTGCTGAGCGCGTTTCGTCATCAAGCAGCTTCCTGTGCCGCGTTGGGCAGTCCGTTTATGGAACAGCTTTTGACCCTGTTGGCGGATCACTGGCCGGTGGAAAGTGCGATTACTCGTAAATTTGCGACTTTTGGTGGGGATATTGGCCCAGCAAGCCATTCCCGGCCCCTGCGCATTGCAGCTGGATTGCATGCACTGGTGCTAACCCAGCGCGATGCAGATCTCATGGCCGTGTATCCCCCGCACCAGCCTGACAATGCTGCGCTGCGCAGTCCCGTGCTGGCAGCGCTTGAGACACATGCAGACTTCCTTATTGAGTGGGTAGAGAGCCTGCCACAGACCAATGAAGTACGCCGTTCTGCCGCTCTGATCGCAGGCGCGCGTGTGGCGGTGAACTATTCCCCCCGCCAATCGATCTGAGCGAACTGGGGGCCAGTGGCTGCCTGAACATGATGTGGGACCAATATGC
The DNA here is from genome assembly GCA_963934545.1 of uncultured Sulfitobacter sp. Classification (GTDB taxonomy): domain Bacteria; phylum Pseudomonadota; class Alphaproteobacteria; order Rhodobacterales; family Rhodobacteraceae; genus Sulfitobacter. The sequence goes on from CAWVZA010000085.1 coordinate 4,814, forward strand.
GTTAGAGCTGTCAGGCAAGCGGTACGGGCCTGGTATGCCAGTGTTGTCGCTCACACCGGAGTGGCGCGGACCTGCGCCACTGGATGTGACGCCTCAGATTGTAAAACGCAGCGGTGTGGATTTGAACCCCCTCGACCCGCAGCGCAGTGATCATCTTTTGCGGCTCACTGCCTATCTGTGGCCAGACCAGCCTGAGCGTTTGTCGCTCACCCGTGCAGCAGCTTCCGTGATGACAGCGCAAATTGATCGTGGCGATGCGGTTGAGTGGTTGTCTAAGCGGCTATTACGCGCGCCGCAGGGGCATTTGCACCTGATCCAACATTCAGTGGCTTGGCCGTATTTCCCGCAAGACGTCCAAGCAAGAGGCACCGCACTGATCGAGGCGGCTGGCAAGCGTGCCACCACTGAGCGTCCACTGGCATGGCTCTCCATGGAAAGTGATGGTGATACCACGGGCGGTCTGGGTGCTGCTGTGACGCTGCGCCTTTGGCCCGGTGACATTACTCTGATTCTGGGACGTGCAGATTTTCATGGGCGCTGGATCGAATGGCATCATGGGTCTGACTGACCATGCGGCACACTTGTCTTGGGCATCGCTTTGGGCGCATGATTGAGAAGAATTCTTGAGGGAGACAAGGTATGCGCACATTCGGCAAATGGATTTTTCGGATTGATGTGATGCTGGTCCTTGCAGCAGTGGTTGTTGGTTTTTGGCAGCGTGAGCAGATCACGCGCCTGCTAGCCGTCAACTCGCTCTTTTCTGAAGAAAAGATCGTAGGTAATTTCTCGAATATGGGATCGGCGTTTTTGAGTACGCCTGTATCGCGGGGCAACGGCCCCACAGCCGAGCTGCCTTATGGCAATGATGCAGTACTCCCTGCGCAAGTGGCGGATTGGGTAGACGCACGCGACGTACCAGGGCTGGTTGTGCTGCAGGACGGCAAGATCGTGCATGAGAGCTACTACAAAGGCACAGCACCCGAGGATTTGCGCATCTCTTGGTCTGTGGCAAAAAGCTATCTCTCCGCACTTGTTGGCGTTTTGTTGGAGGACGGCACCATCGGATCGATTGATGATCCTTTGATAGAATATGTCCCTGTGCTCAAAGGCGGTGCCTATGACGGGGCTACTATTCGCAATGTGTTAAACATGGCCAGTGGTGTGGTGTTTGACGAGGATTATCTGGACCAGTCCTCGGATATCAACCGCATGGGGCGTGTACTGGCGCTTGGCGGGAGTATGGATGATTTTGCCAGCGATCTGACAGAGACTTTAGCGCATGCTGGTGAGCAGTGGAAATATGTCTCCATCGACACCCACATCCTGTCGATGGTTGTGCGGGGTGCAGCGAAACGCCCCATTGCAGATCTGTTGAGCGAAAAGATAATCACTCCCATGGGGCTCAAACGCGAACCATTCTACCTGACCGACGGATTTGGTACGGCATTTGTGCTGGGTGGGCTGAACCTGACCACGCGAGATTATGCGCGCATGGGTCAGATGTTCTTGCAAAACGGTCAATATAACGGGCAGCAGATTGTGTCTGAGGCATGGGTTGCCGCCTCCACTGTAGCGTCTGCGCCGACGGCTGAGGGCGAGATTGGATATGGCTATCAATGGTGGATTCCCAAGGGTGCCATTGAAGGAGAGTTCATGTCGCGCGGAATTTACGGGCAATATGTTTATGTGGATCGCGCCCGCGGTGTGGTGATTGCAACCAACGGTGCGGCTCGGAAGTTCCGCGACGAAGGGGTGGCCAATGCAAACGTCGCAATTTTCCGCGCGATTGTGGATGGTATTTGAGGAGAGACCAGTTGGAACCTGATGAAAGTATCAATGTTGAGGGCGGCGCTTTGGCGCTCTGTGGGACTGATCCTGTAACCGGTTTTTACCGCGATGGGCATTGCAACACATGTGCCGCGGATCAGGGTAGTCATACGGTTTGTGCTGTGATGACGTCCGAGTTTTTGGCGTTTTCCAAATATGTGGGTAATGACTTGTCGACGCCGCAACCTGCGTTCGGTTTTGCGGGGCTCAAAGCTGGTGATCCGTGGTGCCTGTGTGCAGGGCGGTTCATGCAAGCGGCTGAGGAAGGTTGTGGCCCGAAGGTGCATCTGGCCGCAACGCATATGCGGGCGTTGGATGTGGTGCCTCTGGATATTTTGCGCAAGCATGCGTTGGAAATTGAAGGATGAAAGCGATGCTCTTGGCTGGTTTGGGAATGTTCCTTGCCAGTGGGGCGTTGGCGCAGGACATCCGACCGCAGGAGCAAGCACGGCTGGACCGTTTTGATCAGCTGGCAGGTACGGCACTGCTAGAGGCGATGGCGGAAGGTGCAGCGGCAGATGTGGCTGCGTTAAGTACAGCACTTGGTGGCGTGCCGCAGGTCGCCTTTGATCCCTCACTTAACGGTGAGTGGCGCTGTCGCACGATAAAGTTGGGCGGTAATCCTCGACTGGTCGTCTATACCAACTTCAAATGCATGATGCGGTTGGACAATACGGGCATCACATTTGAAAAGCTCTCAGGCTCCCAGCGCACTTCAGGGCGGATCGAGATGCGCGAAGGCCGTGCCGTGTATCTTGGCGTAGGGTATGTGTCGTCCGAGGCGCCTCAGAACTATGCTGAACTTGATGCTGCGTTCGAGGGCAGCGGAAAGATCACGCCTGATGTCGCGGTGTTCGAGCGGGTGTCGGCAAAACGGGCGCGGCTGATGTTCCCCGCGCCCGTCAATGAGAGTGATTTTGATATTCTGGAGCTTACCCGCTAGGGCCCGCCCCAAACTATTAGGCGAACTCGCCCATCTCGAAATCAAGCGCGCGGGCGACGGTAAAGATATCTTTGTCCCCACGGCCACACATGTTCATGACCAGCAGATGATCCTTTGGCAGTGTCGGCGCGATCTTGAACACATGAGCAAGCGCGTGCGACGGCTCAAGTGCAGGAATGATACCTTCAAGCTGGCAACACTTCTGGAACGCAGCAAGTGCTTCGACATCGGTGATTGAGACGTATTGCGCACGGCCAATATCATGGAGCCACGCATGCTCTGGTCCGATACCAGGGTAATCGAGGCCAGCGGAGATGGAAAAGCCTTCAAGAATTTGGCCATCGTCATCTTGCAATAGGTACGTGCGGTTGCCATGCAATACGCCAGGGCGGCCGCCAGTAAGAGAGGCGCAATGCTCCATCTTGGCGTTCACGCCTTTGCCGCCTGCCTCAACACCAATGATGTTGACCTCTTTGTCGTCAAGGAAGGGGTGAAACAGGCCCATGGCGTTGGAACCGCCGCCAATGGCAGCGATCAGCGTGTCGGGAAGACGGCCTTCGGCCTTTTCCATCTGGGTACGGACTTCCTTGCCGATGATGGATTGAAAATCGCGGACCATCGCGGGGTACGGGTGCGGACCTGCCACGGTGCCGATGCAATAGAACGTGTCGCGCACATTGGTGACCCAATCGCGCAACGCATCGTTCATCGCATCTTTTAGCGTACCGCGACCGGAAGTGACGGGAATGATCTCAGCACCGAGCAGGCGCATGCGGAAAACGTTCGGGGCCTGACGCTGAACGTCGTGTGCGCCCATGTAGACGACGCATTTGAGGCCAAATTTGGCGCAGACAGTTGCTGTGGCCACACCGTGTTGGCCGGCACCTGTCTCAGCGATGATACGCTTCTTGCCCATGCGACGGGCAAGAATGATCTGGCCCAGCACGTTGTTAATCTTGTGCGCGCCAGTGTGGTTCAGCTCGTCACGTTTCATATAAATTTTGGCACCACCGAGTTCTTCGGTCAGGCGCGAGGCGTGATACAGCGGGCTGGGGCGGCCAACATAATGCTCCCACAGATCGTCCATCTCGGCCCAGAACGTCTCGTCTGTTTTGGCTTTGTCGTACTCGGCCTGAAGCTCAAGGATCAGCGGCATCAGTGTCTCGGACACAAAGCGTCCTCCGAACTCACCGAAGCGGCCATTCTCGTCAGGGCCATTCATGAAGCTGTTGAAAAGATCTTCTGGCATGGTGCATCTTTCTTTCATGTAATCGTTGATCGTAGCAGTACCGTCCACACGCAGAATGGTAAAGAAGCCAAAGTATCGCGGCCGCGGGTGGTTGAGACACCTCGAAAACCACAGCGTCTCCAAAGGCGGACAATCAAGCCTTAAGGGCTGCGCCCACAAGAGCATGGATCAGGGCGGGGTCTTTGATGCCTGCACTGCTCTCCACGCCCGAGGATACGTCGAGTTGCCGTGCGCCTGTGCGTTTGATCGCTTCAACCACATTAAGCGGGGTAAGCCCCCCTGCCAGCATCCACGGCGCACGCCAGACCCGATTTTGCAGCAACGTCCAGTCAAAGGCCAAACCATTCCCACCAGGCAAGTCTGCTCCCTTGGGCGGCTTAGCATCCACAAGGATCTGGTCAGCGACACCGCTGTACACATCAAGCTGGGCTAGATCAGCATGCTCTCCCACGCCGATGGCTTTCATGACGGGCAGGCCGTAGCGGGCTTTCACTTCGGCCACACGTTCGACACTCTCGCTGCCATGGAGTTGGAGCATGTCGAGCGGCACAGCGGCCGTCAGGGCGTCGAGCATGCCATTGTCGGCATTAACGGTCAGAGCCACTTTGCAGATGCCCATCGGGACATGCGCTGCAAGCGCGGCAGCATCATTGATATCAAGATGGCGAGGGGATTTAGGGAAAAACACAAATCCTACATACCGCGCCCCCGCTTCGGACGCGGCATCGATGCCTGCACGGTCGCGCAGGCCGCATATTTTTACCGAAATATCGTCAGGCATTTTTGGTTAGCTGGCTTCGTCAAGCAGAGCTAGCACTTCATCTTTGCCTTCGTTCTTTTCTGCTTTGAGCTTTTCCAGCTCGCGCTGTAGGCGGCGCATTTCGCGTGCCTGCTTGGCCGCCTCGGCACGCTCACCGTATTCGCGAATCCATTCCCATACAAAACCCACCAACAGACCTGTAAGGATACTGCCAAGAATAACAATAAAGAGAGGCATCTCAATCGAAGGTTTCACCGCAAATAGGCCGGATACTTCGGCTGGTAGCATCTGCAGCGACACAACCGCGCGGTTTGCCAGAGCGACAGAGATAAGGGCCACCGCGAAGGTGGCGATGCAGAGGTAGCGAACGTAGCGCATTAGGATTTCCCGTTTAGCCGATCACGGAGCAGTTTGCCCGTTTTAAAAAACGGTACATGTTTCTCATCAACATGAACAGTCTCACCCGTGCGTGGGTTTCTCCCGACCCGCGCATCACGTTTTTTCACAGAGAAGGCGCCAAAGCCGCGCAGCTCGACGCGGCCCCCTTTGGACATAGCCGCCGTTATCTCATCAAATATGGTGTTTACGATCCGCTCGACATCCCTTTGGTACAAATGTGGATTGTCGTCTGCGATCTTCTGGATCAATTCTGACCGGATCATCTTAGTCTCCCCCCGCAATTTTTTGCGTCATTATGAAGTCACTATAGGAAAATTCCCCTCCTGCGAAAAGTCACTGATACGATCAAATAGAGCATTTTATCGCATCATCGCGGCGAATCGCCAAGAATCGGCACAACCTTGAGCAGACATAGCAGAATTTCAGCCAAACGGAGAAGATTAGTAATAATTTGGCAAAACCCGATTCGCATAAAAAAACCCCGCGCAGTGATGCGCGGGGTTCTATTTCGCCTAGTGGACCGAAGTCCTTCGCGATTTAGTCGTCAGACTTGAGTGCTGCACCAAGGATATCACCCAAGGATGCACCGGAGTCGGAGGAGCCATACTGCTCAACAGCCTCTTTCTCTTCTGCAATCTCACGTGCTTTGATGGAGACCCCAAGACGGTGTGCTTTTGCGTCGACGTTTGTGATGCGTACATCAACTTTGTCGCCGACCGAAAAGCGCTCTGGGCGCTGCTCTGCACGGTCACGGGACAGATCGGAGCGGCGGATGAAGGCTTTCATGCCCTCGTATTCCACTTCGATGCCACCATCTTCGATGGAGGTCACAGCCACAGTCACAACGGAACCGCGCTTAACGCCGCCCACTGCTTCTGCGAACTTGTCGCCGCCGACACCTTTGATGGAGAGCGAGATACGCTCCTTCTCAACGTCGACCTCAGATACAACCGCCTGAACGATATCGTTCTTGTGGTAGCTCTGAATGGCTTCTT
>CAWVZA010000086.1:0-10835 GCA_963934545.1 uncultured Sulfitobacter sp.
GGCAAGTTAGACACTGATTTGGCCGCCGCGATGATGAGCATCAATGCCGTCAAAGGCGTGGAAATTGGCGAGGGCATGTCAGCTGCCATGCTCACAGGTGAGCTGAACGCTGACGAGATTTTCATGGGGCCAGACGGCCAGCCCAAATACTCTTCTAACCATTCGGGCGGCATCCTTGGCGGAATTAGCACGGGGCAGGACATCGTTGTCCGCTTTGCTGTAAAACCTACCTCCTCCATCCTCACCACGCGCCAGACCATCACAAAGTCGGGTGAGCAAACAGAGATCATCACAAAGGGTCGGCATGACCCCTGCGTGGGTATCCGCGCCGTGCCTGTGGGCGAAGCGATGATGGCTTGTGTAATCCTTGACCACCTTCTGCTGCACCGTGGCCAGATCGGGACAAATCGCGGTACAATCGGCTAGAGAGTCAAGGCTTTTCAAAAAAATAGCTCCATGATCCCATGCTTGATCTTTTTCAATCAAGGGCGCACATAAAGCCATGGCGCAGGACATGACAGCAAACAAGCCCGGTACAGCGATCGCACTGCGGCTTTGCTCCATCTTCCTCTTCATGGTCATGGCCGCATTGATCAAAAGCGCGTCTGCCACAGTCCCACCACCACAGGCGGTTTTCTTCCGCTCCATCTTTGCCTTCCCAGTGATCATTCTTTGGCTTTGGCAACAGCACGACTTGCGCACTGGCCTCATCCCGCAGAATTTCATCGGTCACGTCTGGCGCGGACTATTCGGCACCACAGCCATGGCCCTCACCTTTGGCGGTCTAGGCCTTCTTCCACTGCCCGAGGTCACCGCCATTGGTTATGCTACTCCAATGTTCACAGTGCTTTTTGCCGCTCTATTGCTGGGTGAGCGCGTGCGCATCTTCCGTTTGTCTGCCGTTGCACTCGGCCTTGTTGGTGTGATGATTGTCCTCGCGCCCCGCCTCTCGCTTGAAGCCGACGCAGTCACTCGCACCGCAACCATCGGCGCAATAATGGTGCTGGTCGCTTCCATTCTGCGGGCCTTGGTACAAATCCACGTACGCAAACTAGTGCAAACCGAACATACCGCCGCAATCGTTTTCTACTTCTCACTCACAGCCACCTGCTTGTCTTTGCTTACGTATCCACTGGGCGAGCTCACTGGCTGGACTGCCCTTGATTGGGTCACGCCTACATGGCGGGTCGCAGGCCTCATGATCGCTGCTGGCCTCATTGGCGGTGTCGCCCAGATCATCGTCACGTCCTCGCTCCGCTTCGGCCCCGCATCCATGCTTGCCCCTTTCGATTATTCATCAATGATCTTTGCCAGCATCATCGGCTGGGTCGTCTTTGGCGAACTGCCCACATCCGCAATCCTCACAGGCGCAGCATTGGTCATCGCAGGCGGAATTTTGATTATCTGGCGCGAGCGTCAGTTGGGGCTGGACAGGAGCAAAGCAAAAGCCACTGTACCCCCGAATAAACCGATCCCTTTAGGAGACACCAATGACCGATAGCGCCGACCACAAACAAAAGATGCAAAAAATCCAAACCAAGCAGCGCAAGCGTGTGTTGGAGCTCAAAGACCCTGAAAAAGGTCTGGTTCTAGTTCATACGGGCAATGGTAAGGGCAAGTCGTCCTCCGCATTTGGTGTGATCATCCGCGCACTGGGATGGAAGCAAAAGGTCGGCGTTGTTCAGTTTATCAAAGGCACGTGGAAAACAGGCGAGCGGCAGTTTTTCGAACAGCTGGAAGAGGTCACATGGCATTCGATGGGCGAAGGTTTCACTTGGGACACACAAGACAAAGACCGCGATATTGCAGCAGCCGAAGCCGCTTTTGCGAAAGGTCGCGAAATGCTGGAGAGCGGCGACTATGATCTTATCGTGATGGACGAAATCAACATAGCCCTGCGCTATGACTACCTCTCGGTTGATGACGTGATTGCAGGATTAGAGGCACGTGACAAACGAACTGGCGTTATTCTCACAGGCCGCGATGCAAAGCCTGCACTCTGCGATTATGCTGATCTGGTGACGGAAATGACCGAAGTGAAGCACCCGTTTCAAAACGGAATCAAAGCACAGCGCGGAGTCGATTTCTAAGAACCTCCACTGCGCCACATCATGAAATTTCCCGCTACTGGCAAAACCCGTGCTAGCCTGAAAACTCAGACAGGACGAATCATTCTGCCAGATGACAGGCCTGTCCAACAGTGGAGGATTGATATGACTTTGAAGAAAATTACGGCACTTTGCCTTGGGCTATCGCTCGGGGCGGGGGCAGCTTTTGCAGAATGCACCTCAACCAGCCAATGGGGTGCGGAGGATACCCTTGGTTCCGCCAATCTGGTGACGCCAGAGCGGACATTAATGGCATCCAAGCTGATCAAACAGGGCAAATCCATGCCCCTTGGCATCGCCATCGGCTCAAACACGCCCGCCTTCCCGCCGCGTTCGTTGAACTTGCAAGTGGTCCAACCGAACCAGCAGGGCGGTCAAAAACTGTCGGGCTTCGGCTATGAAGCAAACTATAACGACGACCTGCTGCAGACATGGATCGGCATTGGTTCACAGCTGGACGGGCTTGGGCATCTTGGCGAAGGTGGACACTACTATAACTGCCTTGATGAAAAAGAGATCAGCGCAATCACCGGCTTGACAAAACTGGGCACTCACGATGTGCCACCACTTGTCGGTCGCGCCGTGATCCTTGATATGGCTGCCCATACTGGCGTGGACGTCATGCCCGCAGGTGCGCATTTCGGCGAGGCCGAGATCAAAGCCGCTGCAGAAGCGCAAGGCGTGACTATGGGCGCTGGTGATATCATTTTGTTTCATACAGGCTGGACCGAAGGAATGATAGAAAGCGATCCTGCTGCTTGGGGCTCATCCGAGCCAGGCCTAAACAACGAGGGTGCCGTCTATCTTGCATCGCTCAACCCAATGGCAGTTGGCGCGGATACATGGGGGTTAGAGCCTATTCCAGCACCAGAGGGCGATAAAGTCTTCTATGGCCACGTCACTCTGCTCAAGGAAAATGGGATCTATATACTGGAAACTATGAATGTTGGGCCACTGGTACGTGAAGGCGTGAGCGAGTTCATGTTCGTCTTAGGTCAGCCGCGCATTGTCGGCACAGTCCAAGCGATGATCAATCCAGTCGCTCTCTACTGATTTGAGGATTTGCGAGGCCGTTGGCATCGCCACACAGCCAGCCGGATCTTCGATCGGGCTGGCTGTAACTCTAGCGTAAACGCTTAGTAGCGCACCAGCTTCTCATAGCTTTCGGCGATATCACGGGTCAGTGCACCCACTTCAAATGTATGCTCACCAATTTGACCTACAGGTGTCACTTCAGCCGCTGTTCCAGTCAGCCAGCACTGCTCAAAGCCCGCAAGTTCCTCAGGCATGATGTGCCGCTCATGCACTGTAATGCCACGATCGCGCAGCATACCAATGACCGTCTGCCGCGTGATCCCGTTGAGAAAGCAATCAGGATCAGGCGTGTGCACTTCACCGTCTTTTACGAAAAAGATATTCGCCCCTGTCGCCTCAGCCACATAACCGCGATAGTCATACATCATCGCATCGGAACAGCCTTTGGCTTCTGCAGCGTGCTTGGACATTGTACAAATCATATAAAGACCCGCCGCTTTGGCATGGCATGGAATTGTCTCAGGCGAGGGGCGCTTCCACTCGGAAATGTCGAGCTTGGCACCCTTCATCTTGGCATCGCCGTAATAAGCACCCCACTCCCACACCGCGATAGCAACACGCACAGGGTTCTTCTGTGAAGCAACACCCATATCATCCCCCGCACCACGCCACGCAATTGGACGGACATAAGCATCAGTCAAACCAGAGGCCGCCAGAACTTCGGCCTTGGCGGCGCACAACTCCTCAACAGTGTATGGAATTTCAAAATCAATCATCTCCGCTGAGCGTTTCAGACGCTCGGAGTGCTCACGACTTTTGAAAATCTTACCGTTATAAGCGCGCTCACCCTCAAACACGGAAGATGCATAATGCATGGCATGGGTCAGGATATGCACATTGGCATCCCGCCAAGGCACCATCTTTCCGTCCATCCAGATATACCCGTCCCGATCATCATATCCACCAGCCATAACAGTCCCTCTCAAAAATCATAGAATTCCATATGTTGCGCAATCTTATTGCTAACAGACATATAGTTACGCAAAACTTGATTTGGCGTAGCCTTTCGGGGTTGGAGTGTCAACAACACTGACATAATGTAGCCTCAACATTACTTCGGGAGACAATCCATGGACAGGCGCACATCCGGCCCCTCAAGCGGTGAAGCGCTGCTGTTTCTCACGGACGAGCAACTGCGGCAGGGCATCGAGGCGATGTTTTTTGCATATCGTGGCTTTACTGCTGATCCTGACCGCATTCTGGCCGACATGGCCTACGGGCGGGCGCATCACCGTGCCATCCACTTTATCGGGCGCGCCCCCAATACAACCGTCAACAACCTGCTCAATATCCTCGGGGTCACAAAGCAATCGCTGAACCGTGTATTGCGCACGCTGATCGCGGATGGTCTGGTAGAAAGCAAGGTAGGCCGCATGGACAAACGTGAGCGGCACCTGAACCTGACACAGGCGGGACGCACATTGGAACAGACCCTCTCGGATGCCCAACGCGCCCGCATGCGCGCAGCCTTTCGTGACGCAGGTCCAGATGCGGTGTCCGGTTTCCGCACTGTCCTTGAGGCAATGATGGATGGCGAAATGCGTGCGACCTATAGCAGATTGAAAGACACAACATCATGAGCACTCCAGACGCCCACCTGCTAATCGTCGATGATGACGAACGCATCCGCACACTGTTGCAAAAATTTCTTATGCGTCATGGTTTTCTGGTGACTGCAGCCCGTGATGCAACCCATGCACGCAGAATTCTGTCTGGGCTGGAATTTGATATGCTCATACTTGATGTGATGATGCCAGGAGACGACGGACTCAGCCTGACGCGATCCTTGCGCGAAAATATGACCACACCAATCATGCTGCTCACTGCCAAAGGTGAAACGGACAACCGGATCGAGGGGCTGGAAGCAGGCGCAGATGACTACCTTGCAAAGCCTTTCGAGCCAAAAGAATTGCTTTTGCGGATCAACGCAATCCTGCGTCGGATGCCAGAAGCAGCCCCACAAGACGTGGCTCCTAAGGTTCTCAACTTGGGACCCATCCGCTATGATATGGAGCGGGGCGAGATGTGGCAGGGTGAAGAACTTGTCCGCCTGACCGCTACCGAAGTTCAGCTTATGAGAATTTTCTCCGCCCAACCAGGTGAAGCATTGAGCCGTGCCAAATTGGTAGAAGAGTTGGGCCGTGATCGCGGACAGGCCCAAGAGCGTGCTGTCGACGTACAAATCACGCGTCTGCGCCGCAAAATTGAAGCTGACCCGAAGCAGCCGCGCTATCTCCAAACTGTGCGCGGCGCGGGTTACATGCTGGCACCCGATTAAAAGTGCAAAGGGGGCCAGCCCGCGTCACACGCAAGAGCCGTGTCCCTGAACGATTTATAGCCAAGAAAGATAACGATCAGGGCCCTCAAGTGCTGGTCATGATAAGGGTGTCTGCCTATAACCCATTGTGAACAGATACGAGAGAGACCTTCATGAGCGATACACCCGTTGAAGAGATGAACTTTGAAGCAGCAATGGCGGAGCTGGAGCAGGTTTTGGGCAAGCTCGAGCGAGGCGACGTCGCGCTGGACGAAAGTATTGCTCTGTATGAACGCGGCGCGCTCTTGAAAGCACGCTGTGAGACCAAGCTCAAAGAAGCCGAAGAGAAGGTCGCCGCGATCACATTGGACAGCGACGGAAGCCCTGCCGGTCTGAAACCTGTCGAAGGCCTGTAAGATGGGCAATTTTGCCCATGCTTTGGCACATGCAGGGGTCTTAGCTGCTGCGCGCATCGAGAGCGCCCTTACAGATACCCAAGGACCAGTTCGCGACGCAATGATCTATGCCACTGCAGGCGGGAAAGGGCTGCGTGCCTTCCTTGTGATAGAGTCGGCTCGTTTGCATGGCATAGGTGAAACGGATGCCACACCAGCTGCGGCTGCGATCGAAGCGCTTCATGCTTATTCTTTGGTGCATGATGATTTGCCCTGCATGGACGATGATGACCTGCGTCGAGGCAAACCAACGGTACACCGAAAATGGGATGACGCAACTGCAGTTTTGGCTGGAGATGCGCTTCAAACTTTGGCGTTTGAATTGGTGTCGCAAGCAAGTTGCTCAGATGCAGCGCGTCTCTCACTTGTCTCCTCGCTTGCACAAGCATCTGGCGTACGTGGAATGGTCGGAGGGCAAGCACTTGATATTGCTGCCGAGACTGCAGATACGCCGCTTTCCTTGGGCGAGATCATTACGTTGCAGGCTGGCAAAACGGGGGCGCTCATTGAGTGGGCTGCCATGACCGGACCGCGAATGGCACAGGCCGATTCTGCGCCGCTGGGACAATATGCCCGCAACCTTGGCCTCGCTTTCCAGATTGCGGATGATATCCTCGACATTGAGGGCGATGCGGCAACCGTGGGAAAAGCGGTGGGCAAAGATGCAGGTGCGGGCAAAGCCACCTTCGTGTCACTGCTCGGCCTTGATGGTGCCAAAGACCGCGCGCAAACATTAGTTAACGCTGCCTGTGACGTGCTATCACCATATGGTGCGCAGGCCGACACGTTGCGCGAAGCGGCGCAGTTTGTCGTCGCACGAAAAAGCTAGGGACAAGACAATGACCGACATGCCAAAGACACCCCTACTGGACCGGATTACCCGCCCTGCCGATATGAGGTCCCTCTCGGACAGAGAGCTTAACCAGCTTGCAGGTGAAGTGCGTGCCGAAACTGTTTCAGCGGTATCTGTAACAGGTGGTCATCTGGGTGCTGGACTTGGCGTCGTGGAACTAACCGTTGCACTGCATGCAGTGTTTGACACCCCGCGCGACAAAATCATCTGGGATGTTGGGCACCAATGCTATCCCCACAAAATTCTGACTGAACGCCGTGATCGCATCCGCACCCTGCGCATGGAAGACGGATTGAGCGGATTTACCAAACGCTCGGAATCTACTTATGATCCCTTTGGAGCCGCCCACAGCTCCACCTCCATCTCTGCCGCCTTGGGCTTTGCCGTTGCGCGGGATTTGGGCGGCGTCGTGCCAGAGGGGCTTGGCGATGCGATTGCTGTCATCGGCGACGGGTCTATGTCTGCTGGGATGGCCTATGAGGCGATGAACAACGCGGGCCACCTCAAGAAACGCATGATCGTGATCCTCAATGACAATGAGATGAGTATCGCACCACCCGTTGGCGCGATGTCCGCCTACTTGAGCCGTCTTTATGCAGAGGAACCGTTTCAGGAACTGAAATCCGCTGCCAAAGGCGCGGTGAGCCTGCTGCCCTACCCCTTCCGCGAAGGGGCCAAGCGCGCCAAAGATATGCTCAAAGGTATGACTGTGGGCGGGACCTTGTTTGAACAGCTTGGATTCTCCTACCTCGGCCCGATTGATGGTCACGACATGGACCAGCTGCTGCCCGTTTTGCGCACGGTGAAATCCCGTGCCACTGGTCCGATCCTGATTCATGTTCTGACGAAAAAGGGCAAAGGATATGGCCCTGCAGAAGCGGCCCGTGACAAAGGGCACGCCACCGCCAAATTCAATGTTGTGACGGGCGAACAAAAGAAAGCCCCCAGCAACGCGCCAAGCTACACAAATGTCTACTCAGACAGTCTTGTACAACTTGCCGCTGACGACGACAAAATCTGCGCTGTGACTGCTGCGATGCCAGATGGCACTGGCCTCAATCTGTTCATGGAACGCTATCCCTCACGCTGCTTTGACGTTGGCATCGCAGAGCAGCACGGCGTCACTTTCTCTGCTGCGCTGGCTGCTGGCGGAATGAAACCGTTCTGCACAATGTACTCCACCTTCCTGCAACGTGGCTATGATCAGGTCGTGCATGATGTTGCGATCCAACGTTTGCCCGTTCGTTTTGCCATCGACCGTGCGGGTCTTGTGGGTGCGGATGGTGCGACACATGCAGGCTCGTTCGACATTGCATACCTCGCCAACCTCCCCGGTTTTGTTGTGATGGCCGCCGCTGATGAGGCAGAGCTCAAGCATATGGTGGCTACAGCTGCCGCGCATGATGACGGACCAATTGCGTTCCGTTTCCCGCGCGGCGAAGGACGCGGCATCGATATGCCCGAACGCGGTATTCCGCTGGAGATCGGAAAAGGTCGCATGATCCGTGAGGGGAGCCGTGTCGCGATCCTGTCATTTGGCACGCGGTTGGAAGAAGTCGAAAAAGCAGCTGAAGCACTCACAGCAAAAGGCATCACACCCACCATCGCAGATGCCCGCTTTGCCAAGCCGTTGGACCGCGATATGATCCTGTCTCTTGCTCAAAACCACGAAGTGCTGATCACCGTGGAAGAAGGCGCGATTGGTGGCTTTGGCAGCCATGTGGCACATCTGCTTGCGGAAGAGGGAGTATTCGACAGGGGGCTGAAATATCGCTCCATGGTGCTACCCGACATCTTCATTGATCAGGCCAGCCCAGCGAATATGTATGCTGTCGCCGCGATGAATGCAGAGCATATCGAAGCAAAAGTCCTCGACACCCTCGGCATCGCAAAACTGGGAACGCAGACAGCTTAGTCTTTACGTGCTACAATAAGCTGGTCGAGCTTAACCTCAAGAGCAGCCAGCTTGTCTTGCACATCTTCACGGTAAGCATCGGTGCTCGCGATTGATTCCTCCTGATGCGCATCCTGCATTGAGTTTACAATCAAACCCACCAATAGGTTTACCACCGCAAAGGTCGTCATCATGATGAACGGCACAAAGAACAACCAAGCCAACGGATAAACCTCCATGACAGGTCGCACGATCCCCATTGACCAACTCTCCAGCGTCATGATCTGGAACAGCGAATAGCCGGAACGGCCCAATGTGCCAAACCAGAGATCAAAACTTGCTGCCTGCTCTGGTGTGCAAGCGTCACAGCCGAGGCCAAACAGCTTGGTCGCCATGACAGCGCCGATATAGAAAATCAACGACATCAGCAAAAATACAGACGCCATTCCGGGCAGAGCAGTCACGAACCCCTCAACAACGCGGCGCAGGTTTGGTGCGACTGAAATAACACGCAACACTCGCAAAATCCGCAAGGCGCGCAACGCAGAGAAGCCTTCTGCCGCTGGTGCCAGCGAAATACCAACGATGATGAAGTCAAAGATATTCCAGCCGTCACGGAAAAACCGCCCGCGATACGCGATCAGCTTTGCCATCAACTCTACCACGAAGATCATCAAGCAGATCTGATCGAGGAGCAGGATCAAACTGCCAAGCTGCGCCATGATCGGTTTTGACGTCTCAAGACCAAGCAAAATTGCATTAAACAGAATCACCCCTAGAATCGTGTTCCGAACAAGGTTTGATTCTAGAATATTGGTAAGCTTGTGGGTGAGTGTCATGGCAACTCCGACTGAGGCAGGTTTGGGTCTATATGGAGGCTTGGTTCACCGCCGACAAGGCTGCCTAACACCATTGATTGAACACACAGTTAGTCCCTGCTCTCCGCGAGCATCGCAGCAAGCCCGCTTCGGTAATCAGGGTAGCGCGGCACCCAACCCAACTCACGCTTGATCAGATCATTTCGCACACGCTTGCTCTCCGCGTAAAAGCTGCGTGCCATGGGCGTCATGTCAGCGTCTTCGAAGGCAATCGCAGGCGGGACAGGCAAACTCAGCAACTCAGCAGCATAGCCAATCACATCTTCGGGTGAGGCGGGATCATCATCGCACAGGTTATAAACTGCACCCGCTTTGGGATTGCTCAGCGACAGTTCGAGCGCTGATGCGATATCCTCTACATGAATACGACTAAACACCTGCCCTTCTTTAATGATCCGCCGCGCGGTGCCATTGCGCACCTTTGCAAACGGTCCACGATCCGGACCATATATCCCAGCAAGGCGAAAAATGTGCACAGCAAGGTCAGGAACAGCCTGCCATGCTTCCTCTGCGGCAACCCGCGCTTGGCCACGCAATGTACTTGATGTGAGCGGCGTTTGCTCGTCGACCCATCCCCCTTGGTGATCGCCATAGACACCAGTGGTCGAAAGATAGCAAAGCCACCGAATATCAGATGCAGCCTTTGCGAGATCATCACGCCAGCTTTCCAGCACAGGATCACCCGTTGGACCCGGAGCGGTTGAAACCAGAATATTGGGAAATTCGCTTATCAAAGCTTTGATGTCAGAATTTGACCACAAGACAGGTTCCACACCAGTCGCCGCGATCTCATCCATCTTGTCAGCACTTCGTGTCGTTCCGACGATATGCCAACCCTCGGGTATCAGCCGCGCAGCAAGCGCGCGCGCGCTAAATCCATGACCAAATGACAGTAACCGTTTATCCATAAGAACACCCCATTCCTCAGCTAGAATGCATAAACCCTATACCAAAAAGAAAAACGGCCCACCCCATGAAGGGCAGGCCGATCTAAAAAATCTCTGAAAGATTTAGTCTGGAATCACTGGTGCGTCGTCATCATTTTGGTTCGCAATGATTGCGGCAATTGCGACTGCTGCAAGAACGCCACCGATGATGATGGGCGCGACGATACCGGAGCTGCCAGCGCGTGCAGGCTGCTGCGGCGCTACATTTGTGAAACCTTCGTCCTGCGGCTCGGTCTCATAAGAGGTGTTCAAAGAACCAGTAAAAGATGCTGTCGATGTCATTGCAACGATTGCTGCTACGGCTTTGTTGCACAAATCTTCCTTCGGCTGGACTACCCCTTACCCCAG
>CAWVZA010000087.1:0-10762 GCA_963934545.1 uncultured Sulfitobacter sp.
CGCCCTCGCCGCAACCATCTTGTTCTGGTTGTAAATCAATGAGTCTGGAGCCTAAAGACAGAGGGCAGATAGGCTGTTGCCGATTGCGTCCCATCGCCAAAGCGGCGGCGGATAAACTCGCCCACTCCGATAAGTGCTGCGCCAAAGGCAAGCGCTGCGGCGACCCGCGCACGCGGCGGCAACAGGCCGTTCTCCATGCCGTATTGCACCCAGAAAATTCCTGCCAACGCCAAAGACGCCGCCGAGACTGCGTAGAACCAGTTTTCCTGAAGCCACGGCCCAAAATCTGACAGTGCTTTTGCAATAGGTGACGGTGGGCGCGGCTCTGAGCGGGCCACAGGCGGTGGCGAGCTCAGAGCCATGGCAACAGGCTGAGCCTTGAGCAAAGGGAGAGCTTTTGCCGTTGGTTGATCGGCAGCCTCTTCAGCAGCTTTTGAGATTTTTTTTCTCGGCATCGCTCAAGCGCGTGCGCAAGCCAGACTGCCCGATCAATAGCGCAACAATCGCCACCGGAATGGCGAGGATCACCAAAGCCGCTACAACAAGAAGACCGTCCATAACCCAAATAATCCACAGCATATCGTCAGATTTTCGTCACCCTATCTGCGTGTTCCGGGAGTTCACAGTAAGGAAAACCTTAATCGTCTTTTCCAGCCTTCCCAAACAGCCCACTCAGGCTGGCGGTGATAATACTGCGCACTTTGGGTCTGCGGACGTCCGTAAAGGGCAGCGGCCGACAGACTTCCATCGCAGCCACGCCCAAGCGCGCGGTCAGCGCACCGTTCACCAACCCTTCGCCAAAGCGGCGGCTGAGTTTGCCGAGCAGCGAGCCGCCGAGGATCGGCTCAAGCATATCGTCACCCACTGCCACTGCCACAGCCCCAGTCGCCACCAGATGCGACAGCACAGCACGGGTCAGACGCCAACTGCCGAAAAAGCCAGAGCGCCCGCCGTAGACTTCGGCAATACGGCGGATCACCCGAAGGTTGGACGTGAGTGCGGCAGCCACATCCGCCAGCGCCAAGGGCACAAGCGCGGTTACAGTCGCAACCTGCCGCGCAGCAGCTTCAACTTCACGCTGTGCGGCCGGATCAAGCGGGGCCAGCACTTCACGCTCCGCCACATTCAACAATCCAGCAGCATCAAGCTGGTCACTGCGTAATTCCACCAAACGCTTACGGCCCCAGCGGGTGTCTTCACGCCCTTTGTACAAACGCACAAGCCCATCCGTGACCTCACGCGCAGCAGCCAGATCATCATGGGCCAACGCCTGTCTCGCCGTATGGCGCAGACCGTCAAGGCGGCCCAAACGGCCAAATGCAGCCAATTCGCGCAAGGCAACCAACGCCAGCACCAACAAGAACGCAGCCATCAGCACGGACATCGCCGTTCCAATGAGAGGATAGCGCAGCATCAAATCAGTGATAAACGTCCATGCCGCGAGCGATACAAATGCGCCAATCAGAATAACAGCCAGTGCCCAGAAAACGCGCATTAGCCGAGATGGCTTGCGTGCAGCGAGACGCGCCGCAATCTGAATCCCGTGGCCCTTTGGGGCCTCTGGGGTCTCTGTGTCTAAAACCATTGGCGCATCAGCGACAAGAGGGGCGCGGCGCGCTATCTTTTCCGAGGTCAAAGAGGATCGGGCCTTTGGCCATCACTCCGCCTCCCGCAACCACTCAAACCTGATGTCGGGCAAATGCGTATCGTTGCCCGCACCATCAGTGTGCTGCATAGCTACAAATTCCGCCTTCTCGTAAAATCGCATTGCGCAGTCGTTGGCCTGATAGCTCCAGAGTGCAAGCTTCTTCGCGTTGCGCTTTGCGTCATTCATCAACGCGCGTGCAATCCCCTTGCCCTGCATATCAGGGCGCAGACACAGGGCGTGAATTTCAGTACCCTTACGCCCGATCCAGCCCACAATCTAACCATCGAGATAGGCCACCCGCACCCAACCCGCATCTATCATATCACCAATAAGTTTGATTTCCTTGGCCGAGCTGTAGAGCTCCAGCAACCATTCCAACTGCGCATTCACAGCAGCCAGAATATCGGCAAGTTTGCTGGGCCCCATTGAGCCCGCGGGGCGGATTAGCACAGAGTTCATAGCCGGTCTCCGATCAAAAATTTTGCTGCGCGGTCCAGTCTATTGTGCGGTGGGCCGTCACCGGGTCGCAAGCTAAGGGGCGCTGGCGCAAAACCCATGATCTGGTAATCCGCGTCAAGCCATTTCTCCGCACCCGCTCGCGCAGGGCTGAGTAGATGGGCAGGATCATCAGGCAATGCGCCCGGATAGAACGCCGCCTGTTTGCCTGTATCCAGCAGCGTTCCGCGCACAACATCAAGCTCCGTACCCTCATGGGTCATTGTGTCCTCGGTCGTGGCACGCAGCGGCGCGATGGCCATGGCTTGGGTCTTAGCCCCTGCGAATTTGGCACAGTCCTGCGCCTCACGGGTCAATGCTTCCATAATCGCAGTCAGCTGCGGATGCTGGCTGTGGTGCAAATGATCCGCCTTCGTTGCGGCGAAAAGGATCTTCTCAACACGTTTGCCACCCAGAAGGCCACTTAGGAAGCTGTTGCGCCCCGGACGGACAGCGCCCAGCGTTTCACTCATCGCGGCACGCAAGTCTTCTACCGCAGGCGGCCCAGCATTGATTGCGCCCAGCGCATCCACCAACACCACTTGCCGGTCGATGCGGGCAAAATGATCGCGAAAGAACGGCTTTACCACTTCGCGCTTATAGGCCTCAGACCGCCGCGCCATCTCGCGTCGTAGGCTTTTGCGGCCGTCCCCGTCAGCAAACGGCAGCGGTGCGAACGTTAGCACCGGCGATCCTGCCAAATCACCAGGCAAAAAATCGACCAGGCGTGCAGTCAGAGAAGCCATCTGCCCACGCTTGGGTCAGATAGGCCGCAAAACTCTGTACCAACGCCTTGGCTTGCGGCTCTTCCAACGGCGCTTGGGGGTCGGTGGCTTCAACCAATGCCAGATATGCCTCAGCCGGTGCACGCGGTGCAATGCGGCCCAGCGTTTGCGCGCTCCAGTCGTCATAGCTGATGTCGAGCAGCACCAGATCAAGCAGCCACTCACCGGGGTAAGTGGCGATATCAAGATGGATCGTACACGGCCCCTGTAATCCCGAAAGCAATCCGTTTGGCCGCACGCGAAGGCTCAGCCGCAATTCGGACACTGCGCGAGTGCTGTCGGGCCAGCTTGGGGTCTTGGCAGTGAGTGCAGCAAGATGCGCCTCATACTCAAAGCGCGGAATAGTATCGTCAGGTTGGGGCTGTAAGAACGCAGCCTCAATCCGCCCCTCACCCGCAGCGACCAAACCCGGCATGCGCCCACGGTCCATCAGGTTTGCCACCAGCGATGTGATGAACACAGTCTTGCCCGACCGCGCAAGGCCCGTGACACCCAACCGGATCACCGGCTCAAAGAATGTCTCTGATACCGTATCTTGCACGGCCTCAACCTGTCGTCAGATGCCATCAGAGATTTGAGAAATTACCACACGAACCTCTGCCCTAAATACCCTACCCTACATAGGACCTACGCACAGGGATTGCCACAGGCCAGCCCCCGCGATAAAGCCCCTTTCATGCCTAGATATGCCCTCCAAGTTGAATATGACGGTGCGCCGTTCCACGGCTGGCAGCGCCAGAATGATTTTCCCTCCGTCGCAGGGGCGATTGAAGATGCGCTGACCAAACTGGAAAAAGGCCCCCACAAGATCGCAGCCGCAGGGCGCACGGACCGCGGTGTGCATGCGCTGGGCCAGATTGCCCATTGCGATATGGTGCGCGACTGGACGCCGTTTCGCCTGTCCGAAGCGATCAACTATCACCTCAAACCGCATCCTGTGGCAATCGTGAACTGTGCCCAAGTGCCTGACACTTTCCACGCAAGATTTGGTGCGCTTGAACGACGCTATCTGTTCCGTATCCTGCCCCGCCGTGCCCCGATGACGCATCTGCGCGGCCTTGTTTGGCAGATCAAACAGGACATGGACCTTGATGCCATGCGTGAAGCTGCCGCCGTGCTGGTGGGCAAGCATGATTTCACCACCTTCCGCTCCACGATCTGTCAGGCGGCAAGCCCTGTTAAAACAGTTGACAAAATCGGCATTATATCCGTTGAGACTGAATATGGCAGGGAGATACATTTTGACGTGCGCGCACGGTCATTCTTGCACAATCAGGTGCGCAGCTTTGTTGGCACGCTTGAGCGGGTTGGTTGCGGCTCCATGACGGCAAAAGATGTGAAGGCCGCATTGGATGCCCGTGATCGAGCGGCTTGCGGTCCAGTTTGCCCGCCACATGGCCTATACCTCGCACAGGTTACCTACCCAGAGCCACTATTTGATTAGTCGTTGTCAGTGAGCCCTGCACCTGCGCCCGACAGGCGCGATGCGTCGCTTTCGGGGACCAGAAGTTCTGCGGCCAATGCGGCCCAATCAACATACACGTCCTGAGGTAGATCAATCCGCTGCACCATCGCACGCGGCGCTGGACGGTTAAGATCCAAATGAACAGTACCGTCCGCTGTTAACGCCGAAGCACAGGGCAAAGCTTGTACATAACTTTGCGCCAGCCCCAAATTAGCATGACCAAGCACGCCTGTTGCAATCCCCTCAGCTTGCCCTTCGGCGATGCGCGTAAGTGCAAGAGGCAAAGCAATGATTGGGCCATCGGGTAAGGTAGCAAGTGCAGCGTTGAGTGCCGATACATCGCGGCCTTGGGCCAAGTGAACAACAGCAGCTGACCCGAATTGCGCAGCCTGTGCTGGTGGTGATCCCGCACCACGTGCCGCTTTGGTGGCCAGCACCATCACTTCATTGGCCGAGCGTGTCACGCGGTAAACACTGGCAACCACCAGTCGTCAGCACCCTGCCCCAACTCATCAGCCAAAGGAGCGCCTTGGCACAGCGTTATACGGGTCCAACGGTCAGACTTTGGATCAAATTTCGAAGCGCCAAAGAACGATAGTTTACAGCGCAGCATATCAATCGGGAGGCAGCTTTGCGCGATCAGGTTGTCGCGGATTTCGGCATAGGGGTAACGCGCGCTCATCGTTACACGCTCCACCGCAAGCGCGTGATCGGGGTGACGGGCAAGGAACCCTGAAACTAGCTCAGGCTGGTAAGGCAAGTCTGCATACAGCTTATGAACCCGCCGCCCGATATCCAGTGGAGACTCAAGTTTTGCCCCCTCCTCCTCGAACCGCAGGCCGAGGCGCGGCTCCATTTTGGCCTCAGACACATACCAGAACTGACCACAGTTTTGTGGCGCAGCATAATCAATGCCTAGCGCCCAACCAAAATCAGCTCTTATCTGAGCCTTGAGCGCGTCGGTATCGCGTATTGGCGCAGCAAACGCGCCG
Organism: uncultured Sulfitobacter sp.; assembly: GCA_963934545.1. GTDB lineage: Bacteria > Pseudomonadota > Alphaproteobacteria > Rhodobacterales > Rhodobacteraceae > Sulfitobacter. Next base: position 5,386 of record CAWVZA010000087.1, read on the forward strand.
TAAGGATCAGCCATACAGTCAGTCAATCCATCGACCAGATCACCAAACGGCTCGATCACGAGGGCTGCCATCAATTCCTGTACATCCTCGCTCATGTCTTCGGCGGCCTGCATCACAGTGTCGAGCGGGCGATGTCCCTGTAGCGTGCCAGCCTTCAACAAGGCCGCCGCCGCAACCCAGTCCACGCGCAGCGTATCAATGCGCGCCTGATGCACAGCATCTGGAACCTGCCATTGCGCCAAATGCGCAGCGGCCCGCTCAGTCAGTGCTTCCAATCGCTCGATCTGGTCATGCGACAAAACCTCAACAGCACGCACCCGCGCCAGTGCAGTTTCACGCGCCAACATCCAGTTGTTCAGCAAGACAGGGTGGTTCACGAGAAACGGCGCCATGCCAAGACCTGTGGAATTGCCAATGCCCAAATGCCGCTTGATCGCAGGATCCAAGGTGCCACGTCCCGCATGCTCGACCAATGCGTGGGTGAAATGGCGAATAAGCCAGACTGTGAGCATCTCGGCAGCAAACGGCCCCTCAAGACCGGGCCGCATGTCAAACGCCGCGCGGTCGGCAATGCCGAACTTCCCGTTTCCGTAAACTGCCGTGGTGCGCATGAGATACCCCACGTCGCGGATCATCGCGAGGTCAGGCTGCTGCCCTGCACGAAGAGCCTCAACCACGTGCGCGAAAAGCCGCACCGATTTGTTGGCGCGGCTCAAGATTAGATCATGTGGGCCAAACCGTCCCGCCTCCTGCAAGGGCGCATTCGCCTTAATCCGCGCAATATCATCTGCATCAGGAACCCCGTCAAAGAGGACATAGGCGCTGTCCCAAGCCGTTGCAATCACACGGTCCGTGCGCAATTCCGGCGGTAAATCTGTTGAGACAGCGACCAACGAGTAAGTATGTCCGCCCAATTCAACACTAAACACGCCATGCCCAAAACCCTCGGCGCACATTGCCCAATCCTGACGCACGACTTGCACGTTTTCAGCAGCAAGGCGGCGCATCAGACTGCGCAAGAACGACAGACGGGTCGGAAACATCGCGCCTATCCTCGACAGCCGCATGACTGTACTCGGCGGACGCAGTGGCATTTGCGGTGGTGCTTCAAAGACATCCTTCATGGTGACGCACCAAAGCTAGTCTCATAAAAGCGCAGCCAGTTGCAGCCCATAATTCCGTCTACTTCATCTTGCGTGAGAGATGTCTTCGACAACCCATTGCTAATATTTACAAAATAACGGTTATCCACAAACCAGTCTGGCATGGGTGGAAACCCTGCATTGCTGGCGGAGCCCTCACCATAGTCGATGACCTTTGACCAACGCCCCACGCGCATCCATTCGACAATGCTGTCTGGCTGGTCCTGACACAGGTCGGTTCCAATCCCGAGGTTCCGGGCGCCGTAACGCCGCGCAGCTTCCTCGATCATCTGGCAAAAACTCTCCAACGTACAGGCGGTGCCACCTTCCAAGTGATGCGGGTAGAGTGAGAAGCCCAGCATGCCGCCGCTGGCCGTCAGCGCACTCAGTACTTCATCAGATTTGTTGCGCAGCGCCTCGTGCCACCACGCAGGGTTGGCGTGCGTGATTGCGATAGGCCGTGTGGAATGCTCAATCGCCTCCAACGTGGAGCGGTCGCCTGAATGAGACATATCCACCACCAGACCCACGCGGTTCATCTCGGCCACGACCTGCCGTCCCATGCGAGTGAGGCCAGCATCGTAGTCCTCGTAGCAGCCCGTCGCAAGAAGCGATTGGTTGTTATAAGTCAGCTGCATAAAGCGGATGCCAAGCTGGTGACATATCTCTACCAAGCCGATGTCATCCTCAATCGGGCTTGGGTTTTGGAAACCAAAGAAGATCGCTGTCCGCCCTGTCTCTTGGGCGCGGCGCACGCAGGCGGCTGTAGTGCCTTTAAAAATCAAATCGGAATGTGCCTCAAACCAGCGGTTCCATTGCTCAAGGTTGAGCACCATCTCGCGGAAACTCTCGTGGTAGGCGATTGTCACATGCACCGCATCCACGCCCCCCTCACGCATCTGCTCGAAAATGGCAGGAGAGAAATTGGCGTATTGCAGATTATCAATCAGAGGTGTTTTCATGTCCGAACGATGGCGCAGACGGTCCAGCCCGTCTAGTGAAAATGCGATCACCAAGAAACGCATTGCGACAAAGGCATGATAAGGAAAGACAGATGAAAAACCCCAAATCGAGTATTTCTCTTCGGCCCACTCCGCCTATGCTTACCTTGGCGCGCCCACCCTCGCCCGCATCGCAAAAGCAACAGGCGCAGAAGTGATACACCGCCCCTTTGATTTTATGCCTGTAGTCCAAGCCTCTGGTGCGCAAGGCTTCAAAGACCGAAGCGCTGCACATATTGCCTATTGCTTTGGGCGAGAATTGCAGCGCTGGGCGCAATGGCGGGCGTTGGATATTCTGCCCTATCGCCCCACGCACCATGACAATCCTCTCGACCTCGCCAGCGGCGTGATCCTCGCAGCGGACAATCCTGACAAGCTAGGGTTTGCCATTCTACAAGCGCATTGGCGGGACGATGCAGATATTGCCGACCCCGACACTCTCAAAGCTATCGCCCAAAGCTGCCATGAAGATGCGGACACATTGATGCAATACGCAGCAACCCCGAATGTTCAAAGCCAGTTTGCCGCCAATACGGCTGAAGCGATTGCACGTGGTGTCTTCGGGTCTCCTACCTACTTTGTCGGGGGTGATATGTTCTATGGACAGGATAGGCTCGAAATGGTGGAACGCGCCATCACACAGCCTTTCAATCCTTAAAATCCAGCTAGGCAAGCTGTGCGCCGCGTGATTAACCTGACGCGAAACGCCACATTAAGAGGACGTGCCATGCAAACACCTATCCATTCCAGCTATGATATCATTATTGTCGGCGGAGCCATTTATGGCTCGTCTGTTGCATGGTGGCTGACGCAGATGGCAGGGTTTGATGGCAAGGTGCTCGTGGTCGAGCGTGACCCGACATATGAGTTTGCCTCCACCTCTCATACCAACAGCTGCATCCGGCAACAGTTCAGCAATGCAACCAACATCTCGGTGAGCCAGTTCGGCGCGAAGTTTATCCGTAACTTCCGCGAGTTCATGGGTGGTAGTGAAGAGGTCCCGCATCTGACGCTACAAAGCTACGGTTATATGTATCTCGCAGATACGCCCGAGTTTGCCGCCACGCTTAAAGAAGCGCAGAACGTACAACACTCGTTGGGGGCTGCCACCCGCCACATGACCCGCGACGAGATTGCCGTCGATTATCCGTTTTACCAGCTTGATGACATTGTCGGAGCGAACCATAACCTTGTCGACGAGGGGTGTTTTGACGGTGGCACAATGTTTGACTGGTTCAAACGTGCCGCGCGCACAAATGGCGTTGAATATATCCACAACACTGTGACGGCCATGACCCGCGTGGGCGATACAGTCCAAAGCGTAACGCTCGCCGATGGGAGAATTGTGAATTGCGGGACTGTGGTGAATGCGTCCGGTCCAAGTGCTGTGGCCACTGCAAAGATGGCAGGGCTTGATATCCCTGTGACCCCACGCAAGCGATACACGTTTATCTTCGATGCCGCAGAACCACTGGATCGCGACTTACCACTCACCATTGATCCAGCAGGCGTGCACATGCGGTCGGAGGGAAAGTACTATCTCGCTGGGTGTCCGCCAGATGAGGACCCTGATGTGGCCTATGACGATTTTGCATTTGATCACAGCCTGTGGGAGAGCAAAGTCTGGCCTGCCATCGCCACACGCATTCCGCAGTTTGAGGCGATAAAAGTTATTAACGAATGGGTCGGGCATTATGCCTTTAATACATTCGATCAAAACGCTTTGCTGGGCCGCGCACAGGAGTGTCCGAATTTCATATACATCAATGGCTTTTCGGGTCACGGATTGCAGCAATCCCCGGCTATGGGCCGTGGCATTGCAGAGCTTATTGCTTACGGCGAATATCGCAGTCTAGATTTAACTGCCTTTGACGTGAACCGCGTTGCACGCGGCGAACAGTTCTTGGAAAAAGCTGTCATTTAAACTGTTAGGAAACACCAAATGCCCGTCACTTCCGCTGACAAAGCTGCTTGGGATCTTCTCTATCAGGGGTACGCACAATTCTATGGCGTAGATAAAACACAAGACATGCGCGATAGAGTTTGGGTCTGGATCGCCAACCCTGTTCATGACGTGAACTGTTTTGTCACTGAACAGGACGGTACGCTGATCGGGCTGACCCACTTCCGCCCGTTTTTCTCTCCGCTCAGTGCGAATGTCAAAGGCTTCCTTGATGATCTGTTCGTCGATCCGGCCACTCGCGGTTCTGGTGCAGCGCAAGCGTTGATCGACGCCGTCAGTGCGCATGGGCGTGAAAAGGGGTGGGCTGTCATTCGTTGGATCACGGCTGACGATAATTACCGCGCACGTGGCGTGTATGACCGCGTAGCCACGCGCACTGGCTGGATCACCTACGACATTGCGCTCTAGCGCTATCTACCGAGATGAGCGTGGATCATGTCCGCAACAGGCAGCTTTGCCCGCAACCGTGCGCCGAGCAGGAACATACCCGCAAATTTGCGTTGCAGGTAGAGCACCTCCATCGGCACAACAGGCGGGATAAACCCATCCCGTGCCAGTGCTTCACCCTTAATCTGCATCTCGCGTGTGAGGGTCATATCGCTAAAATCAAAGACCGGAACCCGCAACCCGTCAAAGGCCATGTGTACAAGCTCAAAGACTTGAGCTAGATGCTTTTCCGAAGTATTTTCGTCTACAAACCCGAGGGTTACACACAACTCTTCGACCATTTTGCGATCACCACCAAGCCCCGCTTTGAATATTGCGCCGTAAAGCGTTGAAATATTGTCACTTAGCTTCCGTGTCGCACCGAAATCCAGCAAGATGATCGCGCCTGTTTCTGGGTCATACTGATAGTTTGCAAAATTAGGATCACTCTGCATCAGCTTGAAATCAAACAATTCTCTCAAGGTAAGATCGATAAGTCGCTGCATAATCAAATCACGTTGTTCTTGATCCGCAGTCTCTGCTTCTTCGATCGAGCGACCTGCGACAAAACTCATGGCGAGGATACAGTCAGTGCTCCAATCGCTATAGACTTCGGGCAGCTTGAAACCATCTGTCCCTACCAGCAAATCCCGAAAGCGGTTGAGGCACTCCGCCTCGCGCAAATAATCGGTTTCCTCATGCAATTGCCGCGCGGCCTCGTCTAAATATGGCTCCAACGAAAATCCCTTGGGCAACATTCCCGACATTTTGATCAAGGCCCCAACATTGGCTACATCACTGTCGATGCTCCGCGCCACACCGGGGTATTGCACCTTAATCGCCAT
>CAWVZA010000088.1:0-10690 GCA_963934545.1 uncultured Sulfitobacter sp.
CGTGCCGATGTTGACGTGCGGTTTGTTACGTTCAAACTTTTCCTTTGCCATGGTGGGCGCCCTTCCAAAAGTTCCGTGAGCCCAAAGCGGGCCCCGTAGTGCATATGGCGCGCGGCATATTTGGTCTGGCAGATAAAATCAAGCAGGTCTTGCAGCATGATCGCAGTTTCGTGCCGATGAGGTAACGCAGAGCGGTTCCTCACTCCTCGGCACTTCCTCATCTACTTTATCAGCTGCCTGTTCCAAAGTGCTTTTCGCCGTTGCAGTGCCGTTGAACCAGCCCTTCTCGCGGTTTTCACGCACAAGGAAGTTCTCAATCTGCTTTGCGGCATTCTGGCTGAGATTCTTGAACTGTTCCTCTGCCGTCTTGGTGTAGCCCGAGCCGACCAATGGACCTTGATCAAGTGATTCAATCACAGTGGCCTGGTGTGCCTTTTTCGTAATTTTTTTGTTTTTGGCGTCATCCCAAACAGTAATGCGAATAATCATCGCTGACTTGGGGGCGGCAACAACAGGAATTCCCGGAGGAGCGAGGCAATAGCCTTCAATCGAAATCCCAAAGTGATACAGGCGTTCACCATCGTAACGGTCAAACCGCTCGGCCACAGCCTCTTGCAGCATTGTGGTCATCACGTCTGATTCCAACGCGCGGCACAGGGGGACCTTTTGCACTTTTGGAGCGACGACAATATTGTGCTTGAGATTGAAATCCCCCAGCGGAACCGCCGCTTCCCCCAGATCAGACGCACCGTTACAGGCGGCCACGAGGCCCACCAACATCAATACACCTAAACTCCGTATCATTTTGATCCGACCCATCCGACGAGACTCCTTATTTGGAAACAGCGATATCGCAACAGCATGTGTGGCACAATGCAGCCGGTCGACTTCGGCAACCATTGGCAATTTCAGCGACCAAGTCTACCTATAGAACACAATAAGCATGAGGCTGATGTGATGCCGACACCCAACCTATCCGTCCGTGTCCCTTTGATCGACTTTGATCCCGGCTTTTTTAAAACAATGACGAATATGCGCGATAATCTCCTGCTCGCGATTCCCGCCCAAACGTTGGAGCAGGAGATTTACTCTGGCAGTACGATGATGAAGCGGTGGCACATGATTATGGAGCCAACCGAGCTCAAACGTGTCTTGCTGGATGCAGTGGACGAATATCCCAAGTCGGACGTCACCAAGACATTGCTCAGCCCTGCTATCGGAGACTCACTCTTTATTGCAGAAGGCGCGCATTGGCGTTGGCAACGCCGTGCAACAGCGCCTGCATTTGCGCACCGCTCCGTCACAGCACTTGGACCCGTTATGAGCGATGCCGCTGAGCGCGCTTGTGCGCGGATCACAGCGGCTGGCCCACGTGCCGTCGATATGGCGGAAGAGATGGTCACGACAACCTTTGATGTGATTGCCGATGTTACCTTTTCGGGTGACGACATGATGGACCGCGCGGCCGTGCACGACGCAATCGACGGCTATATCACAAAGGCAGGCCGCGTCAGCGTGCTGGACCTGCTCGGCGCCCCCCATTGGGCCCCGCGCCCCGGCCGCGGCGACGCCATGAAAAAACTGGAGGCGACAAAAATCACAGCGGACGCAGCAATTGAGCGCCGACAGGCGCGTGGTGCCTGTGACGTGCCCGATCTGCTCGATTTGCTTTTGGCGGCTGAGGACCCCAAGTCAGGGCGCACCATGACCACATCAGAGCTGCGCGATAATCTACTGACCTTTATTGTTGCAGGGCATGAGACGACTGCGCAGACGTTGGCGTGGGCCCTCTACCTGATGGGTCATGACACCAACGCCCAAGACCGCGCACGCGCAGAGGCGCAAACAGCCCTTGGTGGCCGTGTGGCGGGTGCAGATGACTTGGCCTCCCTGCCCTACATCCGAAAAATCATTGATGAAACCTTGCGGCTATATCCTGCGGGCGGGCTTTTGTCGCGCACGGCAGCATCGGATGATACGCTCTGTGGCACTGAGATAAAAAAGGGCGATACCGTTATGATCCCCGTGCACTCGCTGGGGCGGCACCGCGACTTGTGGGAAGAACCAGACGCCTTCCGACCTGAACGGTTTAAAGATCGTAAGGCGATTGATCGTTATGCGTATCTGCCTTTCGGCGATGGGCCTCGCGTCTGCATCGGCGCATCCTTTGCGCTTCAGGAAGCTGTGATCATTCTGGCGACCTTGCTCTCACGCTTTCGCTTTTCGGATGTGAAAGGGCGCACCCCAGACCCTAAGATGCTGATCACGTTGCGGCAAGATGGCGGTGTCTGGATGACAGCAGAGCCTGTTTAGTCAGACTTGGGCGGTAAAAGGTTAGTGGTGCAGACGTTTTTAAGCGCGCGCCATTCATCCTCGCTCACGATCTCACCATAAGCGCCCTCTGCACGTGCGACATCACGTGCGCGGTCAATGCGACTGCTAAGAGTAGGATGGCTTACAAAATGGGCGACGACCCCCTCGGTATCCCCATACTTCTCACGCAACCGCTCGAACATATCTCCCAGAGCGGCGGGCGACACACCAGCGTCCTCCAACGCAACAAAAGCAAACTCATCCGCACCTGTTTCCGCACCTTGACTGTGGCTGGCGCTGATCACCTGCTCCGTCAGAAACAAAACCGCAGCACCACCTGCAAAATCACCAAAGAGCAGGCCCAATATCCCAATCGATCCAGCAGATCGCAGTGCGTGACGCGTCGGGTCACGGTTTTCCACATGGCCCACCTCATGCGCCAGAACGGCGGCAATCTCATTCGGGCTCACGGCCGCATCAATCATCCCGCGAAAGAACACGACATAGCCACCAGGGAGTGCAAAGGCGTTGACCATCTCATGATCCAGCACAAAGACTTTTACCGCATCATCCGTGTCCCGTTCAACGCCCAGCGCAACCAGCATCGTCTCTAGCGTCGCAAGCCCTTCTCTGTCATCGCATGTCAGCAACGGCGGCAGACCAGTGCCCGCTAACGCCTGACGAATTTGCCCGAATGTCGCCTCGCCCAGCGCACGCTCCCCCGCGGGAGGCAAAAAGGTCGCTAAGCGGTCAGCGAGTAGTGGCACCAATACGCCTATCTGAAGCGTCACAGCAGCGACAGCAGCGAAGGCCCAAGCAGCCAAGCGCCCGCGCCCTTTTGGCGGCGCACTGACATTTAGCCGATCAAGATGGTGCAGCACGTCTGCATTGCGCAGATGAAAGCGCGCCCGCGGATCACCAGTCCAGCGCAAGATCACCCCTTCGCGCCCCGCCGTGTCCTCAAGTTGACGAATTTCCTCGAACGGCCAGCGCACGTTCGCCATCTCCTGCGCGGGAAACCCGATTTCAAGAACACGCGCATTTGTATCCACCATAAGTGTCACATTGCGTGGGACAGGTGCATCCCCATCAAAATACGAACTGGAGCGGGCGTCATAGAGGCGAACTCCGGAAATTGTTTGCGGGACGTCAGGAGACATCGTCATATCGCCGCCCCCAAATCCAATGCTTCAGCAAAGCCTTCAGCCTCGGCAAATTCGTCACGCTCACGCTGGCTTACTCCTGCCAACCCAGCGATGTTCACAAGGCTTAGCGTGACGGCCATATGACGCATCAGCGGGAAGGTGACAAAGGCGTGATGCAGCACGCTCCAGAAAAGGAAAACCGACAGATACAACGCTGCGATAATTGTGAGCGAGAGCCAGCGTGGCAACTCCCCAAACGGATCGGCGATGCCCGTCTGCGCCTCAAAGAGGGCCTCTGGCCCAAGCAGGCCAATCGCAAGTCCAACAATCGCAAGAATACCAAAAAACAGAATGGTATAGGCGATCGTCGTACCCAATACATAGATCATGGAAATCCGCAGACCGTTCAGGTTTGAGCGCATCTGCACCCCCTCGGTATGCTTGTGATCAGCGAGTATGCGTTTGCTCACAAACCGGTAGTGTACCATCCCGTAGATCAGCAGTAGCGTCACCGGAATCAATGCGAATACGCGCCATGCCATATGCAAATCAATCCAAAAAAGCTCCGATTGAAGCTCGCTAGAGCTGAACACTCCCTCGATCCAATCGCTTACTGTCAAAAGGTCTCCTTGTGGGAGGAGCGGTGCAAGGTAGATCATCCAAACCAGCAGCACGCCCAGCGCCAACACACCTACAGCAAATGGCATGGCGGCGGGGATCAGCATCTGCCAGCGACCGCCCTGCACCAACTTGGCCGAGCCGAAGAAGGTGCGATCCGTTTTATATTTTTCCAACCAAAACGTCATGCGCGGCCACAATATACCAGCCGTGCAGATCGTGATGACCCAATGCACCAGCGCGCGCCACGCATAGCCCCACGCCCCCGCCTCAAGCCCGAACCGTACCCCGCGCCAGCGTGTACGCCCCAGAACATAACGCCGCGCACGGTATTGCGCATAAAACCAAACGGGGATCACCCCAAGGGCGCTAGCAAAATAGCCAACAAAGGAACTTTGGAAGACCGAAAAGCTCACGAACATCAGCAGCAGGTTCACGATGCCGATATAGAAGGTTAGGATTACCACCGCGATGAAAAACCCAAGCAGCTTTTCCAGCGGATCGCCCACATATTCCAACGGATGCCCACCGGGTCTGATCGACGACCAGTACCAGCGCCGCAGCCGTGTCTTCATCCAGAAACGATAAAACCCAAGCGTCAGGACCGTCCAGAACCCTGACTTGAGCGCGAGCCAAAAGAGCGCGGAGCGGTTGCCCACAAACCAGACGCCCATCCCCTGTTCGGGAACGGGCGGTGGTATTGTCTCAGTTAAACTTGTTGTCACGCGGGAAACCACGCGGCGCCATGCGGCCCGCACTTGCACGTTTACCAGCCCACTCGTCCAGCGCTGTTTCAGTCCTTGTGCGCCCTGCGGGGTCAAGCCAGCTTAACCCCTCGGAGCGGGTGAAGGTGGTCGCATCAGACAGCCCGCCATCCTTGTATTTCTGTAGACGCACACCCTTACCTCGGCCCATCTCGGGCAGTTCTTCAATATCAAAAACAAGCACTTTGCGGTTCTCACCCACTGTCGCGATGCAATCGCCCTGCACGGCCTTACAGATAAGCGCATGCGTCTCACCACGCACGTTCAAGACCTGCTTGCCGGAGCGGGTTTGTGCGACCACGTCAGCCTCAGGCACAATAAAGCCGTCCCCCGCAGAAGAGGCCACCAGCAATTTGCCATCGGGCCGGTGAATAAAGAGGTCTACAATTTGTACGTCATTTGGCAGATCAACGATCAGGCGCAAAGGTTCGCCCATGCCGCGTCCACCCGGCAGGTTGGCACCAGAAATCGTATAGAATCGCCCATTACTGCCAAACGCCAGCAGGCGGTCTGTCGTCTCCGCATGGAAGACAAAGCGTGAGGCATCGCCGTCCTTGAACTTCAACTCACGCGTCAGATCAATGTGCCCTGTCATAGCTCTGATCCAGCCCATCTGTGAGCAGACAACAGTGATCGGTTCACGGTCGATCATCGCTTCCAGCGGCACATCCTCAATCTCACCAGCCTCGGCAAAGGTCGAGCGGCGCGTACCACCATCGTACATCTTACCAAACTGCTTTTTCGTCTCACGCAGCTGGGCTGTGATGCTGTCCCACTGGAGGCTTTCCGTCTCCAACAAATCTTCCAGACCCGCACGCTCTTCCATCAGCTCGGACTGCTCACGCAGCAATTCGAGCTCTTCCAGACGGCGCAGGCTGCGCAGGCGCATGTTCAGAATCGCTTCGGCCTGAACCTCAGACAGTTCTCCATCGCCCACCAACGGCGAGACGTAATCCTTTTCATCCATGGCGCGGACGTGGTCTTTGCTCCAGTCCTCGCGCATAAGCGCAGCCTTCGGCTCATCATCATAACGGATAATGTCGATCACGCGGTCAAGATTGAGGAAGGCAACAATAAAGCCCTCAAGCACCTCCAAACGGTGGTCGATCTTTTCCATACGGTGCTGCGAGCGGCGCTCCAGCACTTCGCGGCGGTGATCAAGGAAAGCGCGCAGCACTTCCTTCATCGAGCACACCTTCGGCGTCACACCGTCGATCAGCACGTTCATGTTGAGCGAGAAGCGTACCTCAAGATCGGAGTAGCGGTACATCATCCCCATGAGCACTTCGGGATCAACATTCTTGGAGCGCGGCTCCAACACCATACGCACGTCTTCGGCACTCTCGTCGCGCACGTCAGCTAGGATCGGTATCTTCTTGAGCTGGATCGCCTCGGCAATCTTCTCGATCAGCTTGGACTTTTGCACCTGATAGGGGATTTCGGTAACGACGATCTGCCACTGGCCGCGCCCCATGTCCTCAACTTCCCAACGACAGCGCAGGCGGAAGCCTCCTTTACCAGTGCGGTAGGCCGTCGCGATATTTTCTGGCGGCTCAACGATAACGCCACCTGTGGGGAAGTCAGGGCCGGGAACGAAATTCAACAGCGTGTCATCACGCGCATCAGGCGTTTTGATAAGATGGATACAGGCGTCGCAAAGCTCGGATATATTGTGCGGCGGAATATTCGTGGCCATGCCCACCGCGATCCCGCTTGAGCCGTTAGCCAGCAAATTAGGAAATTGCGCAGGAAGCACGGATGGTTCTGTCAGGCGACCATCATAGTTGTCGCGGAAATCCACAACGTTCTCGTTCAACCCCTCAAGCATCGCCTCGGCGACTGCCGTCATACGCGCTTCGGTATAACGAGACGCAGCAGGGTTATCGCCGTCGATGTTGCCAAAGTTACCCTGACCATCGACCAGCGGATAGCGGACGTTAAAGTCCTGCGCTAAACGCGCCATCGCATCATAAATCGCAGCATCACCATGGGGGTGGAAATCACCCATCGTGTCGCCACTAATTTTGGCTGACTTCAGAAAACCACCCGTCGAGTTCAGCTTGAGCCTGCTCATCGCATAGAGAATGCGGCGGTGCACAGGTTTCAACCCGTCTCGCGCATCTGGCAATGCACGGTGCATAATCGTGCTGAGCGCATAGGTAAGGTAGCGATCCCCAAGCGCGCGGCGCAACGGTTCGGAGGTTTCCTCGTGACGAGGCGGCACTGGTGGTTTGATATCTGACATATGCGTTGTGTAGCGATGCTAAGAACAGCCGACAAGCGTCCGCGTTGCGTTTAACGCATCCTATTTTGTAAGATGTGACCTTTGTACAGAGCCCAAAATATATTCATTTTTCCCCTAAAATCGAATCGTTAATACTGCTAGGGAACCTCAGGGTGAGGCCGGACGTTCGGTTTCTGAAGATGCTGCTGGAGCCGAGACTATGAAAACATTTATCCTTTTGACGTTCGGGTTTCTGACCTTCGCCTTCTACGAGATGAGCGGCGGTTAGGACTTTGAACCTGCAAGCGCCCGTATGGCCGAAGCAGACGCACCAAAAACCGAACAGGTTGCAGAAGCGAAAGTCGAAGAAACCGCACCAGTTGTGACTGCAAACACCGAGTCGATTACCAAAATCAGTAATTCACCTAGCGTGACGCGCGTCGCCCTTAATCTTACAAATGTATCTGACGCCCAAGATGCAGCCACCACCCAAACAGCACCCACAGCCCAGATTATTGACAGCACGGAAACACCGCAGATTATCCTGCCAAGTTTGATCGCAACAACCAACACCAACGGCGTAAGTGTTGATGCCGACGTGCGCAAAGTGTCGGGCAATCGCGTAAATGTACGCGGCGGCCCTTCCACAAATTACGGCGTAGTCAGCAAACTTACACGCGGTGTCGAAGTGCGTATTCTTGAAGACAATGGTGATGGCTGGGTCCGTATGCAGCCCGTCGATGGCGGCGAAGCAGGTTGGATGGCCGATTTCTTGCTCACTTCGGGCTGATATCGCCAAGGCGATTGCTAATCTTACTGAAACAGCGCATTTGAGGCCTCAGACACCACTGGGGCCTTTTTTCATGACCACTCGTAAAATTCTAATCACCGGCTGTTCCTCTGGCATTGGCTATGCGGCTGCGTATGGCCTGCGTGAACGGGGCTGGCATGTTTATGCGGCCTGCCGCCAAGAGCTTGATTGTGCGCGTATGCGCGACGAAGGTTTTGACAGCCCGCGTATAGACTATACCGACGCGGATAGCATCATTACGGCCCTCGCGGATGTGCTCGAAGATACGGGTGGCACACTTGATGCGGTATTCAATAACGGTGCCCATGCCACTCCAGGCGCCGTAGAGGACCTGCCGACCGAGGCGCTGCGCGAGATTTTTGAGGCCAACTTCTTTGGCTGGCACACTCTGACCAACGCAATCATTCCTATCATGCGCGCCCAAGGGCATGGCCGCATCGTGCAATGCTCCTCTATCCTAGGTCATGTAGCGATGCCGTGGCGCGGTGCCTACACGGCCACCAAGTTCGCACTCGAAGGGCTGACAGACACTCTGCGTCTTGAGATGCAGGGCACAGGCGTACACCCGATTCTGATCGAGCCCGGCCCGATTACGTCCAAAATTCGTGCCAATTCCATTCCGCATTTCGAGCGATGGATTGATTGGGAGAACTCCGCCCGTGCTGATCAATACGAAACGGTACTGGCGCAGCGCCTTTATGGCGAAAACGCAAAAGACAAGTATGAGCTCCCTGCCGAAGCGGTTGTAAAAAAGCTGATCCATGCTGTGGAATCTCCCCGCCCACGTGCGCGGTATTACGTTACAACACCTGCACATTTAGGGGGTTTCATGCGCCGTATCCTCCCCACACGTATGCTTGACCGCGTATTGAGCAGATAAAGGGGTTGCACAGGCGCGCCCGCCCGCTACATCGCATGCCAACAGCAAACGGGAGCTAACCTATGGGCGATCCATTCTTCATTCTTGTTATCATCGCCGTGCTTGCGGTGGTTGTTGTTCTGGTCATGGGATTGGGCGGCTTCGCGAGCGGCGGTGCATTCAACAAAGCCAACTCGAACAAACTCATGCGCTGGCGGATCGGGCTGCAATTCATCGCAGTGATCCTGATTGTCATCTACGTCTATTTCGTCAAAGGATAAATCATGGTTGTTCTCAACAAAATCTATACCCGTACTGGTGATAACGGTGACACAGCCTTGGGTAATGGCGCACGGGTGGCCAAACATGATGTACGCGTTGAGGCATATGGCACATCAGACGAGTTGAACTGTTTTGTCGGCGTTGCACGGTTAAGCGCTACGGGCGAGACCGATGATGCGTTGTCACGCATCCAGAATGACCTCTTTGACCTCGGCGCAGACCTGTGCCGCCCCAACATGGAGAAAGACGCAACAGCGGAGTACCCGCCTCTGCGCATGGCCCCGGCCCAAGTTGACCGTTTGGAGGCAGAGATTGACGTGATGAATGCTAATCTTGAACCGCTGCGCAGCTTTATCTTGCCCGGTGGCACAGCGCTGGCCGCCAATCTGCATGTCTGCCGCACCGTTGCACGTCGCGCAGAGCGTTTGGCGACCGAGCTTGCGACCCAAGAGACGGTCAACGAAGCCGCTATCCGCTACCTCAATCGCCTTAGCGACTGGTTCTTTGTCGCGGCGCGTGTGGCAAACAATGGTGGCAAGGACGACGTGCTGTGGGTTCCAGGTGCGAACCGGTGATCCAGACAAATCCGCTGAAACACCTGCGTAACATTCTTGCGCTAATCAACGGCAAATACATGTAACGTGACGTGCCTCTCTTCTCATGCGGCGATTTTGCCCTGTTTTGCGAAGGCACCCTTCGTTAGAGATGTGATAGATTTACTGACTGGCCCACGCTGGGCCTGAGTCGCAACTAGGGAGATAATCGCTCATGAAGGTGCTCGTACCTGTAAAGCGCGTGATCGACTATAACGTAAAAGTGCGCGTAAAAGCGGACGGTTCCGGTGTCGATCTCGCTAACGTCAAAATGTCCATGAACCCGTTCGACGAAATCGCCGTCGAAGAGGCGATCAGTCTGCGCGAAGCTGGTAAGGCTGATGAAGTCATCGCCGTTTCCATTGGTGTTAAGCAGTCACAGGAAACGCTCCGCACGGCCCTCGCTATGGGTGCTGACCGCGCGATCCTGATCATTGCCGCTGACGATGTTCACACTGATATTGAGCCTTTGGCCGTTGCAAAACTGCTGAAAGCAGTTGTCGACGAAGAGCAGCCAGGTCTGGTTCTTTGTGGCAAGCAAGCCATCGATAACGACATGAACGCGACTGGTCAGATGTTATCTGCGCTTTTGGGATGGTCCCAAGGAACATTCGCATCCGAGTTGGACATCGACGGTGACAGCGCCGTTGTGACCCGCGAAGTTGATGGCGGCCTTCAGACAATCAAAGTGAAGATGCCAAGCGTCGTCACAGTTGATCTGCGCTTGAACGAGCCGCGCTATGCGTCTTTGCCAAACATCATGAAGGCCAAGAAAAAGCCAATGGATGAAAAGACACCGGCTGATTACGGCGTTGACGTCACACCTCGTTTGACAGTTGTCACCACAACCGAACCTGAGACCCGTGCTGCTGGTATCATTGTTGGTTCCGTGGATGAACTGGTTGAGAAACTTAAAGAAGCGGGGGCTGTATAATGGCTGTTCTTTTGATTGGTGAAGTCACCGATGGCGCATTGGCCGTTGATGCAACCGCAAAAGCCGTAACTGCTGCTGCAGCTTTGGGCGATGTCACTGTCCTGTGCGCTGGCGCAAATGCCTCGGCTGCGGCTGCAGAAGCTGCAA
>CAWVZA010000089.1:0-10516 GCA_963934545.1 uncultured Sulfitobacter sp.
GGGGTGCCTATTTCCCCGCAGTTCTGGTCAAACAATCCGACTTCAAGATCGAAATGGGTGAGCCAAGCTGGTTTGAACGCCCGGCTGATCGTGGGCATGCCATGCGCCGGGGCTTCTGTGCTTCATGCGGGTCGCCTTTGTTCCTAGTAAACGGCACTGGAGAGGGAGCGATCGTGATTTATGCAGGAAGTCTGGACGATCCGAGTTGGTACACCCCCAGTCGTGACATCTTTGTAAAAAGCGCACAGCCTTGGGATGTTATGGATCCGGCCCTGCCTAAGTCCCAGGCGATGCCCGGATAGGAAGTTATGCCGCGAAGGCTGCGCCGTCTTCAAGGGCGGCCCAAAGCTGCCATTGCCCCGCCTCGATCATGCTGCAGTGCGGCCACTCATTGCGGACTTTCGCCGCAACCGCAAAATCAGATGGTGGGTGAAGTCACACAATGCGGAGAGGCTGTGTGAAAACTCCCCCTTTTGTCTGAATGCTGCTATAATTTCTGTACTCGGTATGGAGGTTGTTGATCGGGTTTGAAGTCTTTGCGATTGCGTTTGACGATGATGTGTTGCTGACGGCCGTTGCCGCGATTGCGTTGGCTCTTTTGGCGCGATTTGTTGCCGTGGCTGTGCCGATCAGCATCCTACGCCCCTTCCGCAGCTTTAATGCAGGCGTCATTCCCATCATGACATGGGGCGGGCTCAAGGGTGGTATCTCGGTCGCCCTTGCGCTCTCGCTGCCTGACAGCGAATGGAAGCCACTTATCCTGACATGCACCTACGTCGTGGTCATCTTTTCAATCATCGTACAGGGCTTAACAGTCGCGCGACTGGCCAACCATGTGGGCCGCGCTCCTGATATGATGTAGGCGCTACGAGACGGTGTGGCGGTGGATAAAATCTATCATCGCTGCTGTTGACGGGTCTTCGGCGGAGGCCTTTTGAGTACCATCGACGATTGGCAGAAGCGACGTGGCAAGTTCTTTGCCAAGCTCAACCCCCCATTGATCGAACGAGATAATATCAAGTATTACCCCTTCGACAAAGACGCGGTGCTCATACAGAGCGATGATCTGACCAAGTGTGAACGGGTCGAGCTGCGGGTATAGCAGTGTGGTAGATGGACGGTTGCCCGGAAAAACACGGTGTCGTGCTTGGTGTTCCAGCTCCGCATCCTTGAAACCCTGCTTGGCGGCAATCTCGCGGGCCTCGACAATATCACGCCCTTGCATCAGCGCTTTTGACTGCGCGAAACAGTTTGCAACAAGCAGGTGATGATGATGCGCCAACTCCGGCTCATGCCCCTCGGCGGCTAGCAGAAGTTCGCAGGGGATGACACGCGTGCCTTGATGGATGAGCTGGTAGAATGCATGTTGTCCATTGGTGCCCGCAGCACCCCAAACGACAGGTCCTGTATGGCGTGGGCTTGTCTCTCCGTTGCGCATCACCCCTTTGCCATTGGATTCCATCTCAAGCTGTTGAAGATAGCTTGGCAAGAGGTTGAGCCGCTCGTCATAGGGCAGCACGACACGGCTCGCGTAGTCACAAATCTGGTTGTGCCAAATCCCGACCAGAGCGAGCAAAACAGGCATGTTTTCTTCTAGTGTGGCAGCGCGAAAATGGGTGTCCATCGCTTGCGCACCCCGCAAAAATGCATCGAACCCCTTTGGGCTGATTGCAATCATCAAGGACAGTCCGATAGGTCCCCACA
Organism: uncultured Sulfitobacter sp.; assembly: GCA_963934545.1. GTDB lineage: Bacteria > Pseudomonadota > Alphaproteobacteria > Rhodobacterales > Rhodobacteraceae > Sulfitobacter. Next base: position 1,705 of record CAWVZA010000089.1, read on the forward strand.
CCGAATAGCGCCCGCCAACCCAATCCTGAAACCCGAACACCTGCGCGGGATCTATACCAAAGGCCACGGTTTTCTCGTTTGAGCTGCTCAGGGCGGCAAACTGGCGCTTGGGATTGCCACCGTGATCCTGCATCCATGCCCGTGCAGTGCACGCATTGGTCATCGTCTCGGTTGTTGTGAAGGTTTTGGAGGCCACGATTACCAACGTGGTTTTAGCATCAAGACCACGCAATGTATCCGCAATATCAGCACCATCCACATTTCGGACAAAATGACAGCGCGGACCATCATGATAAGGGGCAAGTGCTGCGACTGCCATCGCAGGACCCAAATCAGAGCCCCCGATACCGATGTTCACAACATCGGTGTAGTCTCCATCACGCACGTCATCCGCAAAGCGGCGCATGGATTTGAGTGTGGCTTGCACTTCCTCCATCACATCAACACCGTCGAGCATGACGGGCGCGCCATCGATATTACGCAGCGCTGTGTGCAAAACGGCGCGGTCTTCGGTTTCATTGATCCTCTCACCAGAAAACATTGCGTCACGGCGCGCTTCAACCCCAGCGTCACGGGCAAGGTTTATCAGGTCCCCGAAGGTATCCCCGTCAATGTTGGTTTTGGAGAAGTCGAAGTACATATCGCCCGCTTGGGCCGTGAATTTTGTCACACGCTCCGGTGTCTGAAAAAGTTCGGCAATGGTGCGATCTTTAACCGCTTTATGGTGTGCCTTTAGGGTGTCCCAGTTGTTCATCATGCGCTCCAATGGATTGTAGCGTTAGGCAATACGGTCTGGATCGGGGCGTCGGCCTCACTCAGCGTTTGGGCCACACCTAGGGCGTCACGTTTGCCCGCGCCAGTGATCAATACATGTGTGCTGCGGGCCGCGCGCAGCACAGGTCCCGTCAGAGTGAAGCGTTGCACCTTTTGCCCTGCAACAGTGACTAGCAAAAACATCGGCGCATCTGGGGCCAAAGCCTCTTTCAGACCCACGGAATTCGGAAACAATGACGCTGTGTGCATGTCCGCACCCATGCCCAACAGCAGGACGTCTATGGGCAGTAGATCAGACAGCTGCTCACTCAAACTCGCTGCTGCTGATGTGATCGAGGCGTCAGGCGCAAAATATGGCGTGAACGCAGCGTGGCGCGCCTTATTGGTTATCAAGCGTTCGCGGATCAAAGCGGCGTTTGACTGTGGATCACTCTCAGGCACCCACCGCTCGTCAGTCAACAAGACATGAACCCGTGACCAATCGAGATCGATTGCACTCAGCACGTCAAACAAGGGTCCAGGGGTCGTACCACCCGGTACGGCAAAGCTAACGCTGGGCTGCGCAGCCAATGCATGGCGCAACGCCTCGCCAAGTGCGCCCGCAACATCATGCAACATCTCGCTGGGCAATGGATACTCAATCATATTCATACAGTTACCTCCCGCCAAGCACGCCCTTCGCGGCGCAAAAGTTCGGCTGAATCCGTAGGACCAGTTGTGCCGTGGTCATAAGGCTTTGGCACATCATTGCGCGTTTCCCAGCCCTGAATAATCGGATCTGTCCACGCCCACGCAGCTTCAACTTCGTCACCGCGCATGAACAATGTCTGGTTGCCACGGATGACATCCATGATCAGGCGCTCGTATGCATCGACGTGCTCTACATCATTGGCGTCAATCGCCTCGGCGTAGGACATATCAAGTGGCACATCAATCAGACGCATCCCCCCCGGACCCGGTTCTTTTATCGTCACACCAAGCGTAATACCCTCGTCAGGCTGTAGGCGGATAGACAGTACATTGCGGTGGCGGCCTGCATCTTTCTCGAAAATACTATGAGGTGTGTCTTTGAAGACCACTGTAATTTCTGAGTAACGCTGCGCCATCCGCTTGCCCGTGCGCAGATAAAACGCGGTGCCTGCCCAACGCCAATTACTGATCTCGGCCCGCAAGGCGATAAAGCTCTCGGTCTGCGAGCGCAGATTGTCCACTGCCGTTCGGTAGCCCGGGTTTTCCGCCTCGTTGCACGGTTCTGCCTGATATTGGCCGCGCACAATGTGATAGGGTGCCACAGGATCAAGGGCGCGAATAACCTTCAGCTTTTCATCCCGCACAGCATCGGGCGAAAAACGCGCAGGCGGCTCCATTGCGATGAGGCACAAAAGCTGCATCAGGTGGTTTTGCACCATATCGCGCATGGCCCCCGATTTGTCATAGTATTCACCCCGTCCACCAACACCAACGGTTTCGGCCACTGTGATCTGGATATGATCGACATATTGGCTGTTCCAAAGAGGCTCGAACAGCATGTTGCCAAAGCGGACAGCCATGAGGTTTTGCACCGTCTCTTTGCCAAGGTAGTGATCAATGCGGTAAATTTGATCTTCGTTAAAATACGTGGCTAGTGTTTTGTTCAGTGCGCGGGCCGTCTCAAGATCGCGGCCAAAAGGCTTTTCAACAACAATTCGCGCGCGCTCATCGGCCATGCCCCATTTTTGAAGCCGCTCGGCAATGTCACCAAAAAGCGCGGGGGCGACCGAGAAGTAATAAGCCTCCACGCGATCAGTGCCGGCCATTAGCTCTTGCAGCTCGGACCAGCCCTGCTCACCCAATGCGTCAATCGCTACGTATTCCAACTGGCCCAAAAATGCATCCAGCTGATCTGGGTCAATTTTGGCATCCCCACCGAACTCTTTCACAGCCTCGCGCACCATTTCGCGGTAGCTTTGTGTATCAAGATCACTGCGGGCGGCACCGATTACACGTGCATCACTTGGCATTTGGCCTGAGCAGAACCTGCGGAACAAACCTGGCAAGATTTTCCGTCGGGCAAGATCTCCGGTACCGCCAAAGATGACGAGATCAAACAAATCAACAGGAATGACGCGTGAAACCATGAGTATCGCCTTTATTTCTGTGCGCTATGCCAACGCCGCGCAAGCATGAGTGTATCGCGCCAACGCGCGCTTGGCACCGCCAAACTTGGTGTTGGCTGGCGCTCCATTCAAAATGTTAGCGCAACCATACTTATATATTTGATGTTCACAAGAGCGTGCATCCAGTGACAGGGTCTTTTCTTGACCCGTGCAATGTCCTACCCAATACGCAAACAGAAAACCGCTCCGAAAGAGATCACGCAGATGAAAGATATTCCATTGGCCAATCACGGGAAATTTCAGGACCCAAGCCTTACGGCGAAAGGTGAGCCGCGTGCCACAGTGGCGCTGAGCAATCCTCAGACGCTTTGGTTCAATACTGGCACCCTTTGCAATATCGAGTGTGCGAATTGCTACATTCTGTCGAGCCCGACCAATGATGCGCTGGTCTATATCACCGCTGATGAGGTCCGCACGTATCTTGATCAACTTGAGACACGAGCTTGGGGCGTGAACGAGATCGCGTTTACGGGCGGTGAGCCCTTTATGAATCCTCAGATGATCGAGATCACCGAGGCGTCCTTGGAACGCGGATACGATGTCCTTATCCTGACCAATGCAATGCTGCCGATGATGCGTAAGAAAATGCGCGAAGGGTTGCTGCGCCTACAAGAAGCCTACCCTGATAAGCTGACGCTACGGATTTCGGTGGATCACTATAGCCAAGATTTGCACGATGCAGAGCGTGGGAAAGGTGCGTTTGACAAGACTGTGACGGGCATGATGTGGCTCTCTGAGAACGGCTTTACGATGGCTGTCGCGGGCCGCTCTATGTTTGGGGATACAGACACAGACAGCCGCGCAGGATATGCGCGGTTCTACGCCACACATGGCTTTAAGATTGATGCGTATGACCCTGCGATGACTGTTCTTTTTCCAGAAATGGATGAAGCTGTGGAAGTGCCCGAAATCACTACAGCGTGTTGGGGCATTCTGGACAAGTCCCCCGACGCCGTGATGTGCTCCTCCTCTCGCATGGTGGTCAAACGCCGCGGCGCATCCAAACTCGCAGTGCTGGCGTGCACTCTGCTGCCCTATGCGCCCGAATTTGAGCTTGGTGAGACCCTTGCCGAGGCTGAGCGCGATGTGGCGCTCAGCCATCCCCATTGCGCAAAGTTCTGCGTGTTGGGCGGAGCAAGCTGCTCCGCCTGATCAGCACTTAAAGTGTGATGATATGCCCGTCTCGCGGGTTGGCGGTGCCGTCCGCGAGTGATGTGTAGATGCCCGCCGCTTCACCAATGCCGTTATGGACTTTGACATCGAGCCAACTTCCCGCATCAGCGGCCAGTCGCTTCCATGCTTGCGTGATCTGCTTTTTCATCACTCCGGGGCCCCATTCCTCGCGCCGCTTTGCGATCTGAGCAGGCGCAAAGAAGAACTGCGGCTTCACGCCTTCGACCTCGTTTTGCGGGTTGAACTGTTCCCAATGGCTGATCCCAACGGCGGAGGAATGCTTAAGGTGTACGCCAAGCCTGCTATGCACTTGGGCTTTCACAGCGCCATTGCCGGACATATCGACATAGACGGATGATCGCAGTGGCAACTGAGCGATCTCGTCATAAGTCAGCACTTGGTCACAAGCGCCTAACCCTTCAACAAAGCTGCGATTTCGATCCGACGTCAAACCAATGATGCCATAGGCGCGCTCCGCTGGCTCCGCGAGGTATTTGCACAGACCCAGCCCTGTCTTTGACGAGGCGCTGCCAATGATGATCTGGTCCGCACCAAAGCGATCATTGTCCATTAGCCAGTCGTATAGCAGGTAGGATGTAGCGAGCAGCGGTTGCAAAAGTGCGCGCATATGGTCCTCTGAGGCGTCACCACTGCGCACAAGTGTGTAGCGGTTGTAGACGGCAGGCAATTCTGCGCGGTGGGCCGCTGCATCAACAAATCCGCCATGGCCATCCGCCTGCACCGCAATCACCAGCTCCTCGGCCAACGGGTAGAACCCGTAAAGCCGCGTCCCAACAGCCACATCATCATTTGGGCTCTCGGTTACTTCGGCGATGCCCCAAACAGGCACAAGCCCCTGACCCTCAACACCTGTGGGAAAGAAATGCCAATAGCCTATCGCAAAACCGGAGGCTGCGTAGGTGACATTGTTTGCTGTGAGCGCAAAACTCTCCAGCTTCAGCCGCGCCTGTCCTGCGCCGCAGGTGTCGGACGTGACATCCTCCAGCCGTGTGGTGGTGATGGTTTTGTGATCCGTGAGCAAGCGTTGCATGGGCATCTCTCCTTGGGTGTTTCCACCACCTTAGAGCGTGACCCCGAAGACAGAATAGTAACGTGCCGTCAGAGACTGCGGCACTCAGTTTCCAATGCGACCAGCCGTCATAATACGTTAGTAAATATTGTTATTTTAAAACAGCACCTTACTTACAGGGTCAGAAATGGACTTGTCTTCAGAGCGCAATAGGATTGCACCTTATATGGGCTTCGCGTTATACTTGGGCCCAAGATATAGATGACATCAGCCAAGCTGGGACAGACTTTGACCGATACGCCGGAAACACCTGAAAACGCAGACGAAAACCTTCCCGTGCGGCCCGTGTATGACGGCCCTTCGGTGACGATTGAGCACGAGATGCGCACCAGCTATCTCGACTATGCGATGTCGGTTATAGTTTCACGTGCGATCCCCGATCTGCGTGATGGTCTGAAACCTGTTCACCGCCGCATCCTTTATGCCATGCACGAGGCAGGGAACACGCACGACAAAGCATACCGTAAATCTGCGCGCGGCGTTGGCGATGTGATGGGTAAATATCACCCGCACGGCGACTCAGCGATCTATGACGCGCTTGTCCGGATGGCGCAGAATTTTGCGATGTCGCTGCCTCTGCTCGACGGCCAAGGCAACTTTGGCTCGATGGATGGCGATAACGCCGCCGCGATGCGCTATACTGAAGTGCGGATGGATAAACCTGCTGCATTTCTACTCATGGATATCGACAAAGAAACCGTAGATTTCCAAGACAACTATGACGGTAAGGACCGTGAGCCGACTGTCCTGCCTGCCCGCTTCCCGAACATGTTGGTCAATGGCGCGGGCGGTATTGCCGTTGGTATGGCTACGAACATTCCGCCCCATAACCTTGGTGAAGTGATTGATGCTTGTCTTGCGCTGATCGAGAACCCCGATCTGACGTCTGAAGACCTGATCGAATATGTGCCTGGTCCTGACTTCCCGACGGGCGGCATCATGTTGGGCCGTACTGGCGCGCGCAAAGCGTACCTTGAGGGGCGCGGCTCTGTTATCGTGCGTTCCAAAACCCGCATTGAAGAGATCCGCAAAGACCGTTGGGCCATTGTCATTGATGAAATCCCTTATCAAGTGAACAAGGCAACGATGATCGAACGTATCGCCGAGCAAGCACGTGATAAGAAGATCGAAGGCATCGCCCACGTACAGGACGAAAGTGACCGTAACGGTGTGCGCGTCGTGGTCGAGCTCAAGCGCGATGCGACGGCGGAGGTGGTGATGAACCAGCTCTTCCGCTTTACGCCAATGCAGACCTATTTTGGCTGTAACATGCTGGCACTGAACGGTGGCCGTCCTGAGACGCTGACCCTGCGCCGCTTTCTCACGTGCTTTATCGACTTCCGCGAGGAAGTTGTTGCCCGCCGCACAGCGCACCTGTTGCGCAAAGCGCGTGAACGCAGCCATATCTTGTGTGGTCTGGCCGTTGCCGTGACCAACATTGACGAGATTGTTGCGACCATCCGCTCTTCTGCCGACGCTGCCGAGGCGCGGACAAAGCTGATGACCCGACGTTGGCCTGCCGAAGACATCCTGCCCTATATCGCGCTGATCGACGATCCTACGCATACGGCAAATGAAGATGGCACGTACAACCTGTCCGAAATTCAGGCCCGTGCGATCCTTGAGCTGCGTTTGCAGCGTCTGACGCAGATTGGTGTGAATGAAGTCACCACCGAGCTGGAAGAGCTGGCCTCCAAGATCAAAGAATACCTTGAGATTCTCGGAAGCCGTGACCGCATCATGGCGATCATCCGCGACGAGCTGGCCGAGACACGCGAACTCTTCGCTGTGCCGCGCCGTACCGAGATTGTCGACTGGTCCGGTGATATGGACGACGAAGACCTGATCGAGAGCGCCGATATGGTCGTGACCGTCACTTCGGGCGGCTACATCAAACGCACTCCTTTGGCCGACTTCCGCAGCCAGCGCCGTGGCGGCAAAGGCGTGTCTGGCATGACAACAAAGGAAGAGGATGTCGTCACGACCCTCTTTGTGGCCAACACGCATACCAAGCTGTTGTTCTTCACCACCGATGGCATGGTCTACAAGCTCAAGACATGGCGCCTGCCCCAAGGCAGCCGGACGGCTAAGGGTAAGGCTATCGTAAATATCTTGCCGATCCCCGTCGGTGTGTCCATCGCGGCAATCATGCCCGTGGACCGCGATGAGAAGGAATGGGACGACTTGCAGGTGGTGTTTGCCACGTCCGCAGGCACCGTGCGCCGCAACAAGCTGTCGGACTTCACCAACGTCATGCGCAACGGCAAGATCGCGATGAAGTTCGAGGACGAGCATGAAGGCACGACCCTCATCAACGCCCGCATCGCGAGCCATGATGACGATGTGATGCTGACCACGAACTCGGGCCGCGCAATCCGCTTCCGTGCGACTGACGTACGGGTGTTCAACAGCCGTAATTCGGTTGGTGTGCGCGGGATTAAACTATCCGGCGATGACAAAGTCGTTTCCATGTCGATCATCCGCCACTTTGATGCTGCCTCTGAGGAACGGACGGCCTACCTCAAGATGCGCCGCGCAATGGCAGGTCTTGCCGACGATGTTGAGGCCGATGATGATGAAGCTCCTGCGGATCCAAACTTCTCGAACGAACGCTATGTCGAGATGTCTGCGGCAGAGAACCTGATCCTGACCATTACAGCTGGTGGCGCAGGCAAGCTCAGCTCGAGCCATGACTATCCGCTGCGCGGACGTGGTGGCATGGGCGTCATCGCGATGGACAAAGCCATGCGCGGCGGTGACATCGTTGCCTCCTTCCCAGTTGAGATGGACGACCAGATCATGCTGGCCACCTCCAAGGGCCAATCCATCCGCGTGCCTGTCGAGGGGATTTCATTCCGCTCACGCTCTGCTGGCGGTGTGAAGGTCTTTGATACGGGTAAGAACGAAGTTGTTGTCTCTGTCGCATGGATTGCTGATCAGGGTGACGAAGATGAAGGCGGCGAAGGTCCGACAGACGCTGAATAGACAGCTTAGCTGAAGAACGCATAAGAGCCGCTTCCATGTGAGGCGGCTCTTACGCGTTTGATGGTCTATAGGCGAAACCATGTTAAATGCCGCAGAAGACGGCTTTAACATATCACCCGTTATTCGATGAGAAATACAACTTAAGAACAAGAACTTATTAGTTTTGCAGAGATGTGTCATTACCTGATGTGCTGTTGAAGCAGCCAGTTGATCGTATCGAGACCAAATCATTCCTTTGAATTGGCAACAGCCAGCCAGTTACAGAGACTTCCTTACAATCAACTTGCGAGGCGGCAGTAGTCACTTTGATACTGTCTCAGGCCACCTATAAAAGCTCTTGCTTGTTCAAGAGATGGAAGGTTGTCCATAATGAAAACAAAGTCATGGTTCTCAATGAAGTGATACCCATCAGCCCCTTGTCTCAAGGATGGCATCCGAACGTAAGGGTCGCTACCATCTTTTTTCTTACGAATTCTGTAATTCGGCATTTTGTGCAATGCCATGTATGGCCTGACGGGGCTTTGTTGCACAAATTTTCCTTCGGCCGGACTATCCCTTACCCCAGACGGAGTTAGCCTTTGGCCACGGTACGCGGTATACCAAGAGCTGTGAAGCCGTTCAGGATCGCGGCACG
>CAWVZA010000090.1:0-10363 GCA_963934545.1 uncultured Sulfitobacter sp.
AAGACGCGATCATTGAGAGCGCGTGGGGTGGCGGTGCCATGTATGCCTTCTGGATGCTGGTGCTGGCAGCAGCGATGACGTCGTTCTACTCATGGCGCCTGATTTTCCTCACCTTTTATGGCGAGGCGCGCGGCGACAAGCATACGCATGAGCACGCACACGAAAGCCCAATGGTTATGTTAATCCCGCTGGGTGTCCTTGCGATCGGTGCGATCTTCTCTGGTATGGTGTTCTACAAGAGCTTCTTTGGCTCTGCCGAATACGTCGGCAAGTTCTACGGGATTCCCGTGGCTGAAATGGCGGTGGATGGTGAGGCCAAGGTTGATGGTGCAGAAGATGGTCATGGTGGCGATAAAGCCGATGATCATGGTGACGCACATCATGGTGCCAGCTTTGCTGGTAAACCGGGGGAGGGTGCGTTGCACTTTGCGCCAGGTAATACCGTGCTGGAGGATGCACACAGCGCGCCGAAGTGGGTTAAGGTTAGCCCATTCATTGCGATGCTTTTCGGATTTGTCATGGCGATGTGGTTCTACATTTGGAACCCAACGTTGCCTGCGCGTTTGGCGGCTCAGCAAAAGCCGCTATACCAGTTCTTCTTGAACAAGTGGTATTTCGATGAGCTTTACGACTTTATCTTTGTGCAGCCTGCCAAAGCGATTGGCCGTTTTCTGTGGAAGCGCGGCGATGGCAATGTGATCGATGGTGGCCTCAACGGGCTTGCCATGGGGATCATCCCGTTCTTCACGCGCCTCGCTGGTAAAGCGCAGTCTGGCTATATCTTTACATACGCCTTCGCCATGGTGATTGGGATCGCGATCCTTGTTACGTGGATGACGATGAGTGGAGGAGCGAACTGATGGAAAATAATCTTCTGTCCATCGTGACGTTTATTCCGGCGTTTGCTGCCGTGATTTTGGCTGTGTTCCTACGCGGTGATGATGAAGCAGCACAGCGCAATGCAAAGTGGCTGGCGCTGTTTGCGACGAGCATGACGTTCATCGCCTCTGTTGTGATGTACTTCCAGTTCGACAGCTCTAACACGGCGTTCCAACTTATCGATGAGGGTGAGTGGCTTTTGGGTCTGAACTACCGCGTTGGTGTGGACGGGATTTCGATCCTGTTTGTGATGTTGACGACGTTCATGATGCCGCTGGTGATTGCAGCGTCTTGGGATGTGAATGTCCGTGTTAAGGAATACATGGTCGCGTTCTTGATCCTTGAGACATTGATGATCGGTGTTTTTGTCTCGCTTGATCTGATCCTGTTCTATCTGTTGTTTGAAGCGAGCCTGATCCCAATGTTCCTGATTATCGGGATTTGGGGCGGGGCGAACCGCATCTACGCGAGCTTCAAGTTCTTCCTTTATACCTTCTTTGGCTCCGTGCTGATGTTGGTGGCGATGGTGGCAATGTTTGCGGATGCGGGCACGACCTGTATTGGCGGCTGTCAAGTAAGCCTGCTCAACCACACCTTTGGCTCCGAGAGCTTTAGTCTCTTGGGCGTACAGGTTGTGGGTGGCATGCAGACGTTGATGTTCCTAGCCTTCTTTGCCAGCTTTGCAGTGAAGATGCCGATGTGGCCTGTGCACACGTGGTTGCCTGATGCCCACGTGCAGGCCCCGACTGCGGGTTCTGTCGTGCTGGCGGCGATCTTGTTGAAAATGGGCGGCTACGGCTTTCTGCGCTTCTCGCTGCCGATGTTCCCTGTCGGGTCCGAAGTGGTTGGCCCGCTGATCCTTTGGATGTCCGCTATTGCGATTGTCTATACCTCGCTTGTGGCGCTGGTGCAGGAAGATATGAAAAAGCTGATTGCTTATTCCTCCGTTGCGCACATGGGTTTCGTGACGATGGGTATCTTCTCAACCAACCAGCAGGGCCTTGATGGCGCGATCTTCCAGATGATTAGCCACGGGTTTATCTCTGGCGCGTTGTTTCTAGCGGTTGGTGTGATTTACGACCGCATGCACACACGTGAGATTGATGCCTACGGTGGTCTTGTAAACCGGATGCCCGTGTATGCGATGCTGTTCATGTTGTTCACAATGGCGAACGTTGGCCTTCCAGGCACCTCCGGTTTTGTTGGTGAATTCCTGACGCTGATCGCAGTGTTCCAAGTGAACACATGGGTGGCTGCTGTGGCGACGACTGGTGTGATCTTCTCGGCGGCTTATGCGCTCTGGCTCTATCGACGCGTGGTTATGGGTGATCTGATCAAGGAAAGCTTGAAAGCGATCACCGATATGAACGCGCGTGAAAAATGGATTTTTGCGCCGCTTGTGGTGATGACGCTGCTGCTGGGCATTTATCCTGCGCTTATCCTCGATGTGATCGGGCCGTCTGTAGCGGCACTGGTTGAAAACTATGATACGGCCGTTGCCGCAGCCGAGGCTGTGATGCACACCGCCGAAGCCCATAATTAAGGCGAAAGACATGACTGACTATATCCTAGTGATCCTGCCTGAAATTACTCTCGCCCTTGGCGCTATCGTAGCGCTTATGGTGGGGGCCTACGGCGGTCAGGACAAGCTGGCGCGGCCAATCCTTTGGGCCATTGCTGTTGTGATGATTGTTGTGGCGCTGATGGTGGCAGGCAGTTCTGGTGAAACGGTTCAGGCGTTTAACGGCATGTTCGTGAACGACGGATTTGCCCGTTTTGCTAAAGTCGCAATTCTGATTTCAGCGGCCTGTGTCTTGCTGATGTCCGAAGGATACATGAAGAACCGTGATTTGCTTCGCTTCGAGTATCCGATCCTTGTAGCGCTGAGTGCTGTCGGCATGATGATGATGGTCTCCGGCGGTGATATTATCGCACTATATATGGGGTTGGAGCTTCAGTCTCTGGCGTTGTATGTCGTGGCATCGCTGCGCCGTGATAGCGTGAGATCAACCGAAGCTGGCCTCAAGTACTTCGTGCTTGGTGCGCTTTCCTCTGGTCTGTTGCTGTATGGTGCGTCGTTGGTTTACGGCTACTCGGGCACCACGTTGTTCTCGGGCATCATTACCACAGCACAGGGGGGTGATATGTCGCTTGGCATGTTGTTTGGTATTGTCTTTTTGATCTCTGGCATGGCGTTCAAAGTGTCTGCTGTTCCGTTCCATATGTGGACACCGGACGTATACGAAGGCTCGCCTACACCCGTGACGGCCTTCTTTGCGACAGCACCTAAAGTGGCGGCTATGTGCCTGTTTGCCCGTGTCTTGCATGATGCATTCGGCAACGCTGTGAGTGACTGGCAACAGATCGTTGCACTGCTGTCTGTCCTCTCCATGTTTCTTGGAGCAGTGGCTGCGATTGGCCAGACCAACATCAAACGGCTTATGGCGTTTTCGTCCATTGCACATATGGGCTTTGCCTTGATGGGCCTTGCAGCAGGCACCGTATTCGGTGTGCAGGCAATGTTGGTGTATATGGTAATCTATGTGACCATGAATATCGGCGTGTTTGCCTTTATCTTGTTGATGGCAAAAGACGGCCAGCCTGTTACGGATATCGCATCGCTTAACATGTATGTAAAAAGCCATCCTGCGCGCGCCTATGCGCTTGGGGCGTTGATGTTCAGCCTTGCTGGTGTGCCGCCGTTCCTCGGCTTCTTTGGTAAGCTCTATGTCTTGCGGGCGGCCTATGAAGGTGGTTTGGCATGGCTGGCGATTGCTGGCGTATTGGCCTCGGTTATTGGCGCTTACTATTACCTGCGCATCGTTTTCTTCATGATGTTTGGCTCTGACAAAGGTGAGGCCCTCGACAACAACCGTAATGGTCTGGTGGGTGGCTTCTTGTTTATCTCGGCAGCTCTGATGCTTGTTGGTATCGTCAATATGTTCGGTATCGAAGGTGCCGCAGCTTTGGCGGCAGCGACGCTTGTTAATTGAGCACTCCCTTGGCTGAGTGGCCCCATGGCTATTCAAGGCATGTCTTTGACACGCTGGATTCCACATTGTCCGAGGCTGCGCGGATGGCCCCCACGCTCCAAGGGCCTGCTTGGATTTTGGCGGTTGAACAGACAGCAGCACGCGGACGGCGCGGGCGCTCGTGGTCTACGCCGCATGGGAATTTTGCAGGTACCCTAATAATGCGCCGTATGGGCAGCCCTGCGGATGCGGCGCTGCGCAGCTTTGTGGCGAGCCTTGCGTTGCGAGAGGCCTTTGTCGCAGTGACAGGTCGCGAAGATGCCTTTGCGCTCAAATGGCCCAATGATGTTTTGTTGAATGGCGGTAAGGTCGCGGGAATCCTGCTGGAGACCGTAGGCGAAAATTTGGTTATTGGGATTGGTGTGAACCTTGCTCATGCGCCTAGCTCAGCCCAGGTTGAGCAGGGGGCCGTGACGCCGGTCAGCGTCCTCGGCGAGACAGGCGTGAGTGTCGAGCCTGAGACGTTTATGGATGCGCTTGCCAGCGCTTATGCGCGGCTTGAGGATCAATTCACCACATATGGGTTTGGCCCTATTCGCACAGCGTGGTTGTCCCATGCGGCGCGGATCGGCGAGGTTGTGACGGCACGTACCATGCGTGATGAGACAATTGGTGTCTTTGAAGATGTGGACGCAAGCGGTAACCTCATCCTCAACACGGCAAAAGGTCGCGTGGCGATCACAGCGGCGGATGTCTATTTCTGAAAGCTTAGGGAGGGCGGATCATGCTCTTGGCGATTGATTGCGGTAATACAAATACCGTGTTTTCCATTTGGAACGGGACCGAGTTTATTGCCACATGGCGCACGGCCACGGAATGGCAGCGCACGGCTGACCAATATTACGTGTGGCTGAGCACGTTGATGAAGCTCAACGATATTGATGCCGAGATCACGGATATGGTGATCTCCTCGACGGTGCCTCGGGTTGTGTGGAACCTGCGAGTGTTGGGAGATAGATATTTCAACACCCGTCCCATGGTTGTGGGTAAACCAGAATGTGCACTGCCTGTGGACGTGCGTGTCGATGCGGGCACTGCGGTAGGGCCTGACCGTTTGGTGAATACGGTGGCGGGGTTTGATCTGCATGGTGGCGACTTGATCATCGTTGATTTTGGCACGGCAACGACCTTCGACGTATCGGACACGGACGGGGCTTATATCGGAGGGGTAATCGCCCCTGGTGTGAACCTCAGCTTAGAAGCGCTGCACAATGCAGCCGCTGCGCTGCCGCATATCGACATTACACAACCGACCCATGTGGTGGGGACAAATACTGTGGCCTGTATGCAATCGGGCGTGTTCTGGGGTTACATCGGCCTCGTGCGTGAGATATGCGCGCGGATAAAGGCGGAGCGCGGGCGCAAGATGCGTGTGATCTCCACCGGCGGGCTCGCGCCGCTGTTTCAGCAGGCCGAGGCGCTATTTGATGAATATCATGATGATTTGACGATGCACGGGCTGACCGTGATACATAAATATAACAAGGAATTAGTGAGCGAATGAGCACTGAAAGATTAATCTACCTGCCCCTCGGTGGGGCGGGCGAAATTGGCATGAATGCCTATGTCTATGGCTACGGTAAACCCGGCAAGGAGCGGCTGATTGTTGTCGACCTTGGTGTGGCGTTTCCTGACATGGACACTTCACCGGGCGTTGACTTGATCATCGCCGACATCGACTGGCTGGTGCAGCGCAAAAAGCAGATTGAAGCGATTTTTGTGACCCACGCACACGAAGACCACGTCGGCGGCATCGCTCATACATATGACCGTCTGCAAGCACCGATCTTTGCGCGCAAGTTCACGGCCAATATCGCGAAGCGCAAGATGTCTGAATATAACCACCCCGACGATGCCGTGACAGTTGTGGGTACGTTCCCGCAGCAGGTTGAGGCGGGGCCGTTCAAAGTGGGCTTCCAGCCAATCTCGCACTCGATCCCAGAAAGCTCTGCCTTGATCATCGATACGCCTGCGGGCCGTATCGTGCACTCCGGCGATTTCAAAGTAGACCTGACACCTGGTGTTGGTGAAGCGTTTGATCCTGCGGCGTTCGAAGAGATTGCCAAGGACGGCATCAAGGCGTTGGTCTGTGACAGTACTAATGTGTTCAGCCAAGAGGCTGGCCGCTCCGAGGCGACGTTGCCTGACGCAATCACCGAGCTGGTGGCTGGTGCCACTGGTATGGTTGTGGCGACCACATTTGCGTCCAACGTGGCGCGTGTGAAAACACTTGCCGTTGCGGGACAACGTGCGGGACGTTCTGTTGTGCTGCTGGGTCGTGCGATGAAGCGTATGGTCGAAGCCTCAGTTGAGACAGGTGTTTTGACGGACTTCCCACCAACGATCAGCCCCGAGCAGGCACGTGACGTGCCGCGCGAGAACTTGTTGCTGCTTGTGACTGGATCGCAAGGGGAGCGCCGTGCGGCCTCCGCTCAGCTAGCCCGGGGCAAGTATATGGGCCTGACGATGCAGGAGGGGGACATGTTCCTCTTCTCGTCCAAGACCATTCCAGGCAATGAAAAAGGTGTCATTCGCATCATGAACCAATTCTCCGAGATTGGTGTGGACGTGATCGACGACAGCTCGGGCAAGTATCACGTGTCGGGCCATGCGAACCGCCCTGATATCGAGACACTGCACGATCTGATCAAGCCTCAAGCTGTGATCCCGATGCACGGAGAGCACCGTCATTTGCGTGAGCATGTGAAGATTGCGAACGGCAAAGGCTATACTGGCGTGATGGCTGTGAACGGCATGATGATTGATCTGTCAGGCAACGCGCCCAAGGTCGCGGAATATGTTGAGACGGGTCGGACTTATCTGGACGGCTCATGCCAAGTAGGCGCGCTGGATGGCGTTGTGCGGGACCGTATCCGCATGGCGCTCAACGGTCATATGACTGTCACAGTTTTGATGGACGAAAATGACGAGGCGCTTGGTGATCCGTGGGTCGATAGCATGGGCCTGCCGGAAAAAGGCGTGAGCAAAGCGACGCTCACCGATGTGGTCGAGCATGATCTTGGTCAGTGGCTTGGTCGGACAGGGGCAAAAACCTTGCGCGATGACAAGGCACTGGATGACGGTCTGCGCAAAGTTGCACGTCAGTCTTGCCAGAACGAGATTGGCAAAAAGCCTGAAGTTACCGTTGTGGTGAGCCGCTTGAGCTGATCCATTCGGGGCCTCAGGTCTCACGCTAGATACAAAAAAAGCCCCGCAGGATATGCGGGGCTTTTTTCGTTTTATAGGAGTGGCTTAGTCTTTGGGGCGGTCTGCAAAGCTCAGCTCGATGAAGGTGGGGATGTGATCACCAAGGCCTACGAGCTTGTTGTTGCCGCCACGATCATTGTTATTGCTGCGGCTACCGCGAGAGCGTGAGGTGCGACGATCATTGTTATCGTTGTCCTTTGGCGCGTCTGCTTTGTGCGCTTCTTGCTTTGGCTCGGCTTCCGACTTTGCTTGGGGCTCTGACTTTGGCTCGGGGTTTTGCTCATGCTTAACCTCTGTCAGAGGCGCGGCTTTAGGCGCTTCCATCGCGCGGGAATTGGCCTTTGGCGGTGCGGACTTGCGCGGTGCCTTGGCTTCTTCGAGAGCAGGTGCTTGGGCCGCTACTACTGCGTCCTCAACTTTGGGAGCTTCATCGGATTTGCGGCTGCGTGAGCGGCTGCGCCTTGGCTTGTCTGATGTCTTGGTACCTGCGTCAGGCTTTGCTGCAGGGGCTTTTGCCTCGGCAGGTGCGTTACCACCCAGCGGGTTTTCAAGGCGTGGAATTTCTTTTTGAACAAGGCGCTCCACATCTTCAAAGTTCTTCTCGTCACGCGGCACGCAAATCATGATTGCTTTGCCGTCACGGCCTGCACGACCTGTACGGCCAATGCGGTGAACATAGTCTTCGGCATGGCTTGGAACGTCGAAGTTAAAGACGTGGCTTACTGAGGGCACATCAAGGCCGCGTGCTGCGACATCGGACGCGATCAGGAAGCGCAGATCACCGGCGCGAAAGCTGTCCAGTGTTTTAGTGCGCTGGCTTTGATCAAGGTCACCGTGAATGGGCGCTGCGTCATAGCCGTGTTTTTTCAGAGACTTGGCGACTGCATCTACGTCCATTTTGCGGTTGCAAAAGACGATGCCGTTTGTGCATTTGTCGCCCTCGGCGTCGATCAAGGCACGTAATACATTGCGTTTTTCCGTCGCTTCGCGGTCTTTGCGTGATGCTTTGAACATCAGCACGCCTTGCTCGATAGTCTCAGACGTTGTCGCCTGACGGGCCATCTCAACGCGGAAGGGGTTGCTGAGGAAGGTATTGGTAATCCGCTCAATCTCAGGCGCCATAGTGGCGGAGAAGAATAGCGTTTGGCGTGTGAAGGGCGTAAGGCCGAAGATGCGTTCGATATCAGGGATGAAACCCATGTCGAGCATGCGGTCAGCTTCATCCACAACCATGACTTTGACGTCAGTGAGGATCAGTTTGCCCCGCTCTTGGTGATCAAGCAGACGGCCAGGTGTGGCGATCAGAACATCGACGCCTTTGTCGATCAACTTGTCTTGTTCCTTGAACGAAACGCCACCGATCAGCAGTGCTTTTGTCAGTTTTAGGTACTTGGCGTAGGTGTCGAAATTCTCGGCGACCTGTGCGGCCAACTCCCGCGTGGGGCAGAGCACTAGGCTGCGCGGCATGCGCGCGCGGGCGCGGCCACGGGCCAGCATTGTGATCATTGGCATGGTAAAGGCGGCAGTTTTGCCAGTGCCTGTTTGGGCAATACCCAGAACGTCACGACCTTCAAGTGCTGCAGGAATGGCTCCTGCCTGAATCGGTGTAGGGGTGTCGTAACCCACTTCTTCGATAGCTTTAAGGATCTTAGGGTTCAGGTTCAAATCGGTAAATTTTGTCATGTGTATCCGTTAGTTGCGGACACTTGTTTGGCCCGTGGCAGCTTTTGCGTCGGCCCGATTGGCCCAAGGGGCGGCACCTGCCGCGACACATGTTCCCTGCGCATAGCAATTTGCGAGGGGAGCGTCAAATATTTGCGAAGTTTGGGAAATTTTTGGCCAATGATGTGTCAAATTGGAACCTGGTGCAGTGCAGGTGTCCTGCTGCCTCAAGACGCGCGCGCAGGGCAGGCGTGTCAGCGCAAACCTCATTGAAGAAGGTACGTAGGCCTTCCTCGTTGATCATGGTAAACAGCTCATGGGTGGTGATGCCGCCACGCTCACGGCTGCGCGCGGGCCCAAGGTCGGCGCGGTAGGAGCCTTGCTCAAAGCGGTAGCCGAAATGGGCGTACCATGTGTCCCAGTCGGTTGCGTGGAAATGGACAAGCTAAATATCGGTCATCTCGATATGGTTTGGGTTTGTCTCACCGTCGAGAAATGCGTTGTGGATGCGGAACTTGAGGCCTTCGATGCCTGTGCGCACAAATATCTTGCCCGCGATATGGCTGAGAAACCCGCCTTTGAGGTGCTGGCCGAACGTGGGGTAGAGGTTTGCTACGATCTGCTCGCGCTGTTTGCCTGCGGGAATGAAGGTTTTGAACGCAGCCTGCGTTTGCGGATCACCCCCTGCGAGGAGTTCCATTGGGCGTGCGCGGGCGCATTGGGTCTCAATGGGAAGGGTCGTGAGATGTGAGGCGATCTGACTATCTGCCACCAGAAACTCGTCCACATCCATATTCATGAGCCAATCAACCTCCGTAGCGCGGCTATAGGCGCGGGTGGCGTTTAGCGTTTGACGCGGCTGGTGCATGGGTGGGCGTTTGCAGTTGTTATTGCAGTTCCAATAGCCTTCGTCACAGCGGACAACGCGGCATTTGGGGTGTTCGCGCAGGCCTCTTAGGCCTCGGGATTGGCGTCGTCAAGGTAGACATAGACGCGGTGCGCGCCAAAGTCGAGTTGGTAGGCGACAAAGCGCAGGATCGTAGCCGTGTCGGCTTCGATCGTAGCAACGATGCCCTACTTCGTCATCAGACCATCATTTCCTTGGTCGCCGTCAGTGTTATGTCGGGATAGTCGCGATCGACGCGGTCAATGTCCCATTGAAGGCGAGTTAGGTA
Source organism: uncultured Sulfitobacter sp. (assembly GCA_963934545.1). GTDB lineage: Bacteria > Pseudomonadota > Alphaproteobacteria > Rhodobacterales > Rhodobacteraceae > Sulfitobacter. Next base: position 9,956 of record CAWVZA010000090.1, read on the forward strand.
GACCACATCGCCGTCATTGTCGCTGGCGATATGCTGTTTGTTGGCTTCGGTGAATTTATCCACTGCCGCTTTGGGGCCGGTGACCCAGCGGGCAGATGTGAATTGTGATTGCTCAAAACGCACGGGCAGGCCGTATTCAAGCTCGATACGGCTGGCGAGGACTTCAAACTGGAGCTGGCCTACAACGCCCACGACAAAGCCCGATCCGATGGAGGGCTTGAAGACCTTGGCAGCCCCTTCCTCGGCGAATTGCATCAGCGCCTTTTCGAGGTGTTTGGATTTGAGTGGATCGCCAGCGCGGACCCCTTGCAGGAGTTCTGGCGCAAAGGAGGGGATGCCAGTGACGCGGATCGCTTCGCCTTCGGTCAGTGTGTCGCCAATGCGCAATTGGCCGTGGTTGGGGATGCC
>CAWVZA010000091.1:0-10092 GCA_963934545.1 uncultured Sulfitobacter sp.
AAGTAGACATTATTTTCCATGAGTTAATCGTTGGAGTATAAACATGGCTGTGTGTTCGGAATGTGGAAGTGGTCGTTTTGACGGCCTTTGATCTCTGCAAACCTAACGATCAGTTGTGCCAATGCTGTTTAAATCCTTACATTAAGCGACAATTGTCATGTAATTATGCACCCAAATAAGGTCACCGATTGTATGAGGACAGAATTGACAGTTAGGTGCAATGAAGCCCTTAAATCAAGTATCTTATATAAAAAGGGGGATAGCTTGGTGCTGTGAGGGAGGATCGAACTCCCGACCTCGTCATTACCAATGACGCGCTCTACCACTGAGCTACCACAGCGTTTATAAGGGGCTGACTAACGGCAAATTCATCGCCGTGCAAGCCAAATTCGCAGCTATCTGGACCCCACCCCATAGCTGCGTTAGACAAGTTGCATGGCAGACAAACAACACTCTCAAGCAAGCAACCAAACCGTGACGCAAACGGCCAAAGCGGCCGCTGCTGCGCGCAAACAGGCGCGGCTGTCCCAAGCGCTCAAAGCCAACATGGCAAGGCGCAAGGGACAAGCGCGCGCGCGCGCTTCTGAGGGCGAAAATTTAGGTAGCGCGCAAGGCGCGAACAATAATTCAGGCGCCGCGCAAGACGCGGCATACGAGGAAGACTAAGGCATGGACGCAATTTTGGTACGGGGCGGTGGCCCGCTCTCTGGCTCAATCCCGATCGCAGGCGCAAAGAATGCCTCTCTCGCCCTGATGCCTGCTACGCTGCTGAGTGAAGAGCCATTGACCCTGACCAACGCTCCGCGTCTCAGCGATATTCGCACCATGACGCAGCTCCTGCAGTCGCTAGGCGCCGAGATCAACACGCTGCAAGAGGGCCGCGTCATTTCTATGTCCTGCCACGGCAAGATCAACACCCGCGCCGAATATGACATCGTGCGCAAAATGCGCGCCTCCAATCTGGTGCTTGGTCCACTGCTCGCACGCGAAGGATACGCCGAAGTGTCCCTGCCAGGTGGTTGTGCCATCGGCGCGCGCCCCATGGACATCCACACTGACGGCCTTGAGAAAATGGGCGCGAGTATCGGTTTGCGCGATGGCTACCTTTATGCAAAAGCTGCTGGCGGCCGCCTCAAGGGTGCTGTTATCGATTTCCCCTTTGCCTCCGTTGGTGCGACCGAAAACATCATGATGGCCGCCACATTGGCCAAAGGCACCACGGTAATCAACAATGCCGCTCGCGAGCCCGAAATCGTCGATCTCGCCGACTGCCTGCGCCGCATGGGCGCGCAGATCGAGGGTGACGGTACTCCCACAATCACGATCCAAGGCGTCGACCGCCTCGGTGCCGCTACACACCCCGTCGTCACAGACCGGATTGAGCTTGGCACCTACATGCTTGCTCCCGCCATCTGCGGCGGCGAAGTCGAACTGCTGGGCGGTCGCATCAACCTCATCGGTGCCTTCTGCGAAAAACTCGACGCTGCAGGCATTGAAGTGACCGAGACTGAAAAAGGGCTCAAGGTCAAACGCCGCACAGACCGCGTCAAAGCTGTCGATGTCACAACCGAGCCTTTCCCTGGGTTCCCGACCGACCTTCAGGCTCAAATGATGGCGCTCCTCTGCACGGCTGAGGGCACATCTACTCTCGAAGAGAAAATCTTCGAGAACCGCTTCATGCATGCTCCTGAGTTGATCCGCATGGGCGCAAAAGTCGAAGTTCAAGGCGGTAAAGCAGTCGTCACAGGCGTGGACAAGCTCAAAGGTGCGCCAGTGATGGCCACTGATTTGCGCGCCTCTGTATCTTTAATCCTCGCGGGTATGGCCGCCGAAGGTGAAACTAAAGTCTCCCGCGTCTACCACCTTGATCGCGGCTATGAGCACGTCGTTGCTAAGCTCTCCGGCGTTGGCGCCAACATTGAGCGGATCAAAGACGAATGAGCATGGATGCAAAATTTGAGGAGGGGGCCGAGGCCCCCCTCAACCTCGGTGCACTGGACGCGGATGATCTGAAAATTATCTCGTCGCTGACCCAGGATGCCGTTTTCCCAGCCTCTGAGATGAAGTGGGACAAGCGGGCAGGGCGTTTTGCCCTCCTGATCAACCGCATGCGCTGGGAAGACAATGGTGCCGACCGCCACGCGCCTGAGCGTGTCCAGTCTGTTCTGATGTTTAACACTGTGCAAAATGTCGCCTCCCAAGGCGTGCCAAAAGGCGATGCCGACACGGTCCTCTCGCTCCTGCACATCGGGTTCGAGGAAACAGACGCCCCTTCGGGCCATATTATTCTCACACTTGCAGGTGACGGCGCGATCCGCCTCACAGTCGAAGGGCTGGATGCCACACTCAAAGACGTCACGCGCCCCTACACCGCACCATCGAAAAAACGCCCCAGCCACCCTGACTGATGATCGACATCCGCCAAGGAACAGCAGACGACGTAGACCAATGGCGCGCCCTGCGCCGCGATGGCATCGTGCGCTATCCACAAGCGTTCATGCTGTCGCTGGCCCAACATGACGCCAGCAATCCCAAAGATGACATCTCCCGCCTGAACGGTGGTGGGAAATTTCTCGCAATGCATGATGGTCAGCCCGTCGGCATGATTGGTTTAAATCCCTACACGATGCATTCCATGCGACACCGCGCTGAAATCGGCCCCCTCTACGTGATCCTTGATTTCCAAGGAACATCTATCGCAAGGGACCTTATGCAAGGTGCAATCGAATACGCGACACGTGCGGGCCAATGGCAATTAGAGCTCACAGTTAACGAGGCGAACACCCGCGCCGTAGCCTTCTATCTGCGGGAGGGCTTTGCTCAGTACGGGCGCCTCCCCAACGCAGTAATCGGTGAAAACGGTCCCGAACATGACTTGATGTTGTTGCGCATCCTGCCGCACCCCTCTTGAGGACCACAGCATTCCCCGCTAACTCCTGATGCAATCACAGGAGCCACCAGTATGCCCGTATTCCTCGACGCCACCGCCCCAGATTTCGAAGTAGCCTTCACAACGCTTCTAAGCGCAAAGCGCGAGGATAGCCCAGATGTGGACGCCGTGGTTGCGGATATCATCGCTGATGTGCGCAAACGTGGCGATGCCGCTGTCATCGACCTCACTACAAAATTCGACCGCGTCACGCTAACGCCCGAAACCCTGCGGATCACGTCAGCTGAAATCGATGCGGCAGTAGCGCTCGTTAGCCCAGAGGACCGCGAAGCGCTGGAACTCGCCGCCACTCGCATCCGCGCCTACCACGCGTGCCAACTCCCCGAAGACGCCGAATGGACGGATGAGGTGGGCGCCACTCTCGGCTGGCGTTGGTCTGCCGTCTCCGCCGCAGGCCTCTACGTGCCGGGTGGCCTCGCCAGCTACCCCAGTTCGGTCCTTATGAGCGCCATCCCGGCCAAAGTCGCGGGCGTTGGGCGTCTTGCTATGGTCGTCCCCACGCCCGACGGCATCCTGAACCCGTTGGTCCTGCTCGCCGCCCAAATCTCTGGTGTAGACGAAGTGTACCGCATTGGGCGTGCGCAGGCCGTGGCCGCACTAGCCTACGGCACAGCCACCATAGCCGCCGTCGATAAAATCACCGGTCCGGGCAACGCATTTGTCGCCGCGGCCAAGCGCCGCGTATTTGGCAAAGTCGGCATCGACATGATTGCTGGCCCGTCTGAGATTCTCATCGTAGCAGACGCCGACAATGACCCCGATTGGATCGCGCTCGACCTCTTGTCCCAAGCGGAACATGACGAGAGCGCACAATCCGTCCTCATCACCACCGATGCCACCTTTGGTATCGCTGTGGCCCGCGCCGTGGAAAAACGCCTCGAAACCCTCCAGCGCGCACACATCGCAGGCCCCTCATGGCGTGACTTTGGCGCAATTATCACTGTGCCCGACCTCGACGCAGCCGCCAAACTCACTGACCGCATTGCGCCGGAACACCTTGAGCTGTGCGTTGCCGACCCCCACGCGCTCAGCGCCAGGATCACTCACGCTGGCGCGATATTCTTGGGCCAATGGACACCCGAGGCGATTGGCGATTACGTCGGTGGACCCAACCACGTCCTGCCCACCGCCCGCTCCGCCCGCTTCTCTTCTGGCCTCTCGGTCCTCGATTTCATGAAGCGCACGACATTGGCCCACATGACCCCCGCCGCCTTGCGCGCTATTGGCCCCGCCGCCGAACGTCTCGCCAAGTCCGAGAGCCTCGAGGCGCACGGCCTGTCGGTCACCGCCCGCCTGCGCAAACTCAACGACTAATTGCGCAGGCTACTAATTGCGCGACCCCGCCCGCTGGTCTAAGACAGGCCAACACCCGCACTGACCGGAGCTATGCCATGCCGCGCATCACCCACATCATTCTCGATGACGCCAATCTTCCGGCCCCTACGCGCGAGATCGAGCAAGAGCGCCGCGTCGCCATGTTTGACCTGCTCGAAGACAACACATTCGTGCTCCCCAGCCGCGATGACCGCCCCGCACCTGTGGGTCCATACCACCTTGGTCTGTCGATCCGTGACAAACGCCTCGTGTTCGATGTGGCCACCGAAAACGCTGAAAAGGCCGCCGAATTTCACCTTTCCCTCGGCCCCTTCCACCAAGTGGTGAAGGACTATTTCCAAATTTGTGAGAGCTACTTCGACGCCGTCAAAAAACTCCCCCCCGCTCAGATTGAGACGATCGATATGGCGCGGCGCGGCATCCACATGGAAGGCTCCCGCGTCCTCCAAGAGCGTCTGGAGGGCAAAGCCGAGATCGACATTGATACAGCCCGTCGCCTCTTCACTCTCATCTGCGTCCTGCATTTCGGAGGTTGAGGCGTGACCCAAGAGCTTCCCCAGGCGGTTCTCTTTTGCTGCGATCACAACGCCGTCCGCTCCCCCATGGCCGAAGGGCTGATGAAGCAGATGTATGGGATGGACGTCTACGTCCAATCCGTGGGTGTGAAGAATGATCTGGAAATCGACGGGTTTTCTATCGCTGTGTGTCAGGAACTCGGCGTGGAACTCTCCCGCCACCGCTCGCGCAGCTTTGACGAGATGGAGAACTGGGGCGACGACCTAAGCTCGTTTGATCTGGTCATAGCCCTCTCGCCCGCCTCCCAATGCCGCGCGCTAGAACTCACCCGCTACTTCCACCTTGATGTTGAATATTGGCCGATCCTCGACCCGACCGGCTTGGGCGAGGGGCGCGAGGCCAAGCTCACCCAATTCCGCGCCGCCCGCGACCAGATCGCCACACGGCTCACAGACCGCTTTGGCGAACCGACCCAGTCACAGGTTTAGGTGCAAACCTTCGCAGCCTCATTGCCAAACGCTTTCCAGACATCCCAGAACGCATTGTCGCTGGAGCTGTCAGACTGGCGCCACTGCTGCAGTTTCTGCGGATCTTTGAACGCCGTAACGCCACGCCGCTGTTGCGTGCTGGACAATTCGCGATCCGCGACCGCCTGAACACAACCACAACGCTGTGAATTCGCCGTCTTGCGCCCCTGCGCCAAACACACCCTCTGGATCGGTCCCGTCGCAAAAAGCTGCGTTGGCGCATAAGCCCCACGAGTCGTGTAATTGCTGGCACCACCACCACAAGCCGAAAGCCCCATAGCCGCAACCAACGCCAAAACCGTTGTTTTCATAGTCTCTGCCTTTGTCTCAAGCCGCGAGTGGGGTTTTCCCCTTTGGGGCGGCGTTATCTGCTCTGGAGTTAGATTAGCACAGATGCAGGGCAGGGGGGAAGTGGGGACTAGCGATGATTGGCCTTACGAATGAACGCCGCCAAGCCGTCGACCTGATTTCCCAAGTCAGGAACATCGAGACTTAGGTCCGACTTCATCAGCCTTTTGGCGCTCTACACCTTGCACCCAGCAATCAGTCTACCTTCAGACCTTACCACAAAGCACACGTCCGTGCCCTTCGCACGGACAGCCCCCGCCCGCCCCCACGGGCAGGGGCTTCACCCCCACCCTCGGTCGGGGGCCGTCCTTGTGTTAGATCAATACAAGCAAAGCCCAACCAATTGAGACCAAGCCGCCAACTGTCACGATAATCCTCGCGCCCTTGTAAGTAGCGCTTTGATCGATCTGGTGGATTACACTTCCAGTCCTTAACAAAATGCTAATCTTCGCCGCTCTGCTAAATATCCGCGTCGCTTCATCCACGCCCAATATGGGTGGGGCACCTTCGGGAAGCGGTCCCATGGACGTATTGATGATTGCTGGAATGTCATGGTTCCAATCATCTGCCCAAGCTTCATCCGAAATAGCCATCAGGACGGGAAGTGCCTCAATGAGTTGCTCTTTCTGTTCTAGTGATAGCTCTGCAAACTTCCGCTTTGTCAGAATGGCGCGGTTTTCTGCGACGTCTCTGTGTGTTGCACGAATGGCGACTGCACCTTCCTCGAGTGCTGTTTGCAGAGTGAGGTTTTCCTCACTTGGCGGCAGGTCACCCACAATCATCTGGCGTGTCATGCTAGCATGCGCGCTGACAAATCCCATTTCGATCTGCTGTGGGTTGTTACCATATTTTTGTATCGTACGCGTGATGACCTTGACTTCGCGTGAGTTTTCACTCAGCCCGTTTGACGGGGACGCCATCACGTCTTCAAGGCTATCCTCGACTTGCTGGAGTGTTGCGCTGATCAAGTCAGGCTTGGCGAATTCAACTGTTAATACCGTAAATGTTTAAATTGCGGCATTGAATTCGATACGTTCTACTTGAGGGAGCGCTTCTTCCACTAACCGAGCTTTGATCGCCTCAATCTCCACAGCAACCGCTAGCGCTCCAGACTGCCAAGCAGAATTCTTAATCTGCGCGACTTCGTGAGCCAGTTTCCAACCGGTGAAACGCCCTTCCCACATTTCAAGGTACCAATCATGCCAAAAGCCCCAAACATCTCGATCCTGATTAAAGAACGCGAGCAAGGCTCGGTGGTTATCTCCAACAATATTTGGTGCCGGATCAATTAACCATAAAGGTGTTGTAAACGAGTTTACGGAACTGTTGGCAGCATCAGCGTTTGCAGCGAATTGTGCTTCTTTGCTCTATGAGAATTGCGCGATGGTGGCGGCTGAATATGCTGTAGAATGAAAAGTGGAGTAGGCGGTATCTGTAGTGGAAAGCGCAGCGGAGCGCGCGGCGCAATATGCGGGAGTTCCCGCAGTGAGTTTTTCCGATAACTTGGCGGAGAGGCCGGAACGCCAAGTAAAGTCAGCTTTACGTCCGGTGCTGCGAATTACCGAACTAATTGTAGCGCGGAGGACAAGAATCGCTATCGAGGACAGTGAACCTTTGGGGGTCATGCTTATGCTACCGCACACGCGCAACGCGGCACGGCTTGCGATCGCTGACCGCACTTCAACGCTCTGCGTTTCAAGCCAAGCTCCGGCCTTTTTCTCATCCGAAAAATCAACACCGCTCACACCATCACCGCCCGCGACATCATCCACCTTGACCGCTCCTCAAAACCCCTACATATCAAATCTATGACACCACTTTCACACATCCGCAATTTCTCCATCGTCGCTCACATCGACCATGGCAAATCCACCCTCGCTGATCGCCTCATCCAAGAGACGCAGACTGTCGCCTTGCGCGATATGAAAGCGCAGATGCTCGACAGCATGGACATTGAGCGCGAGCGTGGCATCACGATCAAGGCCCAGACCGTGCGGATCAACTATACCGCTCTGAACGGCGAGGATTACGTCCTCAACCTGATCGACACCCCCGGTCACGTCGATTTCGCCTATGAGGTCTCCCGCTCCATGCGCGCGGTTGAAGGCTCTTTGCTGGTTGTCGACAGCACCCAAGGCGTTGAGGCCCAGACGCTCGCCAACGTCTATCACGCGCTCGACGCCGACCACGAAATCGTGCCCGTCCTGAACAAGATTGACCTGCCCGCCACCGATTGCGACCGCGTGGCCGAGCAGATCGAGGACGTCATTGGCATCGACGCCTCCGAGGCGATCCGCGTTTCCGCCAAAACGGGCGAGGGCATTGTCGAAACGCTCGAGGCCGTCGTGCACCGCTTGCCTGCCCCCAAAGGCACCCTCGACGCCCCACTAAAAGCGATGCTCGTCGATTCGTGGTACGACAGCTACCTCGGCGTCATCGTCCTCGTCCGCATCATGGACGGACAGCTGAAAAAGGGCGACAAGATCACGATGATGCAAAATGGGTCGGTCCACCACGTTGACCGCATCGGCGTCTTCCGTCCGGATATGACAGAAATCGACGTGCTTGGACCTGGTGAGATCGGCTTTCTCACAGCTTCCATCAAACAGGTGCGCGACACCCGCGTCGGCGACACGATCACCCATGAAAAGAAACCCTGCGAGACAGCGCTCGACGGCTTCAAACCGTCCCAGCCCGTCGTCTTTTGTGGGCTCTTCCCCGTCGACGCCGCCCTGTTCGAAGACCTCCGCGACAGCATCGAAAAACTGGCCCTGAACGATGCGAGCTTCAGCTACGAGATGGAAACTTCCGCCGCCCTCGGCTTTGGCTTCCGCTGCGGCTTCCTCGGCTTGCTCCACCTCGAAGTCATCCGCGACCGGATCGAGCGTGAGTATGACATCGACCTCATCACCACCGCCCCCTCCGTAATCTACGACATCCACATGAAGGACGGGACCATGCAGCAGCTGCACAACCCAGCCGACATGCCTGACCTCACGTTTGTCGACCACCTGCAAGAGCCGCGGATCAAGGCAACCATCCTCGTCCCCGACGAATACTTGGGCGATGTCCTCAAGCTGTGCCAAGACCGCCGCGGCATCCAGATGGACCTCACCTACGCAGGCTCCCGCGCGATGGTCGTCTACGACCTGCCGCTGAACGAAGTCGTCTTCGACTTCTACGACCGCCTCAAATCGGTGACCAAAGGCTACGCGAGCTTCGACTACCAGATGATCGGCTACCGCGAAGACGCGCTGGTCAAAATGTCCATCCTCGTGAATGACGAGCCTGTCGACGCCCTCTCCACCATGGTCCACCGCGACCGTGCGGAGATGCGCGGCCGCGCCATGGTCGAAAAACTAAAAGACCTCATCCCCCGCCACATGTTCAAAATCCCGATCCAAGCGGCAATTGGCGGGAAGGTGATCGCGCGCGAGACACTCTCCGCCATGCGGAAAGACGTGACGGCCAAATGCTACGGCGGCGACGCATCGCGTAAACGCAAACTGCTGGATAAGCAGAAGGCGGGTAAGAAGAAGATGCGGCAGTTCGGGTCGGTGAACATTCCGCAAGAAGCCTTCATTTCAGCGCTCAAGATGGATGGATGACCTCAACAAGCTTGATTATGAAGTGTGATTCTTTGCTTCTCGTCCATTATGCTAGAGTAGCGAGATATACCTTCTGGAAATCTCTTTTTGACTAGATCAGGGTTTGTTTGGGCAAGTGACGATATGTACTCAAAGAAGTGTCTCCTTTGGCCACAGGTTGCTTTGAAAGAAGCGAATTCCACCTCAATTCCATTCAAATCGCTAAATATCTGTGTTTTGATTGCCATAATATTACTCTGGAGTGTTGCGAGGTCATCTTTGCCGCTCCAGCTGGGGTCTAAAAGCCTCGGAAGGTCACTGGGTATACCTAGCCAGTTCTTATTGTATTGAGTACTAACGGCATATGTTGCATTTAGAGCTTGTCTAACTGCCCTTCTAGCTGGTGGATAAGTATCTCTGTTCCAAATTTTTTCGTAGTAGAGCCTGAGAAGACGCGACCCGAAGGGGCGTTCGAACTGGCGTGAACGCCCGAGCATTCTCTCGTATTCTTCAACCGACCGAATGTCAGCACCTGGAAAATAATTAGTCTCAATTTGTTCTCTTTTATCTTCCCAAGCCCTGAAAATTACAGGTATCTCGATTGAGAGTGGTACTGGTTTTGGTATCTCTGAAAGTGCTATACCTTCTGGAGGCTCCCACTTAAGAACAAATGACTTCTCAATAAACGCTTTGCCCTCAAATGCGCTCTCGTCAGTCTTGTAAACCCACCAATCACCCTCCTTTTCGAGTTCTGATCTGTTTCCATCTTCGCGACTTTGTTGCACAAATCATCCTTCGGCCGGACTACCCCTTACCCTAGATGGATTTA
>CAWVZA010000092.1:0-10039 GCA_963934545.1 uncultured Sulfitobacter sp.
CACGATGGAGTCAGACAGTGAATCCTTGGCAAAGGATATTTGTGCAACAAAGCCCAGTCATTTTCTCTTCCTATGCTAAAGCAATCAAATCACTCCTGAGCAGCAAAATCAATCTGCACACTAAGCAGATTTCAGAGTCTCAAAATTTGCAAATTTTTCAGACCATGACATTGTTTCTGGTTTCCTATAATGATTCCCAGCTGGCCTTAGAACCAGACCAATATACAGTTGCCTAAAATGGTAATGATGCGAACCTAGGAAGGTTTTTATGTACGATTTTGCAGTTGTTTGGGACTGGATCGCGTTTTCCGTGCGTTGGCTTCATGTCATAACAGCGATGGCGTGGATTGGTGCGTCTTTCTATTTTATCGCACTCGACCTTATGCTGAAGCCAAGCGAACACTTGCCAGAGGGTGCCTCTGGCGAGGAATGGGAAGTACATGGTGGCGGGTTTTATCACACCATCAAATACATGGTCGCGCCCTCGCAGATGCCCGAGCACCTGACATGGCACAAATGGCAAAGCTATTCGACATGGCTCTCAGGCGCAGCACTTTTGATGATTGTCTATTGGGTTGGCGGAGAGATTTACCTGCTCGATCCAACAAAGGTTGAACTCTCCCTTTGGCAAGGGATTCTGATCTCTGGTGCGTCACTGACTGTTGGCTGGCTAGCTTATGATTTCATGTGTAAGTCAAAACTGAGCGAACGTCCAACACTCCTGATGCTATTGCTCTTCGTGATCCTCGTGGTGATGTCTTATGGCTATAACCAGATTTTCACCGGCCGTGCAGCACTCCTGCATCTGGGCGCGTTCACTGCAACGATCATGACGGCGAATGTATTCTTCCAGATCATGCCAAACCAGCGGATCGTCGTCGCAGATCTCAAGGCAGGCCGAACGCCTGATGCGAAGTATGGCAAGATCGCCAAAGTCCGCTCAACCCACAACAACTACCTGACGCTTCCGGTCGTCTTCTTGATGCTGTCAAACCATTACCCGCTCTCGTTCGGCAGTCAGTATGCTTGGATCATTGCGAGCCTTATCTTCCTGACAGGTGTCACAATCCGCCACTACTTCAACACGATGCACAAAACAGGCAAAGGTCCACATTGGACATGGGGCGTCACTATTCTGTTGATGGTGATTATTGCATGGCTGTCGTCTGTGCGTCCGACAACCACTGTTGAGGAAGCAGAAGCGCGCCCACTCACAGTACATGAGCAAAAATTCGCCTCCGCCGAAGGGTTTGGCGAAGCTTATGACATCGTATTGGGGAACTGTTCCATGTGCCACGCACGAGAGCCGTTCTGGGATGGGATCAGGTGGGCGCCAAAGGGTGTATACCTTGAAACCAAGGGTGATGTGGCGCGTCAGGCAGACCAAATTTATCTGCAAGCAGGGGTAAGCCACGCGATGCCTCCACCCAATGTGATCAGAACCATGACGCAACAAAACCGCGAGACGATTATTACATGGGTTCAGGCAGCACGCACTACAAACTGAACAACGGTACTTAACAAAGAGAACGTAAAGCTTTGATAACGAGCCAAAGGCGCTGCGCACTCAGCATCTAGGATCAAAGCAAATCGTATTTACGCAACTTCACATAAAGTGATTGGCGCGACAGCCCAAGCATCTCGGCTGCTGCCACACGGTTGTTCGAAGTGAGTTCAACAGCCGTCTCGATGCACATCTTCTCAACAACATCAGTGGTCTTAGCCACAATATCGCGCAAGGATTGGTTGCCGATCAGCTCGATAACCGACTGCATATCGACTTCGCCCAACTGCTTTGTCTCGGTCCGCGTGTTATCTGCACGGCTAATGTCACGCAGAATAAGCGCGAAAACAGGATCGGCACCCGTCTGAACATGCGTTGTCGACACTTCGACAGAGCGCTCAGCACCAAATTCACCTGTTACACGGGTAGTATAGGCACGCATCATACCACTGCGCGCAGCATTCTCGATCATCACATTCAAATCGACATTGCCACGCCCGAGAAAGTCTACAATCGACCTGCCCTTAAGCGCTTTTCCATGCGTTACATCCGCTAGGTTGAGGAAGGCCTCGTTGGCGCTGAGGATCACGCCATTCGCGTTGACAAACACAATCGCATCAGCGCCACGCTCATAGAGACCAGTCAAATTGCTCTGCAGATCATCCGATTTGAGCGTTTCAGGCGACGTCGTCGTGATTTTACACAGCACCGACTGATCGCTACCATTGCGAAACAAGATGGGGCGCAATGAAACCATGCGCGACAATGTCCGTGCTTTGATTGCGATTTGTGTTGCAGCGTTCTCATTGGCAAAGCCAACCAGCTTTTCCGCCAAAGCGCCTTTCCCATCATTCACCAGTACTTGCTCCAAAGAGACCCCCACCAGATCACCTCCATGCTTGCCAAGCAAAACGCGTGCAGCGGGGTTACAGTCTCGGATCGTCCCGTCAGGTAAGGATACAAATACCATCGCCTCATCAACAGAGGCCATGAGAACGCGGAACCGCATGTCATGCTCGCGCCGCAACTCATAGTCTTTTTCCAGCGCCAACTGCGCCGCGACTAGTTGCTGCTGCATCTCTGCGATGGCGCGTAGATCACGGCCCATCAGTAGGATTTTTCCGTTCTCACCAATCGCATGAAAGCTATAGCGCACTGGAAATCCGGGGTTCTGCCCCTCACCCTTATGGTTCAGCTCAACAGGGCGCACTTGCTCTGGATCATCGCGGAAGGAGGCAAGTCTCGCCTCAAACTTCACAACACTTTCAGCCGCAAACGTGTCGTGCAACTGCATGCCTTGATACCGCGCCAATGCGTCTCTTTGTCGAAACGCCGGATTGGCAAAAACCCCAAGCACTTCGCCCTCGGGTGATATCACTATGCCGAGATCGGCAACCCGCCTTACAATTTCGGCAAAGCTCTCCGAGCCTATCAGCGGGATCAGGCCGCTGGTCCAAGTGTCGTCCGTCTTAGGCATTTAGGGCTGTACTCTTTGCGCGCAAAAGCTCAGCGCGGCTTGCCAATCATTCATCGCGTGATCGGCACCGATCATCGCACTCACATCGCAGTCGCGCTCCAGAATATTTCCACCGACCAGCACGGGCGCCCATGGATTACCTTGGCGCACCTTCTTGACTACCGCTTTGAGAAAATCAAGCGGCTCCCACAAGGATGCCGACAACATTACGCCAACCGTAGCAGGGGAGCTCACAAAATCGGAGATGTCCTCCAGTGCGATTCCAGCACCCAGATGCACATCATAACCTGCACGGCGCATCTGCCCCGCCAGAATACTGGCGCCCAACGAGTGCTGAACACCCTTGGGCACTATAATACATATCACGCCAAGCGTCCCGAATGGCGCACGTTCTGGCATACACCAGCTGGAATCGAGCGTCCGCAACATGGCCTGCAAGTTGGCCATACCAACCGTGACTTGAGTGAACTCCATATCGTCAGCGACCCACCGCTCGCCGAGGCGGCGCGCAACGACGGGAATATAGAAATCAGCAATATCAGTGTCGCGGATACCCGCGCTTCGCATATCATTGAGCAACTTGGTGATCGTCTTTGGATTTGGCTGGATCAATGCGGCCTGCATCTCATCCAAATACCGCACAAGTGAGCGTGGCGGCATATCGGGATAGATCAACCGCAGCTCACTGGACAGAACAGACAATACCTGACGCGCAACGGCCCCCACAACTTGTGAAGGAACTGCCGTACCAATTGTTGGGTCTGTAGGCATCGGTCCTCCGGAGGGGCTCGAAAGGCGGGAAAAGTGAATGTTTTTAGTATGATCGCCATCTATCATCTACCTCCACCATACTATTGTCAATTATTATTGACATGCAATTTAGTGCATTCTGTTTTATCGTTATTTAACAGGGGGTAACGAAAAATGACTAAAAATCTCTGGAATCGCAAAAGTGTAAATCAAAGTTGACACTTAGAGAATTCAATGTCAGTTTTCTAAGTAGGATTTAGCCAGAGGACCGATAGATGGGACGCCCGCAACCGCGCAGCGCACAACACCAACCGCTCTACACGCCTGCCCAACGGGCGCGGCGTGACCGTACGGTTTGGACCGTTGTGCAGGGCGTTCTGGCACCTGTTCAATTTTTGATCTTTCTGGTCTCGCTCGCTCTTGTCTTACGGTACTTGACCACGGGTGACGGGTACTATGCAGCGACTGTTTCAGTGCTCGCAAAAACCGCCGTGCTTTACCTCATCATGGTGACCGGCGCGATTTGGGAAAAAGTCGTCTTCGGCCAGTATCTTTTCGCTCCTGGTTTCTTCTGGGAGGACGTGTTCAGCTTTGTTGTGATCGCCCTTCATACCCTTTATTTATATGGTCTGATCACTGGATCAATAGCACCTCAAACGCTGATGCTGATCACGCTGGCCGCCTACATCACATACGTCATCAACGCAGGTCAATTCCTGTGGAAACTGCGCATTGCGCGGCTGCAATCTGAGGTTCCCGCATGAACGATCTGACACCCCCTCCTCCGGCACTTGGTTGCCGCACATCCCCTGTTCTCAAGCAGCGCGGGCAGCGTGAGGTTTTCTGTGGTCTGACAGGCATTATCTGGCTGCACCGCAAAATTCAGGATGCGTTCTTTTTGGTCGTAGGTAGCCGTACCTGCGCCCACCTTCTCCAGTCTGCCGCTGGCGTGATGATATTCGCCGAGCCGCGGTTCGGTACAGCGATTCTTGAAGAATCAGACCTCGCTGGCTTGAACGACGCGCACAAAGAGCTCGACCGCGAAGTTGCGCGCCTTCTGTCACGTCGCCCTGACATCCGTCAGCTCTTCCTCGTTGGCTCCTGCCCATCCGAAGTGATCAAGCTTGACCTGAGCCGCGCCGCCGAGCGCCTCACCGTTGAGTTCGCCCCTAAGGTCCGCGTGCTGGAATACTCCGGCTCTGGCATCGAGACGACGTTCACCCAAGGCGAGGACGCCTGTCTTGCCTCCATGGTTCCAGTCCTGCCCGAATCTGATGCCCGCGAATTGCTGGTTGTTGGCGCGCTACCCGATGTGGTTGAGGATCAGATGCTTGGTCTGCTCGACGCGATGGGCATCGGCCCTGTCCGCGTTCTACCTGCGCGTAACATCGACGATGAAATGGGCATTGGCGAGAACACCGTCTTTGCCCTGACCCAGCCATTCCTGAGCGACACACATGCTGCCCTCGAGCGTCGCGGCGCACGTCATATCCAAGCGCCTTTCCCATTGGGCGAAGAAGGCACAACCGCATGGCTCTCCGCCGTTGCTGAAGAATTCGGTGTGGATCGCGCGCTGTTCGGCAAAGTAACAGAAGCGCCCCGCCGCCGCGCCCGCCAAGCAGTTGCTGCCGCGGCAGAGACGCTCACGGGCAAGACAGTCTTCTTCTTCCCCGACAGCCAGTTGGAAATCCCCCTCGCCCGCTTCCTTGCGCGTGAATGTGGCATGACCCCGCTCGAAGTCGGCTCCCCCTATATCCATGATGCGCTGCATGGTCCTGATCTTGATCTGTTGCCCGAAGGTCCACAAATCTCCGAAGGCCAAGACGTCGATCTGCAACTCGACCGCTGCCGCGAAGCACGCCCCGATCTCACAGTCTGCGGCCTCGGCCTCGCCAACCCGTTGGAGGCCGAAGGGCTATCCACCAAGTGGGCCATTGAGCTGGTCTTCACCCCAGTACATTTCTACGAGCAAGCAGGCGACCTGGCCGCCCTCTTCGCACGCCCGATCCGCCGCAAAGGCATCTTAAAGCACGGCGAAAGCTCTGCTGATCCAATGTTCGCAGAGGCCCGCGCATGAAGCTCACCGTTTGGACATATGAAGGCCCGCCACACGTTGGCGCAATGCGCGTCGCAACTGGTATGACGGGTTTGCACTATGTTCTGCATGCCCCCCAGGGCGACACATACGCTGACCTGTTGTTCACCATGATCGAGCGTCGCGATCACCGTCCACCTGTGACATATACTACATTTCAGGCCCGCGATCTAAGCCGCGACACAGGCGGTTTGTTCAAGCAAGCCTGCCAAGAAGCCTATGACCGTTTCAAGCCCGAAGCGATGATCGTTGGTGCGTCCTGCACAGCAGAGCTGATCCAAGATGATCCCGCAGGTTTGGCCGAAACAATGGGCCTGCCCGTACCGATCATTCCGTTGGAACTGCCCAGCTACCAGCGCAAAGAGAACTTTGGCGCAGACGAAACCTTCCTACAGATCGTGCGCCATCTGGCACAGCCGATGGAAAAAACTGCTCGTATCTCATGCAATATCCTTGGACCGACGGCCCTCGGTTTCCGCCACCGCGATGACGTGCAAGAGATCACAAACCTGCTCTATGAAATGGGCATCGAGGTTAACGTCACTGGCCCCATGGGATCCTCCCCTACGGATATCAAAAAGATGGGTCAGGCGCATTTTAACGTGCTGCTCTATCCCGAAACAGGTGAGAGTGCCGCACGTTATTGCGAAAAAACATTTGGTCAGCCTTATACTAAAGTTGTGCCAATCGGTGTCGGTGCCACAAATGATTTCATCGCCGAAATCCGCGCCCTCACTGACAGCACATCCACCATCGACATGCAGAATTCCCGCCAGTCATGGTGGAGCCGCTCGGTCGACAGCACCTACCTCACAGGCAAGCGCGTGTTCATCTTTGGCGACGGCACGCATGTTGCCGCCGCTGCACGTTTCGCCCGTGACGAGATGGGTTTCGAAGTGGCTGGCATGGGCTGCTACAACCGCGAATTCGCCCGCCCCATCCGTGCATTGGCAAAAGACTACGGGCTTGAGGCGCTGATCACTGACGATTACCTCGAAGTTGAAGAAGCAATTGAAGCGCTCCAGCCCGAAATGATCCTCGGCACGCAAATGGAGCGTCACATCGGCAAGCGTCTGGGCATCCCCTGCGCCGTAATTTCTGCCCCCGTTCACGTTCAAGATTTCCCCGCCCGCTACTCCCCCCAGATGGGGTTCGAGGGCGCAAATGTGCTGTTTGATACATGGGTCCACCCGCTGGTCATGGGTCTCGAAGAGCACCTGTTGCACATGTTCCGTGAGGATTTCGAGTTTAACGATGCAGCTGGCCCAAGCCATCACGGCGGTCACGCACCAGCGTCCAAAACATCCCAAACAAAAGCACCCGCACAGCCACAACTGACCCCAGAAGTTCAGCCCTCAGGCGAAATTATCTGGCTACCACTGGCGGAAAAAGAGCTCAAGAAAATACCATTCTTCGTACGCGGCAAAGCGCGCCGCAACACCGAAGCCTACGCCGTTGAAAAAGGGTTGGCCGAAATCTCGGTCGACACCCTCTATGATGCAAAGGCACATTATGCGCGATGAATTGATCGTTCCGACCTATAACTTCGTCATCATTACTCTGGACCGGCACGCCGCTGGCCCTGCCGCGCGCGTGGCACCGATGCTTGCGATGGATTTTCCAGGTCTGAACGTCAAAATTCACGCTGCCGCGGAGTGGGAGAAAAACCCCGCAGCGCTACAAGACGCGCTTGATGATATCGCGACGGCCAACATCGTCGTAAACTGCGTTCTGTTCCTTGAGGATCAGGTGCGCGCCATTCTGCCCGCGCTCAAGGCCCGCCGCTATGCGCTCGATGCACTCGTTGGTGTTGTCTCCGATCAAGAAATCACACAACTGACGCGCATGGGCGATCTTGACATGTCGCGTCCAGCTTCTGGTGCAATGGGCCTGTTGAAAAAGCTCAAGCCGTCGAAATCATCCGGCAAATCCGGTGCTGGCCAGATGAAAATGCTGCGCCGTATTCCGAAAATCCTCAAGCTGATCCCCGGTAAATCCCAAGACCTGCGCGCTTGGTTCTTGTCCATGCAGTACTGGTTGGGTGGTTCCGATACCAACATCGAAAACATGATCCGCTTCCTGATTGGTCGCTACACAAGTGTTGCCGAATGGCGCGGTACACGCGCACCCGAGCCTGTCGATTACCCCGAATGCGGTCTTTATCACCCAGATCTGCCAGACTTGCATATCACCACCAATCTGGATGATTTGCCGATCAAAGGAGGCGGCCCAACAATCGGTATTCTCATGCTGCGCAGCTATATCCTGTCTTCAGATACGGCCCATTACGATCATGTCATTCGCGCATTCGAGGCCAAAGGTTGTCGCGTGATCGCGGGTTTTGCAGGTGGTCTGGATGGTCGTCCTGCGATGGATGCTTATCACATGGGTCGCGTTGACGCGCTTGTTTCGCTCACGGGTTTCTCCCTCGTCGGTGGCCCTGCCTATAACGACAGTGACGCCGCAGTTGATGCGCTCAAAGCGCTGGATGTGCCCTACCTCAACGCGCAACCGCTGGAATTCCAAACGCTGGCTGAATGGGCTGCGGGCGGTCAGGGTCTGAGCCCCATTGAAACGACAATGCTGATCGCGCTGCCGGAGCTTGACGGTGCGACCAACCCGACTGTTTTTGCGGGTCGTCACGGCTCGGATGGCTGTGACCACTGCCCCGTACAGTGCAAAGCGACAAGCACAGTAAAAGCAATGGCCCCCTGCCCCGAGCGTATCGACGCGTTGGTGGACAAAGCCATGCGCCTCGCCACCCTTCGCCGCCAACGCAACGCAGATAAAACAGCCGCGATTGTTCTGTTCGGGTTCCCGCCAAATGCAGGCGCTGCTGGTACCGCTGCCTACCTGTCGGTCTTCGAGAGCTTGCACAATACACTGCACGAGATGAAGCGCAGCGGCTATGACGTAACCCCTCCCGCCACGGTAGAGGAGCTGCGCGAAATTGTCCTACACGGCAACCGTGAGATTTACGGTCAAGAAGCCAATGTCGCCACGACAGTCAGCGCAGATCAATTGGTCCAGCGCACCCCATGGCTCTCCGAGATTGAAGCTGTTTGGGGTCCTGCCCCCGGAAAGATCCAAGCCAACGGCCGTGAAGTCTTCATCCTCGGGGCGCATTTCGGCAAGGTCTTTGTCGGCGTTCAGCCCACCTTCGGCTATGAGGGCGACCCGATGCGCCTGCTGTTCGAGCGCGGTTTTGCTCCGACCCATTCGTTCAACGCCTTCTACCAGTACATTAAGCACGACTTGAAAGCGGATGTTGTCCTGCACTTCGGCATGCACGGCGCGCTTGAGTTCATGCCCGGCAAACAGAATGGCGTCGGCTCCAAATGCTGGCCTGACCGCATGATGGGCAACCTGCCCAACATCTATCTTTATGCTGCCAACAACCCTTCCGAGGCGACACTGGCCAAGCGTCGCATTGGTGCCACGACAGTGACTTACCTCACGCCGCCGCTGCAAAATGCGGGTCTATATAGGGGGCTGACGTCACTCAAAGAGTCGCTGAACCAATGGCGTAGTACCTCACCCGATACGGACTGTAGCGATCTCAAAGAGCTGATTGTAGCGCAAGCCGAAGCTGTCGATATGGATGCGAGCAACATCGATGCCATGTGGTTCACCCTGCTTGAGACCGAAGCGAGCCTGATCCCCGAGGGTCTGCACATCGTTGGCAAAACCGGCACGGCAGAGAATATCGAAACAACGCTGAACCAGATGGTTTTCACCAATGCGCAAGAGCGTGCCACAGCGAAAAAGCACCTAAGCGAGGACGCCGAGTTGCCCGCCCTGATGCGTGCGCTCAACGGTCAATACATCGCGCCCGTGCATGGTGGCGACGTGATCCGCGCGCCTGATATTCTGCCGACAGGCCGTAATATCCACGCCTTTGATCCCTTCCGTATGCCCACCGCCGAAGCGATGATGAACGGCAAGAAACAAGCGGACGAATTGCTGCGCACCCATGACTGCATGCCGCGCACTGTGGCGCTGGTCCTTTGGGGCAGTGACAATATCAAATCCAACGGTGGCCCGATTGCCCAAGCGCTCAGCTTGATGGGCTGCACCGCCCGTTTTGATGCCAATGGCCGTTTGTGTGGTGCCGATCTTGTGCCACTGGCCGAGCTTGGCCGCGCTCGTGTTGACGTGATCATGACGCTTTCGGGCATCTTCCGTGATCTGCTGCCGCTGCAAACCAAACTGC
>CAWVZA010000093.1:0-9934 GCA_963934545.1 uncultured Sulfitobacter sp.
ACTTGAATCACGCCACCCTGATGGTCTCAAGCGGATTAATGGGTCCAGAGCCTAATTCTAGTTCATTTTCCGAAGCGTTATCGTCGTCCAGTCACCAATGCTCTCGCGGTGATGCAGATTGATGCCAGAACGTGCATAAACCTCGATAACTTCGTCTACCTGTTCATTTAAAATGCCAGATAGAATCGCATAAGCTCCGTCGTCCATCACACCCGCCATATCAGGTGCCAGCGCAATCAGCGGTCCTTTGAGGATATTGGCGAACACCAGATCGAAGGGTGCCGCCCCCGCCAAGGCAGGATGATCAAACCCAGCCGCCTCTACACACTCCACACGACCGGTCAGCCCGTTGGCCGTCACATTGGCTCGCGCCACGTCCACAGCCACTTCGTCGATATCAGAGGCCAGAACCGTATTCGACCAGATCCGCGCGGCCCCCATAGCCAAGACAGCAGTGCCGCATCCGATATCAACAACCCGTTTGCCCACAAACCCGCCAATCGCCAAACGGTCCAACGCTTTGAGACATCCCAAAGTTGTGCCGTGATGCCCTGTCCCGAACGCCATCGCTGCTTCAATGAGCAGTGGCTCACACTCCGCAGGCACCTTATCCTCATCATGAGAGCCATAAACAAAGAACCGACCCGCCTCTACAGGGGCCAACTCACGACGCACATGCGCCACCCAATCTGTCTCAGGCAATTCGGATACGATGAAATCCTTTGCACCGAAGGCTGCGGCCAATACCGCCAAACCCGTTACGTCAGGCGCTTCTTCGAAATAGCCGCCCACTTCCCACAGGCCCGATCCGTCTTCCATCTCAAACACGCCCACGCCAGTCGGCTCTGGCATCATGTCCTCCATCGCCTCACCCAACTTATAAGCAGGCTCGCGCCCTGTGAGTGTGGTCAGTGCGGTGAATGTAGGCATCTGTCAGCTCCTGTGTCAGTCACAGGTCAGCTATGATGCGCGACGCGCAGGGTCAAGCGGCTCACTCTGCCGCGTTCAGCCTGCGTGCCACAAATACAGTCTCGTTGCCCGCATCAGGGTGACGCGGAATCATTGTGGCCAACACGAAGGAGACAGACGCCATTCCCGCAGCCAGTAAGAATACTGCCGCTGGCGACACCAACCACAACAGGCCGAGCAACACAGGCAAAAATACTGCTGCAATGTGATTGATGGTGAAAGCCACCGCAGCCGTAGGGGCCATGTCACCAGGCGCCCCAATCTTCTGGAAATAGGTCTTCAATGCCAACGTCAAACCAAAAAACACATGGTCCAGCACATAGAGAACCGCAGCCACCTGAAACCCCCAGTCAAAGAAGTAGACACCGCCATAGGCCAGAAACACGATAACCAGGCCCGTATATTCAAATATCAGCGCGTTGCGCTCGCCGAACCGCGCCACGATCTTGCCCAGCATAGGTGCGATGATCATGTTCAGCACCAGATTGACCAGATAGAGCCCCGCCACTTCATAGACCTGAAAGCCGAACTTCTCGACCATCATGAAGCCTGCAAAGACCATGAAAATCTGCCGCCGCGCGCCCGCCATGAATTGCAGTGCATAATAGAGCCAATAGCGCTTGCGCAGCACCAGCGTTTTGATCTGCGGATGCGGGCTCTCGTATTGTGGATAAGCCAGCAACGCGAACAAAGCCGCCGCCATGGTAATCCCGCCGCCCGCCATAAACACGATATTATAGCTCAGGCCCAGAGGCTCCCACAGAATCATGATCACAAAATACACAACAAACGTCGCCGCCGACCCGCAAGCCATCAACCAACCCAAGATTTGCGGTGCTTTGTCTTTTGGCAACCATTGCAACTGCAACGACTGGTTCACCGTCTCATAGTAGTGAAAACCAACCGAGCTGATGAAGGTCAGGATCATGATCCCCGTCAGCTGCGGATACCACGCCGTAATCGCAGTCGCCGCCCCCAGCAGAATGAGCGAGACCAAACCCAAAAGCTGCTCGCGCACAATGATGATCAAAAAGACCACAAGAAATGACAGAAAACCCGGTATCTCGCGCACCGTATGCAACAGCCCGATATCGGCTCCGTCAAAATCCGCCACTTCCTTCACAAAGTTATTGAGCAGCGCGTACCATGTGAAAAACGCAATCGGCATCGCAAGCGCCATCACAAACAGCAGTGTGATGGGTCGACGCCAGAGCGGCTGATCCTTGGCATCATCGAGGGTCAAAAAATCTATCATAGAGCACCCCTACGCCCGCCAAGCCCTGAACGCTACGATAAATGCTTCACCCAACTGTGGATGGAAGGTGCAACAGAGCACTGTATCTCGTCCAAACGGCGAGCCTATCTTAATAGAAACTCTGCGGATCAATATCCACGGCAAGTCGCAGATCACCCTTGAGTTTGATTTGGCTCACCCAAATCGACAGCGCCCGTTGCAAGGCCACATTCTTATCTGCCTTAACCAACAACCGCACACGGTGCCGTCCGCGCACTCGGGCAATCGGAGCAGGTGCTGGTCCAAAAACCTGCGCGCCCACGTCACGCAATGCTCGGTCATTGCGTGCCAATTGGCTGCCCGCATCAAATACCGCAGCGACATCAGGCCCGCTCAGAATGATCCCAGCCAGCCGCCCGTAAGGCGGCATACCCGCTTGGCTCCGCTCTTTTGCTTCCGCGCTCCAGAACCCCTCCTCATCCCCCGCAAGGATAGAACGGATCACTGGATGATCTGGCTGATATGTCTGCAACAACGCCGTCCCCGGCGCCTCGGCACGGCCCGCACGACCCGCCACTTGCCGCATCAACTGGAACGTCCGCTCCGCTGCGCGCAGGTCCGATCCCGTCAGCCCAAGATCCGCGTCTATCACTCCGACCAATGTCAGCTTTGGAAAGTTGTGCCCCTTCGCAACAAGCTGTGTTCCGATGATAATATCTGCCGACCCAAGTGCTATTCCCGCAATCTCTTCTTTGAGCGCACGCGCTGATCCATACATGTCGGAGCTCAGCGTGGCGATCCGCGCATTAGGCCAAAGCGCATGCGCCTCTTCGCCCAAACGCTCCACACCGGGCCCAATCGGGGCCATCTTGTCCTCTGCCTCACAGCTCGGACAGGCTGTCGGCATCGGCTTGCTCTCCCCGCATTGGTGGCAGATCAAACGCTTCAAAAACCGATGCTCAACCATTCGCGCATCACAATCATCACAGCCGATCTGATGCCCACATGCACGGCACAGCGTCACGGGCGCATAGCCTCGACGGTTGATGAACAGCATCGCCTGCTCGCCCCGCTCCAACCGCGCATCGACTTCTTTTTTGAGCGTGGGCGACACCCAGCGATCTGAGGGCAACCCCTCTGTGCGCATATCAATCGTGCCCATGGTCGGCATCACCGCAGGCCCGAACCGCGAGGTCAACTCAAGCTTGGTATACTTCCCCGCCTGCGCATTGGCCCAACTTTCCAGTGATGGCGTAGCCGAGGCCAGCACAACATGTGCGCCACAAATTGAAGCCCGCAAAACAGACATGTCGCGGGCGTTGTAGAGCACACCATCCTCTTGTTTGTAGGACGTATCATGCTCTTCATCGACCACGATCAGCCCAAGGTTTTGGAACGGCAAAAACAGCGCCGAACGCGCACCGATCACCAGTTGCGCCTGCCCCTGACCCACCATGCGCCAGATGCGCCGCCGCTCGGTCATGGTCGCACCTGAATGCCACTCGGCAGGTTTGGCCCCGAACCGCGCCTCGACACGGGTGTAAAATTCAGCTGTGAGGGCAATCTCCGGCAGCAGCACCAGCGCTTGCCGACCCGCACGCAGTGCCGCCGCCACGGCCTCTAGGTAAACCTCAGTCTTGCCCGATCCAGTCACCCCGCGGAGCAGGGTTGTTCCGTAGTCACCAGAAGTCACCGCTGCAGCCAACACCGCCGAGGCCGCCGCCTGATCATCGGTCAATTCCTTACTGGGCAGATCGGGATCAAGCCGCTGGAACGGCAAATCACGAGGACTGTCTTCCTCGTGTACGACATCCTGTTTCACAAGACCTTTAATGACAGAAGATGTGACCCCAGCCATCTCTGCCAGCTCCTTGAGCGTAAAGGACAAATCTCCGTACTCTGCCAGCGTTTCCAACACTTTGGTCCGTGCCGCAGTTACCCGGTCAGGTTCTCCTGCCCCCCGTCTGTAAATCTTGCGCATTGAGGGCGGATCCCCAAGCCCTGGTGCGCGTGTCGTCAAGCGCAGCATCGCACTCAACGGCGTCAGCGTGTAGGCGGCGGACTTTTCCAAGAAGCTGACCATCTCGCTCCGCATAGGGGCTGCATCAAGCACCCGAATGACAGAACGGACTTTGTTATAATCATAGTCACCCTGCCCTACGCCCCAAACGACACCGATTACTTTACGCGGCCCCAGTGGCACCTCCACATAGGCACCCAAATGACACCCGCCCTCAGGCGCTTTGTAATCTAGCGCACGGTCTAGCGGTTGTGTGGTCAGCACAGCAACCAACTCACCTTCGTCAAAGAACTGTTTGGAGGACAAGCGGGAGTATCCTTGGAGCATGTAGGGTTAAGGGCTATCACCATCGCAGATCATAGGCTAAAGCAATTGTAACATAACCGTTACCGCACCTATTCCAACCGTGAAGGATTAAATATGAAATTTTTTGTAGACACCGCCGAAATCAAAGACATCAAAGAACTGAACGATCTGGGTATGGTAGACGGGGTCACAACCAACCCCTCATTAATCCTGAAATCAGGTCGCGATATACTTGAAGTGACCAAGGAAATTTGTGATCTGGTCGACGGCCCCGTAAGTGCCGAAGTGGTTGCTATGGAAGCAGACGCAATGATCGCCGAAGGCCGCAAGCTGGCCAAGATCGCGGATAACGTCACCATCAAATTGCCCCTTACATGGGACGGGCTTAAGGCCTGTAAAGTTCTGTCGGGCGAAGGCAATATGGTCAACGTAACTTTGTGCTTTTCTGCGAACCAAGCACTGCTTGCAGCAAAAGCAGGTGCAACTTTCATCTCGCCCTTCATTGGCCGCCTTGATGATATCGACCTCGATGGCATGGACCTGATCGAAGACATTCGCACCATCTATGACAACTACGGCTACGATACGCAGATCCTCGCGGCCTCCATTCGCCACGTAGGTCATGTACGTGAGTGCGCGCTGGTCGGTGCGGACGTAATGACGGCGCCACCAGAGGTGATCCGCAAATTGGCAACGCACCCGCTCACAGACAAAGGTCTGGAGCAATTTATGAAGGATTGGGCAAAAACTGGCCAGAATATCCTGTAAGCGAAAGTCCTAGCTTTGCGTGCCGAGTAAGGCACGCAAATGCTCGGGGCTCAGCGGAAAAAGGGGTGCGGGTATATGTGTTTTAATCTGTTTCATAGATCAGATGCTAAGCCTCGACCCCCTTCTACCAGAGGGGAATGGGCCTAACACCCTTCCCCGTTACGGCAAATTTGGCACGATTGCTTGAATATCTAGCAGAAAAGAGCAGAAATCCAACATCTGCCGTGCTAAGAGATACGCAAAACAACATGAGAGCAGCATGAGCAGCAGCCCGAAAATAGAAGATTCGATCCGCGAAGCCATTATTTCGCAGCCTGATGTGATTCTGGATGACAGCGACATCATGCAGGCGCTTATTGCGGCCAATGAAAAAGCGATGGGCGGTAATATCGTCGATCTGCGTGGCATCGCAATGGAGCGACTGGAGACACGGCTTGATCGTCTTGAAGACACCCACCGCAGTGTGATCGCCGCCGCCTATGAGAACCTCGCAGGCACCAATCAGATACACCGTGCGATTCTGCGCATGCTTGATCCGCATGAATTTGAAGAATTTTTGCGCAACCTTGGTGGTGAAGTGGCCGAGATTTTGCGTGTCGATACAGTCAAACTGGTCCTTGAATCTGTTCAGAGTGAAAATGACCCCGCCGTGCAGCGCCTTGGCGATGTGCTCAGCGTGGCAGAACCCGGCTTTATCGACCGCTACCTTACCCAAGGGCGCGGCGGCACAGTGCGTCAGGTCACTCTGCGGTCTGTCCAAGATGCCTCCGAGCAGGTCTATGGCCCCAACGCTGAATGGATACGGTCTGAGGCCTGCCTAAAGCTTGATTTTGGCGCGGGGCGTCTGCCGGGAATGTTGGTGATGGGTGCCGAAGATCCACATATGTTCGGCCCACAACAAGGGACTGACTTGCTGGGGTTCTTCACGGGCGTGTTTGAGCGTTCCATGCGCCGCTGGCTGTCTTGAGCGCGCCTCTAGATACACTGGCCATCTCTCCTGCTGCGCGGGACGCCCTTCAAACATGGTTGGAGCAACAGCGCGCCCTTAAAGGGGCCGCTGACAACACACTGACCGCCTATCGCGGCGACGTGACTGAATTTCTCGCATTTATAAGTGTACATCACGGCGGGACCGAGGGCCTTGGTGCGCTGGCAAAGATCACAGTGAGCGATATGCGGTCGTGGATGGCCCGCACACGCTCCGAAGATGTCGGCCCCCGCAGCCTTGCGCGTAAACTCTCGGCCGTCAAAGCCTTCTACCACTGGCTTGCGGGACGTGAAGGGTTCGAGCCGACTGCCGTACTCTCCACCCGCTCACCCAAATTTACCAAAAAGCTACCACGCCCCTTGGCCATTGATGCCGCAAAAGAACTCATCTCTTGCGTCGAGGACCAAGCCCGTGAACCGTGGGTTGCGGCACGGGATGTCGCAGTGCTGACCCTGCTGTGGGGATGCGGCCTTCGCATATCGGAGGCGTTGGGCCTGACAGGTGCCGATGCGCCCCTGCCTGACGTACTGCGTATCATCGGCAAAGGCGGCAAGGAACGTGTCGTGCCTGTCCTGCCTGCCGCCCGTGACGCGGTTGAGGTATACCAGTGTGCCTGCCCTCATGCGTCCGAGGCCAATGGTCCGCTCTTTCGCAGTGTTCGCGGATGCGCACTGTCAGCCGGAGCGATCCAGAAAGCCATGGCAAACGCCCGCATGCAGCTTGGCCTGCCAGCAAGTGCGACACCCCACGCCATGCGCCACAGCTTTGCCACCCATCTGCTGGATGCGGGAGTTGATCTTAGGGCCATTCAGGAACTGCTGGGCCACGCCTCCCTCTCGACTACCCAAGCCTATACTGCCGTCGACACTCTGCGCCTGATGGAAGTTTATAACCGCGCACATCCACGTGCCTGATCGTTTTATATTTGCACCCGCACGCATGATTTGCGAGACAAGCCTATGACCCTTCGCCAAAAAGCCCTCTGCGTTCATCTGCTCACCGGAACCGGTGCCGTCTTTGCCATGCTTGCCATGCTGGCGGCGGTTCAAGCGCAGTATGATATGATGTTCCTCTGGCTCGTGGTTGCGTTCTTTGTCGACGGGATCGACGGGCCACTGGCGCGCAAGTATGACGTAAAAACCAACGCCCCGGAATTTGACGGCATGCTCCTTGATCTGATCATCGACTATCTCACCTATGTGTTCATCCCTGCCTTTGCCCTGTTCCACTCTACCCGCATGGACGGATGGAGCGGGTGGCTCATGCTCATCATCGTTACCTTTGCCAGCGCGATGTACTTCGCTGATACCCGCATGAAGACAAAGGATAACTCATTCTCCGGCTTTCCAGGATGCTGGAACATGCTGGTGCTGGTGATCTTTGCGCTCAATATTCCATGGTACATCAGTCTGGTGCTTGTCACGTTTCTTGCGATCACCATGTTTGTGCCGCTGAAGTTCGTGCATCCTGTCCGCACCGAGCGTTGGCGCGCTGTCACCTTACCAATGGCACTGGCATGGACGGTCTTTGCTGGCTGGGCCGCATGGGTAAACTTCCATCCCGAAAGCTGGGCTGCGTCGGGTCTGGTTGTGACCTCGATTTACCTGTTGTTTGCAGGGATCGTACAGCAGATCATGTATGATGGTCGCGATATTTAGGGCGGCCTAGATCAAGAACCCGCCTGCCCCCTCGTGGCGTAGTAAAGCGACCTTTGTCTCAACCCCGCCAGCCCCTGAGAAACCCGCAAGCCCTTTCGCCCCCATAACACGGTGGCACGGAATAATGATTGGGATTGGGTTGCCGCCACAGGTGCCACCCACTGCTTGAGCAGGGACGCCGAGCAGCTTTGCAATGTCGCCGTAAGTGCAGGTATCGCCAAAGGGGATCGCTGACATGGCAGCACAGACATCGCGCTGGAAGTCGGACCCCGTGACCCGCAGGGGCAGGTCAAATGCCTCCAACTCCCCCGCATCATAGGCCAGCAGTTGTCGCCACCCCTCATCAAGTACATCAGTGCTGTCCTCGGATGGCGCACGGCCCCAGTTGAGGGCAGTGATGTGATGATCATTCTCAATAAGGATCAGATCGCCGAATTGCGTGGGCACAGTGCATGTTTTCATGGGATGACTATGGGCATGCAGGTTCCCACACTCAATCCGAATGATGCGAAAAGGGCAGACCCGTAGGCCTGCACTTCAATTTCCTTACACTCAGCAGTGCTGTATCAGAGCGCAGTATCGCAGCGACCGCAAACACCCTCATGGCTGTGCTTGCCCACATCAGGCAGCACTTTCCAGCAGCGGGCGCATTTCTCACCGTCTGCTTTTGCAAAGACCACACCCACACCGGCGCTATCGGGCAAAGTAAACGCGCCCTCAGGTGCATCCCCCTCGACAATCGTGATCTGACTGGTGATGCACAGATCAGCAAATGTATCGGGGTCTGTGATGACCTGTGCCAACTCAGGCGACAAGTAGACTGTCGGGCCTGCTTCCAAAGACGAGCCAATGACTTTGGCTGTCCGCTGCTCTTCAAGCGCCCCTGTCACCACACGGCGCACAGCACGCACTGTGTCGGAACGGGCGGCCAGTGCATCATTACGCCAGTCAGTTGGCGTGATGGGGAAGTCCACCAGATGCACGGAAGTCTCTTCACCGTTCCGCTCAAGCCAGACCTCTTCCATCGTGAAGGGCAGGATTGGCGCCAGCCAAGTTGTCAGGCGGCTGTAGAGATGATCCAGCACTGTGAGCGCCGCCAAACGGCGCGGCGTATCACCGTCACAATAAAGCGCGTCCTTACGGATATCGAAATAGAAGGACGACAGATCCAGCGTGGCGAAATCAAAGATAGCGCGAAACACACCTTGGAAATCAAACTTGGCATAGCCCTCACGCACCACACCGTCGAGCACGGCCAATTTGTGCAGGATCAGCTGCTCAAGTTCTGGCATGTCCTCAACTGCGACGGCCTTGGACGCGTCGAAATCAGGCAGTGAGCCGAGCATATAGCGCATGGTGTTGCGCAAGCGGCGGTAGCTGTCTGCGGTGCCTTTCAGGATCTCGTCACCGATGCGCTGGTCATTGGTGTAATCCGTCTGCGCCACCCAAAGGCGCAGGATATCGGCACCGTACTGGTCCACAATCTTTTGCGGGACGATGGTGTTGCCGATGGATTTGGACATCTTCATGCCCTTCGCATCCAGCGTGAAACCGTGCGTCACTACATTGCGATAAGGCGCCTGGCCCGTGGTGCCGACAGACTGCAAAAGCGATGAATGGAACCAGCCACGGTGTTGGTCGGTGCCTTCCATGTAGACATCAGCAATACCATCCTCAGAGCCGTCCTCACGGTCGCGCAGAGTAAAGGCATGCGTTGAGCCTGAATCGAACCACACATCCAAGATATCCGTGACTTGATTATAGTCGTCAGGGTTCACGATACCACCAAGGAACCGCTCCTTCGCGCCGTCCTCATACCATGCGTCCGCACCCTCAACCTCAAAGGCTTCAACGATACGGCTATTTACGTCCAAATTGCGCAGTAGGAAGTCGGGGTCCATCGGCAGCTTACCCTTGAGCGTGAAGCAGGTGAGCGGCACGCCCCATGCGCGTTGGCGCGACAGGACCCAGTCGGGGCGTGCCTCCATCAT
>CAWVZA010000094.1:0-9916 GCA_963934545.1 uncultured Sulfitobacter sp.
CAGCTGGCTCCTGTGGGGCAATCGGGCACAATGGTGTTCGAGAAGCTGCCTGAGAAACGCGTGATGAACCTCAACCGAATTTTTCGGCAAGAGGCGGATAACCCGATCCTTGATTTGGCCCATGCGCTGGCTGATCCCGACATCGGATTCGAGCAGTTCGAGCAGATGGTTGAGGATGCCTCCAAGCGTGACAAGCGTGTAGTCTGGGGGCAGAGGGTTGAAGTGGACTTGATGGCGCGTAGCCCTGTTTTGGTTTGGCGCAATGCCACGCGCATTCGCCTGATCAATGCGTTTCGCCGTGTGCATGGTGCGCCCGAGGACGCTCTGGTCGAAGGAGAACCTCTGATCTGTGACGGTATTGAATTGCCGCTTAAGCATAGAAAGAAGCGCCTCGATCTTGAGGCGCGTGGACTGATTAAGGGTGCGCAGGTTGTATATCTCGGCGCAGGGCGCAAATCCGGTTTTTCGCGGCTGCATGTGATGGGGGCCGAGGACCCGCAAGTGAGTGCGGCAAGCATTGTGAAGATCGAAAAGCCCGACGAGGAAGAGCCATTTATCCCGTTTGCCGCCCGAATGGGAGCGACGTTTTTACATGGTGCTGCGGTGACGATCCATAAGGCGCAGGGTAGCCAATGGGATACGGTGCAAGTATTCGCACCTGACCTTTATGCCGCGGCGCGTATGGGGCGAGTGGAAGCGGGGCAGCCGCTGTGGAAGCGTCTGGCCTATGTGGCGATCACGAGGGCGCAGAATAGGCTGATTTGGGTGGTGCGGAACCGTTTGTCGACACCGACCTATCCGCTGAATGTAGATGATTTGCGCAAAGCCCCTGCGGCGGCGCTGACGCTGGATGCAACTGAGGAGGAATTGGGATGAAGTCGATTTTGATAACGGGAGCAAGTTCAGGCATTGGCAGGGCCACGGCCGAGGCGTTCCTTACGGCGGGTTGGCGCGTTGGACTGATTGCACGGCGCTTGGAGTTGTTGGAAGAGGTAGCCGCAGGGCAGTCTCAAGCAGTCGTCCTTCCGGCGGATGTGACTGATGCACCCGCGATGGCACAGGCCTTTGCCGCGTTTGGCGACGTGGATGTTCTGTTTAACAATGCGGGTATGTTTGGCCCATCGGCACCGATTGACGAGATTGCATTGGATGACTGGGCGCAGGTTTTGAACGTAAACCTCAACGGTATGTTTATTGCAGCACGGCTGGCCTTTGGCGCGATGCGCAACTCTGGGCGCGGTGGCCGAATTATCAACAACGGCTCGATCTCGGCGCATACGCCGCGAGAAGGTTCGATTTGTTATACAACCACGAAACATGCGATCACAGGGTTGACCAAATCGCTGGCGTTGGATGGGCGGCCGTTTGATATAACAGCGGGGCAGATTGATATCGGCAATGCCGAGAGTGCGATTGTGACGGACCTGAAGGCCGCCAATCCAGGGATGCATACGATGGATGTGGGCCATGCCGCGCAATCGGTGCTGCATATGGCACAGCTTCCACTGAGTGCGAATGTGCCGTTCATGACTGTGATGGCGACCAAGATGCCCTATCTGGGCCGAGGTTAACCCATCAGTTAGCGGCGGAAGAGCGTGAAGATTGCTGACGCGCCCCAGCCTGCGAAGATCGCAATGCCTAGCGAAAGCAGGCCGTAGAGAAATGCCTTTTCACGGCTGAGAGTAAAGAGCCAACGCTCCATTCCGACTTTGCGGACGTAGATGCTCGTCTCATATTGCGCGACGACTTCACCGCTGCGGGTGAGGAAAATGCGTGTTCCATAATCCCCTTCGGTCAGCGCGGCTGGCAGCGCAATTGACGTGCGAAACAGCGTTTGCTCGTCAAAGCTGATGGTACCTTCGTTCAGTTGATATTGGTCCGACTTTGATTTGATCCGAATGAGCGCTTCGGTGAAGGTCTCACTGTTCGAGATGTTTGCTGGCGCATCGACTGAGCGGATGGCACGCGGGATTGAGACGCGATGGCGAACGTCTTCGGTTTCGGTCAGTGAAAGGCCAAGCAGTGTGGTGGTGGATACAGCATAAAAGCTTGGCGCGCTGTCGATTTCGACAGAGTCAGTGTTCACCCAGATGCCGAATTTCTTTTCTTTACGGCGCACGGTTAGAGGTTCGGACGGACCGGAGACTGTTACAATAACATGCATGGGCGGATCTGACGGAAACGGAGCATCACGTTTTACAGCGCCGAAGATAAGGATTTCGGACCCGTCGAAATTCGTATTGATTGAGACGGTATCGCTGCTCAGGCCCAAGACGACTTCTTCAGCGGCAGTGGGAAGTGCAGCAGTAAGACACAGGGCCAATGACAGGACCAGTTGGCGCATCAGTGGCCTCCTGCTGCGATTGAGTAAAGCTCTGCGGGTTGCAGAAGCAGCTCCAATGCCAGTTTGCCGCAGACAGCAAGAACCATCATAGCAAGTAGAATGCGCAGCTGTTCGGCTTTCATCTTAACACCGATACGGGCCCCCACCTGTGCGCCGAT
The DNA here is from genome assembly GCA_963934545.1 of uncultured Sulfitobacter sp. Lineage (GTDB taxonomy): Bacteria > Pseudomonadota > Alphaproteobacteria > Rhodobacterales > Rhodobacteraceae > Sulfitobacter. The sequence continues at coordinate 2,503 of CAWVZA010000094.1, forward strand.
CACACCGCCAACAAGCAGCAGAACAGCAAGCACGATATCGACAGTGTAGTTTGTCGTGGCATGCAGCATGGTGGTGAAGCCAGTCACAAAAATGATCTGAAACAGCGAAGTGCCTACAACGACTTTTGTCGGCATGCCCAGCAGATAAATCATCGCAGGGACCATGATAAAGCCACCGCCAACACCCATAATCGCAGCAAGTATGCCGACAAGCGCCCCAACGATCAGCGGTGGAATGACCGAGATATAAAGGCCCGACACGCGAAAGCGCATCTTGAAGGGCAGGCCGTGAATCCAGTTATGCTTTTTGCGCTTGGGGGCTTTGCCTTTTTTCACATTGCGGATGGCATTGAGGCTCTCGAAGAACATCAGCCCACCGATGACACCAAGGAAGACCACATAGCAAAGCTTGACCAGCAGATCGACTTGGCCTTGGGCCTTGAGAATGTTGAAGACGTAGACACCCAACGCCGCACCGAACAGGCCACCGATGAGCAACACAGTGCCCATCCTGAGGTCCACCGTCTTTCGCTTGAAATGGGCAAGCACGCCAGAAAAAGAGGACGCGACGATTTGGTTGGCTTCTGTCGCGACAGCCACTGCAGGAGGGATGCCGATAAAGAACAGCAGCGGGGTCATAAGAAAGCCGCCACCGACGCCAAACATACCTGACAAAATGCCCACAATTCCACCCAGACCTAAAAGCAGGAAGGCATTAACCGATACTTCGGCTATGGGCAGATAAATTTGCATGAGCTTCCTTAGGCACTGTGGCTGCTGAAATCAATGATCTAGTTGGGAGGACTTATGGGTTGCTACGATCTGGACTTATCTTTCTTTGACATATGGCTCTCCTCCGGCGCGGGGAGGAATTGCTTTTCCGACAAAGCCAGCAAGAATAATGACTGTCATGACGTAGGGAAGAGCGGCCAAAAGTTGGCCCTGTACTTTCATCCCGATCACCGCTTCGATGACATCAGGGCGGGTTTCCAACGCGCCAAACAGGCCGAATAACAGCGTAGCATAGAGCGCGTGCCATGGACGCCATTTCGCAAAGATAAGGGCGGCTAGCGCGATAAACCCGCGCCCTGCGGCCATGTCTTTGACAAAGCCCGCTTGGAGTGCGGTGCTGAGGTAAGCGCCTGCAATGCCGCAAAGAATGCCGCAGATGCCGACTGCTGCAAAGCGCAGTCCCACAACCGAGACGCCTGCCGTGTCGACCGCTGCAGGGTTCTCGCCTACCGCGCGCAAGCGCAAGCCGAACCGCGTGCGAAACAGAAGCCACCATGTAAATGGCACTGCGGCAAATGCGATATAGACAAGGATAGAGTGGCCCGAAATCAACTCGTAATAGAGCGGTCCGAAAATGGGGATGCCTTGCAGTGCTTCGGCGAACGGCAGGGTGATCGGCTCGAACCGACCATTGCCGATGAGGGAGGGTGTGCGGCCACCTTGTTTGAACCATGCTTGGGCGATGAGGACAGTTAAACCCGCAGCGAGGAAGTTGATCGCAACACCCGAGATCAGCTGATTGCCACGAAAGGTGATGGAAGCGATGCCGTGGATAGCACTGAGCACCAGCGATGCCCCGATGCCCGCCATCAAACCGATCCACACATTGCTAGTGATCGCGGCAATAGCAGCAGAGAAAAAGGCAGCAGCAAGCATTTTGCCCTCAAGGCCGATGTCGAAAATGCCAGCACGCTCAGAATAGAGCCCAGCAAGACAGGCCAGTAGCAGGGGCGTAGCCAGACGTACAGTTGAGTCCATAAGCTGGAGGAAGGTGAGATACATATCCATGTGCTAGACCTCCTTACGCTTGCGCAGAGCGAGAAAGATACGCTCAAGCGGCATACGCACCATATTGTCGAGCGCACCTGTGAAGAGGATCACCAACGCTTGGATCACGACGATGAGTTCGCGGGGGATCGTCGTCCAAAGTGCAAGCTCGGCCCCGCCTTGGTAGAGAAAGCCAAAGAGGATGGCGGCGATGAACACACCAAAGGGATGGGACCGCCCCATGAGCGCTACGGCGATGCCGATAAACCCTGCACCCTCAACGGAGTTCAGGACCAGGCGCTCTGCCTCGCCCATGACGTTGTTGATGGCCATCATGCCTGCGAGGGCACCCGAGATCATCATCGTCACCACGATGATTTTCACAGGCGGCATGCCTGCATATTTGGCAGCGGATTCAGAGTTGCCAAAGCTGCGGATCTCATAGCCCAGACGCGTGCGCCAGATGAGAAACCACAGAAAAACGCATGCTGCAACGGCGACCAAAAGCGAGACATTGGCGGGGGCTGATTTGGAAAAGGCGATCCCGAAGGGCGCCAGTAATTCGTGGAGCGTGGGCAGGTGCACAGCTTCGGGGAAGCGCGCGGTCGCGGGGTCCATTGATCCTTTTGGGCGCAGGACATTGACCAGTATATAGTTGAGCAGCGAGGCCGCGATGAAGTTGAACATGATCGTGGTGATCACGATGTGGCTGCCGCGTTTCGCTTGGAGGTAGGCGGGGATTGCGGCCCATGCCGCGCCAAACAAGCCTGCCGCGAGGGCGGCACCGATAAGAGCCAGCGACCAATGGGGCCATGGGATGTAGAGGCATGCGAGTGCGACACCCAGACCGCCCAATGCAGCCTGACCTTCACCACCGATGTTGAACAGACGCGCATGAAAGGCGATGGCAACAGCGAGCCCCGTAAACATGAAGTTTGTCGCGTAATAGAGCGTGTAGCCCCAGCCATAGCTGGAGCCGAGCGCGCCATTGACCATGAGTTTGACTGCCGCGACGGGGTCTTCACCAATGGCAAGGATCACCAGTGCGGAGATGATCGCAGCGAGCAGCAGGGAGATGAGCGGCACGAGGATTACCTCGGCCCATTTTGGCATCACATCCATTTATTTCGCCTCCCCATCGCCTGCGTGGGCGAGGTTTTCTTGTATCTCCGGCACGCGGTGCGGTGTGTCTGTGTCAGTGATCCCTGCCATGAGCAGGCCGAGTTCTTTTTCATCTGTCTCTGACGGGAGGCGTTCACCCATGATGTGGCCATCGAACATGACAGTGATGCGGTCACTGAGTGCCATGATCTCGTCCAGCTCGACGCTGACCAGCAGCACGGCCTTTCCCTTGTCACGTAGGGCGACGATCTGTTGGTGGATGAACTCGATGGCACCGATGTCGACACCGCGCGTGGGCTGCCCGATGAGCAGCAGATCAGGGTTCCGCTCAATCTCGCGCGCCAACACAATTTTTTGCTGGTTGCCGCCAGAAAAGTTTTTAGCGGCAAGTTTTGGATCAGGAGGGCGCACGTCAAATCGCTCCATCTTGCCTTCCGTATCTTCGCGGATCGCGGCGTTGTTCATGAGCATGCCAGAGCGGTAGCCGGGATCGTGATGATAGCCGAAGGCGACGTTTTCCCATGCGGCGAACTCCATGATAAGCCCTTCGCGCTGGCGGTCCTCGGGCACATGGGCGATGCCGCTTGCGCGGCGTGACTGGCCGTCGGAATATTTGCCAGTGAGGTCGAGGGATTGTCCGTTAACTGTAATGCTGCCTGTGCCGTCCGCATACCCGCCCAGCACTTCGAGTAGCTCGGATTGGCCGTTGCCTGCTACGCCAGCGATGCCGAGGACTTCGCCTGCGCGGACTTGCAAGTTGATCCCTTTGAGGCGCTCCACGTCTTTGTCATCGCGCACACGCAGGTCTTTGACGTCCAGTACTACCTCTTTGGGCTGGGCGGGTGTTTTGTCCACGCGCAGCAAGACTTTACGCCCCACCATTAGCTCAGCTAGTTCGGCGGGAGACGTTTCGGAGGTCTTGACGGTCGCCGTCATCTCTCCACGCCGCATGACCGAAACAGTGTCAGTGGTGTCCATGATTTCACGGAGTTTATGGGTGATCAGGATGATGGTTTTGCCCTCGGCGCGTAGGCGGTCGAGAATGCGAAAAAGTTGGTCTGCTTCGGCGGGAGTGAGCACGCCCGTCGGCTCGTCCAGAATGAGGATGTCGGCCTGACGGTAGAGCGCTTTCAGGATTTCTACGCGTTGCTGCATACCGACGCCGATGTCTTGGATCAGCGCGTCAGGTTCAACATTAAGGCCGTAGTCATCGGCCAGCTCGACCAACGTGCGCCGTGCCCTGGCGATGGAGGGTTTGAGCCAGCGGCCATCCTCTGCGCCAAGGATGATGTTCTCAAGCACTGTGAAGTTCTCGACCAGTTTGAAATGTTGGAAGACCATGCCGATGCCTGCGGCGATGGCCGCTTGGCTGTCGGTTATGTTAGTCTTTTTCCCGCCAATGAAAATCTCGCCTTTATCCGCTTTGTAAAAGCCGTAGAGGATCGACATGAGAGTGGATTTGCCTGCGCCGTTTTCGCCAATAATGCCGTGGATTGTGCCGGGCATCACACGGATCGAGATGTCTTTGTTGGCTTGCACGGGGCCAAATGCTTTTGAGATGCCTTTGAGTTCGATGGCGGGGGCGATGGTCATGGAATGGGTCCTTCACACCTGCGGGCGGCAGCCAGAGACAGGGAAGTTCAATAGAATGGGGCCGCGCTGAATTGTCAACGCGGCCCCGATAGATGCGTAGCGCTACTTAGAAGTCGAGCGCTGGGCAGCTGTCGTTGTCGTAGTAGGACGCAACGGTCAAATCGCCTGCGATAATCTGAGCGCGGGCTGCGTCTACGGCTGCTTTCATCTCGTCGCTGACAAGTGATGCGTTGTTGTCGTCGAGTGCATAGCCAACACCGTCTTCTGCAAGGCCAAGTGTGAAGACGCCAGTTTCGACGTCTGTACCTGCTTTGAGGGCGTCATATACGGCCACATCCACACGCTTGAGCATTGAGGTCAGGACTTTGCCCGGGTGCAGGTGGTTTTGGTTGCTGTCCACACCGATTGCGAGAATGTCTTTGTCTGCTGCAGTTTGGAGGACGCCAACGCCAGTGCCGCCCGCAGCAGCAAATACAACGTCCGCACCTTGGGAGATTTGTGCGTTTGTCAGCTCAGAGCCCTTTACGGGATCATTCCATGCAGCAGGTGTTGTGCCTGTCATGTTTGCAATGATTTTCACGTCAGCGTTCGCAGCTTTTGCACCTTGGGCAAAGCCGCAGCCGAAGTGACGGATCAGCGGAATGTCCATGCCACCGATAAAGCCTACGGTGCCGGTTTCAGACTTCAGCGCGGCCATCATGCCAACAAGGTAGGAGCCTTCATGCTCGGCAAAGCCGATTTGGCGGATATTTGGCGCGTCGAGCCATGTGACGTCGATCGCGACAAATTTTGTGTCAGGAAAATCAGCAGCCACTGCTGTCAGTGGATCGGCCATGGCGAAACCCATTGTGATGATTGGGTTGAGGCCTGCATCAGCAAAGCGGCGCAGCGCTTGCTCGCGCTGGGCCTCGGACTGCAATTCGATCTCGCGGTAAGTTCCGCCTGTCTCATCCACCCATTTTTGCGCGCCGTTAAAAGCGGCTTCGTTGAAGGATTTGTCGAATTTTCCGCCCAGATCGAAGATCAGCGCAGGTTCGGCTAATGCGGCACCAGCACTGAGTGCGGTGGCAGCAACTGCGCCGAGAAATTTGGTCATGAGGGTCATAGGTCTCTCCCAGGTTTTTGTGTTTTGGGGCGGATGCATTAGCAGCCATGCCCAGTACCGCACGAGCGCGCGGCGCTGGGTGAAATAATCAGTGTGCAGGCGGGTGGGGTCAACCTGATTCGGGAGAAATGCGTCTTTGCAGGGCTGTTTAACCTTGCGTAAGGGATGCTTTCATAAGCACGGCGTCGACAGCAATCGCATCAACGCGCGTATAATATGCTTTGCGCAGGCCAACTTGGGTGAACCCGTGCTTTGTATAAAGCGCCAATGCACCATGATTGTCAGCGGCAACTTCGAGAAATGCGGTATCGGCTTGCGTTCGGGCTGTGTCGGTCCATTCGAGGAGCAATCGCGATGCAATGCCGTGCCGTTGGTATGCGGGTGAGACGGCGAGGGTCAGCAGCTCAGATTCACCAGCAACTGTACGCGTAAGGGCAAATCCCCCCAGTGTTGCAAACGCTGTGGTGTAGGGCTGTGCCAGTAGGGCGGTAAATTCATCAGCGCCCCACCCGCGCTCATGCGTGAATGCCGCCTGATGGATCGTAGACATGTCTGAGGGTGTCATGGGGTGATTTGCGGTGGCTTGTCACGCGCAGGGGCCGCATCTGCGGGGCGCAGATAAAGTGGTGCGGGAGGTGGGTGACCCTCGGATGCTCTGCTTGCTGCAATATGTGCAATTGCGTCCGCAACGGAATGCTTTGGGGATGCGCCAAACGCTCCGATGATTGAGACGTCTTGCGGCAAATCGCTAAACAGGCACAATTCAGGTTTGCCCAGATGCTCTGTCCCGAACTCTTGGGCAAAGACCATATCGCGGCGCGCATCTACTGTGCAAATACATGGGCCATCTGTGCCAAATTTCAGAGTGTCAAAGGCGTTCACTCCGATAGCGGGAATGCCAAGGCCCATGGTAAGACCGCGGGCCGCAGACACGGCGATGCGGATGCCTGTAAAATTGCCCGGACCGATGCCCACCCCGATCGCGGTGAGGTCGTCCATTTGCGTATTCGTTTGTACGAGAAGCTCTTGAGCGAGGGTCAGGATGCGCTCGGCCTGACCTTTCGCCATAGGTTCAATCGCACTAGCGATAATGTCATCACCATGCAAAATGGCCACCGCACAATGGGCGGAGGCCGTGTCAAAAGCGAGGATGATCGGGGTGCTCATTATGCCGCCCTTAGGCGACAGGGCGCACTTCGGTCACTTCTGGAATATAGTGGCGCAACAAGTTCTCAATCCCCATTTTCAGGGTCATCGTGGACGAGGGACAACCTGCGCATGCCCCTTGCATGTGCAAATAGACAACGCCGCGGTCGAAGCCGTGGAACGTGATGTCGCCGCCATCTTGGGCCACTGCGGGACGAACGCGGCTGTCGAGCAGCTCTTTGATTTGGCCGACGATCACACCATCTTCGCCAGTATGTTCGGCATGGCCGGATGTTGCTTTGTGATCTGCACCCATGACGGGCTGGCCTGACTGGAAATGCTCCATGATCGCACCCAGAAGGCTGGGCTTGAGGTGATCCCATTCCATCTCTTCGGATTTGGTCACAGTCACGAAATCAATGCCAAAGAATACGCCAGTGACGCCTTCAACCGCGAACAGGCGCGTGGCTAGCGGGGAAGTGGTCGCCGTGTCAGCCGTCGGAAAGTCAGCCGTGCCCAATTCAAGCACGTTCTGGCCGGGCAGAAACTTGAGCGTGGCAGGGTTCGGGGTGGATTCTGTTTGGATAAACATCGTGCAATATCTCCGTCGGGGGTTGCTCAAGTTATGCGTATGCAGAGCCTGAATGTCAAGGGATTGGAATGGTTCTA
>CAWVZA010000095.1:0-9897 GCA_963934545.1 uncultured Sulfitobacter sp.
CTTGGGCCACCGCGTTTGAGCCAGAGCGGCAGGGCGAGCAGGAGGCCTGCGATAAATCCGCCCGAATGTGCCCAATAGGCGACGCCGCCTGTCTCGAGCTGGGCGCCGAGACCACCAAAAAATTGCATCGCAAACCAGACCATCAGCATGATCCATGCGGGGATGGGAAAGATTTTAATGAAAAACAGAATATCGACACGGGCTTTTGGGAAGAGCAACAGATACGCGCCCATGACCCCCGCGATAGCGCCTGAAGCCCCTACTGTGGGGATGTACGATGCGGAATCAGCGAGGACATGAGCATAGCCTGAGAGTGCGCCTGCAAGCAAATAGAAGCCGAGGAACGGCGCATGGCCCAACTCGTCCTCTATGTTGTCTCCAAAGATCCAGAGGAAGAGCATATTGCCTCCCAGATGCATCCAGCCTGCGTGCAAGAATTGGGAGCTGAGCAGCGCGCTGTAATCCTCGCCCTCCGTCACACGGCGGGGCAGCAAAGCGTAGTCATAGTAGAGTTGCGCCAACGCACGCTCATCTCCTGCGATAGGCAGCATGCTCAGAAAAATGCCGATATTCCCCGCAATGAGCGCGTAGGTCACGTATGGCACGCGGCCTGAGGGGTTATGATCGCGGATGGGAAGCATCGGGCCAAGTTGTGCGATTGGCTGTGGGGCGTCAAGGGCGGATCAGGGTGATCCGGTGGTCACGCTGACGCATGGCTTCTTATCATGTGTCTGAAGGGTAAGTTGCCGCACCAGTGTGAGGGCGCGGCAAGTGATCATTTAGGCGGAAGCACCCAATAGGGCAGCGTTGCCACCTGAGGCTGTGGTGTCGACGCAAACATGGCGTTCCTGACGCACGCGGGCGGTGTCGGGCAGGCCGCGCAGTAGTGGAATGATCGGGCCTGTGCGCTTTGCGAGGGCTTGCTCATATTCGCGCGCGATGTCCGCGTCGCCCCACCACAGGATGCCGCCATAATCGGGGCCTGTGGTCAGATCATCAGGTGCGATGGCACCTCCCGCACAGACTGCGATCCCTCCGAGAGCTTCGACAGCTTTCTTTTGCGCAGCTTCAGTCGCAGCCGTGGGGCCTGCGCAGAGGATTGCGGGGCGGGGCAGGGTGGAAAGGCGATTACTCTCGCCTGTGGGGCCGGGAAGGGACAGAGTGTCGATCGCTTTTCCGTCGTGTTTTGGGAGTGCTGGCAGAGCGCCCTGCTTGTCCCATGCGGGAGAGACATCGGCGACGTCGGGAGCAGAGAAGCGGGGCAGGTAGTTGGGTCCACCCGCCTTGGGGCCTGTGCCTGAGAGGCCTTCGCCGCCGAAGGGTTGGGAGCCTACGATCGCACCGATCTGGTTGCGGTTGATGTAGATGTTGCCCGCCTCGATCCGCTCGGAGACGTATTGCACGCGGTCGTCGATGCGGGTGTGCAGGCCGAAGGTGAGGCCATAGCCAGTGTCGTTGATCGCCTTGATCACCTTGTCCAGCTCGCTGGATTTGAAGGTGGCCATGTGCAGAACAGGGCCGAAGATTTCACGCTCCAAATTGCTAATGGCTGCTACCTTGATGATTGTGGGAGCGATGTAGGTACCGTTTGTTGGGGTGGGGAGTTCGGCGACAAGGCGGCCATCTGCGCGGGCGGCGGCGATGTGATCTGCGATGCCTTTTCTTGCGGCCTCGTCAATCACGGGGCCTACGTCAGTGCTGAGGTGCCATGGGTCGCCCATTTGCAAGGCTTGCATTGCGCCAATGAGCATTTTGGTGAAGTCTTCGGCGATGTCCTCTTGGACATACAAGCAGCGCAGGGCAGAGCAGCGTTGGCCAGCTGATTGGAACGCGCTTTCCACGCTAGCTTGGACTGCTTGCTCTGGTAGGGCGGTTGAATCCACTATCATGGCGTTGAGGCCGCCTGTTTCCGCGACGAGCGGGGTGCCGGGGGCGCAGTGATCGGCCATAGCGCTGCGGATGCGCTGGGCAGTGGCCGTGGAGCCGGTGAAGGCCACGCCGTTAATGCGTGCGTCGGACGTGAGGGCAGCACCCACATCGCCAGCGCCAGGGAGGAATTGTAGGGCTGTAAGCGGGACACCCGCTTCGTGGAGGATCTGTGTCGCCAGATAAGTGATCAGCGGCGTCTGTTCGGCGGGTTTGGCAAGGACGGCATTGCCAGCGGCAAGAGCGGCGCTGATCTGGCCCAAATAGATGGCAAAGGGCAGGTTCCATGGTGAAATGCAGGTGAAGATGCCTGCAGGGGGCATGTTGGTCGCTTGGCCTGCATAATAGCGCAGGAAGTCCACGCCCTCACGCAGTTCGGCCACGCAGTCGGGGAGGAACTTGCCAGCTTCGCGTGCCAGAATGGCGAAAATTTCGCCGTAGCGCTCCTCATAGATGTCGGCGGCGCGCAGGAGAGCTGCGCGGCGGACGTCAAGGGGGGCGTCCCATGGTGTTGCCGCGTAAAGTGCTGCGGCCACGTCTGCGACTGTGGCGTTGTGGGCCGTGCCGGGGGAAGTGCCGCCTGTGGGGTTCAGAACGTCCTGCGCATCGCCACCTTTGGTGCCGCCCACGATTAGTGGGGTCGCAGTCCATGTGGCCGTGGCAAAGGGTGCGCGCGCAGCCTCAAGAGCATCGAGCGTTGGAGTGTGTGCGAGGTCGAACCCTTTTGCGTTAACACGCAGGGGGCCAAAGATGTCTGGGCCGCGCGGGATGGTCGGGATGGTTTCTTCGAGCTTCGAAAAGGGATCAGCGGCAACGATCTCGGGGGCGACATCTTCGTCTACGATCTGGTTGACGAAGCTGGAGTTTGCGCCGTTTTCAAGCAGGCGGCGGACGAGGTATGCGAGAAGGTCCTTGTGCGCGCCAACGGGGGCATAGATGCGGCAGCGACTGTTGTGTTGCTTGAGCACGATGCCGTGCAACGTCTCACCCATACCGTGCAAGCGTTGGAATTCGTATGTTTCTTTGTCTTTGCCCATGTGCAGAACAGCGGCGACAGTGTGGGCGTTGTGTGTGGCAAACTGGGGGTAGATGCGGTCGGTCATGCCCAAGAGTTTGCGGGCGTTGGAGATGTAGCTGACGTCAGTGGCTGCTTTTCGGGTGAAAACGGGGAATCCATAGACGCCTTCGACTTGGGCCAGTTTGATTTCCGTATCCCAATAGGCACCTTTGACGAGGCGCACCATGATGCGGCGGTCATACCGTGTCGCTATATCATAAAGCGCGTCAACGGCACCAGCGGCACGGGGGCCGTAGGCTTGGACAACAACGCCAAAGCCGTCCCAACCTGCCAGCGAAGGCTCTGACATCACAGCATCGATCACGTCGAGTGAGAGGCCAAGGCGGTCGGCCTCTTCTGCGTCAACGTTCAGACCCATGCCTGCGGATTTGGCGAGCAGGCACAAAGCGCGCAAGCGGGGCACGAGGTCTTTCATCACGCTCGCTTCTTGAGCGACTTCATAGCGGGGGTGCAGGGCGGAGAGTTTGACAGAGATGCCGGGGTTTTTGCGGATATCGTCATGGGTGCAACCGCGTGCGATGGAGGAGATCGCGTCTGAATAGCTCAGGTGGTAGCGGCGGGCGTCGGATTCGGTACGGGCAGCTTCGCCAAGCATGTCGTAGGAATAGGTGAAGCCCTTTTCCTCCATCCCTGCAGCGCGCTTCATGGCCTTCTTGATGTCCTCGCCCAGAACGAACTGGCGGCCCATTTCCTTCATGGCGCGGGCAACGGCAGTGCGGATTACAGGCTCGCCCATGCGTTTGATCGCGGCGCGCAGATGGCGGATGGGGCCTGGCTGCTCATCATCCAATACGCGGCCTGTGAGCATGAGTGCCCAAGTGGCGGCGTTTACCATGGTGGAGGTGGAGTGGCCCATGTGGCGGCCCCAATCGGACGGGGCGATCTTATCTTCGATCAGTGCGTCCATGGTGTCGGCGTCAGGTACCCGCAGGAGAGCCTCTGCGAGGCACATGAGCGCCACACCCTCGTCAGTGGAGAGACCATATTCGGCAAGGAAAACTTCCATCAAACCCGGCGAGGTGGTGCCGCGGATGTCTCGCACAAGGCCTGCGGCCATGGCGGTGATATCCTTGTGGTCTTGCTCCGTCAGGTTGGCGGTTTTGATCAGAGTGGTCAATACGGCATCGGGTTCGGCATAAGTGCCGGTATCGATGGTTGCGCGCAGGGAAAGGGATGTGTCACGTGCCATTTTGGATGCTCCATATGTGGGTTTTAACTAGTTTATCATGTCATTTGCAGGCATGTTCCCTAAAGATGCCAAAATTAGAGGGCGAAATACATCATTGAGGGCGAATTCATGGCGCAAAACACTTTTGATCTTGATCAATTCGATCAAGCGATTCTGATAACACTGGCCGAAGATGGACGGATCAGCATAACAGATCTGTCCAAGCGGATCGGACTGTCCAAATCCCCGACCCAAGCGCGACTGCGGCGGTTGGAGGAGAACGGCGTCATTCTGGGCTACCGTGCCATGCTAAATCCGATCCGTTTGGGGCTGGATCATGTGGCCTTTGTCGAGGTGCGGTTGACCGATACGCGCGAGGCAGCGCTGGCAGCGTTTAACGCAGCAGTGGCGCGCGTGCCGCAGATTGAGCAGGCGCATATGATCGCGGGAAATTTCGATTATCTGCTCAAAGTGCGCACACGTGACATGAACAGTTACCGTGCCTTTTTGGGCGATACGATTTCGGCGCTGCCGCATGTTGCATCCACCTCTACCTATGTGGCGATGGAAGCTGTGAAAGAAGTGATGCTCTCTGAGGGGGCTTGACCCAAGGACAGGCAGAGCCATTCTATAGGGCATGCGTATTCTGTTCGCCTTAGCCATACTGGTCGGCCCCGTGTTCTCCTCAGCTGCATTTGCGCAGGAATGTCCTGCATCTGTTGATGTGAGTGCCGAGTTGGAGGGACTGTTTGCGCAAGCGCAGGCTGCCGAGAATTTCCGCGAAGGGCAGGCGGCGTCAGATGCGATGTGGAAAATATGGCTGCGCGCACCTGACGATGCAGCCCAAACCGTGCTTGATCAGGGGATGGTGGCACGGGGAAGTTTTGACTTTGCCGAGGCCTATGCGCAATTCTCACGGTTGACGGAATACTGCCCCGATTATGCTGAAGGTTGGAACCAACGGGCCTATATTAGTTTTCTACGCGAGAACTATAGCGCTGCATTGGGCGATCTTGACCGTGCATTGGAATTACAGCCGCGCCATGTGGCGGCGCAATCGGGTAGGGGGCTGACGCTGATGAAGCTTGGGCGCATTGCCGAGGCGCGAACGCAAATGCTGGACGCGGTTAAGAACAACCCATGGCTCTCAGAGAAGGCCCTGTTGGCCACAGGTGCGCCGTTGGGCGAGGTTGGTGAAGACATTTGAGACATTTACACCGCGCCTTGGCACAGTATGTTGTGCGCAGTGCGGGCGTGGTGGAATGGTAGACACACCAGACTTAAAATCTGTTGGGCGTATGCCCGTGGGGGTTCGAGTCCCCCCGCCCGCACCAATTTGATCTACAATTTGAAAAAATACGTTCCTAGGCGTCAGGCAGATTGGTGTTGATAGGCTACGTTTAAGAGAAACAGCTGAAGATCAATCAATGTGTTGCACGTTTGCCAAGGCGAATTTTCACTTTTGAGGGTTGTTGCAGCCTTGGTCTGTGCGTGTCCGTCTACTCTGTAGTGGGGTCCTACACAAATTTGGAGGAATTCTAGCGGCTCAGGTCGCTGATGCTTTAACGCCGGAACGGTGCGATCAAGTCGGCAGAAAGTGCATATCCGATTTCGGCAAGTTGTGTGCTGGTCGACGCCGTCCCGAACATTCCGGTAACATTGACCGCCTCGAACATTCCCGAACTCTCATGAGGGGTATCAGTGGTCACGAAGATCAACTGATTTGCAGGTGGTGGCGGGACATGGATACATGCACCGACATAGGGCACCAGAATGAAGGTCGACACACCTGCTCGGGTTGTCTCTAGCGGAACCATATACCCCGGAATGCGCACGATTTCCCCATTGAATTGGCCCGTTACACCAGAGAATGGTGGCTGCTCTGAGCGCAAGAGCGACATTTCGTCATGTGGAATGATCCCCATGCCCTGAAGCGTTTGCTTAATATTTCCCTGACCAGCGGGTATCAGATCGCTCCACTCCAGGTCAATGAAGTCCTCTTTGGCCAAGACTATCGCTGGCATACCAAGCGTTGCGGTGACGGCGGAGAGGAACATTCTGCGATTTGGAAGCTTTATACTCATAGTTTTCTCACTTCCACTCATAAAGCTCAACGAGATCAGCCTGCATGCTGTACCCCCTCGGCAAGGTTGGTACTCATGGGGTCGATCTTGATGGTCCCGGTCACCCAGACTGGCTCAAACATGTCCTGCGCATTACAAGGGCATTTTAACGTCACAAACACGAGCTGGTTTGGAGGGGGCGGAGGAACATGAACGCAGGCACCAGCATAGGGCACAAGGATGAATTCGGTGACGCCGCTCCCGCTTGTCTGCAGGGGCAGCATGAACCCCGGCATCCGTACGCGTGTCCCGTTAAGGGCCGCGATAAAGCGGTTTGCATTCTGGTCAAAAACAGGGCGCCAGACATCATTGACCGCGTCAAGAACGCCCTCACTGATGATTTCTGCAGGGGGCACACCCTCGGGGATAAGCTCGGCCCATCCGATCTGTTTCGCAGATTGTGCGACAGCGGGATATGCCAACGTCAGACATGATAAAGCGCCAAAGCCTGCAAGGGCTGTGCGGCGTGTTATAACCATTTATCGTTCCTCCTGTTCGTATCAGTTCCGGACTGTCATCCCATCGTTGAGTGAAAGGCGATATGCCCTTATCGCTGGGAATAGGCTGGTCAGGGCGGCGGCAGCGATCACACCAACGACCACCAAACCTTCCCGAGACGAAAGTGGTTCTATTGGCAAGTATAGACCGAATGCAGTATCTACATAAGGGCGCATCACCCACAATCCCGTGTAGAGCAGGGCAATGCCAAGCAAGGCAGCAATCGCCGCCATCAATACGGCCTCGAGCATGAGCAGCCCCATGATTGTCTGAGGCCGTGCGCCGACGGCACGCAAAATGGCCATTTCCCGCCGCCGTTCGTTCAAGCCTGAGAAAATCATTGCAGCCATGCCTAGCAGGGCCGTGGCCACCACCATTGCTGAGACGCCAACGAGCGCCGTTTCCGCAATGCCAACCGTGGCCCAAAGCTCCTGCAATGCCACTCCGGGCAGGATGGCCAGCAATGGCTCTTGCGCATATTGATTGATGCTGCGCTGCAAGCCAAATATCTGAAGGCGGGATTTCACGCCAACCATCGCGGCTGTGATCGCAGTTGGACGCAGCTCCATCGCTCTGATCTCGTCAGGGGTCGTTACCTGACCGGGAACTTGCGCGCCCCCCTGCCAATCGATGTGGATCGCCTCAATCGCTTCAAGACTGACAATGACTGTGCGGTCCACTGGTGTGCCCGTCTTTGCAAGGACACCTGCAACGCGAAACGGCTGATTGTCGTGATTAACGAAGGACGCAAGCCCGTGGGCCACGACGAGCGGGTCATTCGTCTCGTACCCCAGTGTTGCGGCAACATCGGCGCCGACCACCGCATCGAACAAATCATCGAATGCACGGCCTTGTGAGAACTCTAGCGCCCTGCCACCGCGATATTTGTAACGCTCGAAATACTCCTGCGTTGTGCCCATGACCCTGAACTGTTGATGCGAATCCCCAAGGGAAATAGGCACAATCCAGTCCACTTCTGGCCGCGCAGCGATATCTTGGTAGCTTTCCCAAGATGCGTTGTCCGTTGCGTTGCCGATGCGGAATACTGAATAGAGCAAAAGCTGCACCGACCCCGACCGCGCACCGATAATCAGGTCTGTGTCTGAAATCGTATCTCCAAAACTGGCCTTGGCCCCTGTGCGCACTTTCTCAACACCTAAAAACAACGCAACCGACAATGCGACCGCAAAGATGGTGAGCCCAACTGTTAAGCGCCGTGCGACCAAGCTGCGCAGAGCGAGACGCAATAAGATCATGCTGTAGCCTCGCGCGTGTATGTGGCGATGTTTTCGATACGAACACTCCGATCAAAACGAGATGCCAGTCGTTCATCATGGCTGACCATCAAAAGGGTCGATCCCGCCGCCGTACATTGAGCGAAGAGCAGATCGAGGAAGATCGCCTGAGAGCTTGCATCTAGCGCGGACGTAGGTTCATCGGCAATAATGAGAGAAGGTGCGCCGATAAGCGCACGCGCGACGGCCACCCGCTGTTGCTGCCCGACACTGAGGCGGTCAGCCGTGGAAGATGTCATCGCACCCTGCGCAAGGCCAAGCCCATCGGTTAAGGCGAGGGCAGCACTTTGTGCATCTCCCACGCGTGCGCGTCGTTCAGGTGCGAACCGCAGCGGCAGAAGGATATTGTCCATAGGTGAGGCGTAGGGGAGCAGATTGAATTGCTGGAAGACAATTCCGATCTTCTCTGCGCGAAACCGATCCCGCGCGGCGGAGCGCATTGAGGTTATCTCGGTTCCATTGATACAGATTGAGCCACCTTGAGCCGCGTTGATGCCGCAGATGAGCGATAACAAGGTCGACTTGCCCGATCCACTTTCGCCCAGCAAAAGCACACGCTCGCCCTGCTCAATTCGAAAGTTTGGAACCGTCAGGCCAAACGCGTGGCGTCCACCCCAATGGAATTCCACCTTATCAAGGCTCAGGGCGTATTGAGTGTCTATATCAGTCACCCTCGCTCCTTTTAAATCAATCCCGAAAGGTCGAGAACAGGAGCGCCGCGGTCCACCTCGAACCCTTGCGATCCCTTGTCAGAAATTATCTGCACGTCGACCTCTTTTGCATTCGGGAAGGTTTCAAAAAACGCAAACTTGATGCGGTTGATGGCACTTGGATCAGTACAGGTCAGCAGGTATTCCGCATGAAACTCTGTATGTCCCGCGCCTTTTTCCTTTGCATGCTCCTCATCTGAATGCTCTTCGTGTTCTTCATTCTCCGCGTGGTCTTCGCCAATCAGACCCGCCTTTGATTCCACAACCGTACAACCTGCAGCAGCTGGCAAGACGAACAGCGACAACGGCTTTGACAGCTCGGCAATGGCTACAGCCAACTTGGCGCGGTCCTCCGATGTGGTCGCTTCATACTCAAAACCTACGATATCAGCACCGGGGGCTTCGAGTTCCATCGCAACCTGCATCCCTTCAACTGCGATGTTGAGCGTGGAATGGCCATGCTCATGAGCATCAAGATCACGCGTTTCTTGAGCAAAAATCACGGAAGGTATCATCAGAGCGATTATCAAAGTGGTCTTTTTCGTTTTATTTCCTCTGTGCTTAAAGTGGGTTATCGCGTGGACATACGGAGGCTGCTTGCGATATTGAGTGCTGCAAATATAAGGGCGGCGACGCAGACAATCGACGGTCCAGCTGGCGTGTCAAAGATGTACGCGGCCCGCAGGCCGACCAGAGCCGATACACTGCCGATGCCTGCTGCAACCAAGGCCATACTTTCGGGTGTACGGCTCATGGGCCGTGCGGCAGCGGCGGGGATAATCAACATCGCTGCAATCAGCAATACACCCACAACCTTGATGGCAACAGCAACGGTAATCGCCAAAGCAAGCGTCAGAACCAGTTGTTCACGCTTGGGGTCAATCCCACTTGCATAGGCGAGATCCTCGTTGAGGGTTGCGGTCAGAAGGGCTGACCAACGCCAACCGATGAGTGCGACAACAAGAGCGGCCCCGCCCCAGATCACGCCCAGATCCATGCGTGAGACAGCTAGGATGTCACCGAAAAGATAGGCCATCAGGTCAATCCGGATACCTGCAATAAACGACACTGCAACCAGCCCAAAAGCGAGCGCCGAATG
>CAWVZA010000096.1:0-9792 GCA_963934545.1 uncultured Sulfitobacter sp.
GTGTGGCTGTTGGTGGTGTGATCTCGATCACGTCGACATCATCCACCAACTTGGCTGCAGGAGTCAAAAGCTGTTTGCCGTCAGCAACACTGCGCAAGGCGGCAGGTGTGTGCAAGATACGCGCACCCGGTCCAACTGTGAGCGAACGCTCAGGGCGCGACTGGCCCAGTGCATCGGGCATGACGCGGATCAGCGGTGTACGCTTGCCAGCGTCTGCTGGTGAGAATGTGGATGTGCCAACCCATGTCAGCTCTGCCGCTTCACCAGATGCCGTATTGATCATGTCACCGGGCTGGAGATCTTCTACAGCGACGAGGCCCATTGTAGTCTGGATCAGGCTGCCGTGGGTCATCGCAGAAAAAGCGTCTTCAAACAACGGGATCGCTGGTGCGGTGCTTTGCCCGATATAAAGAGAGCCATCCTCGTGCAGAGCGGCAACTTCATACGTGCGCTTTGCCATTGGCGCTGCCGCCATTTGGCCTGCGGAGGCGGGAAGTGAAGAGTTCATCATTCCGTACCCTGCTTTACGTGGCGCGCCGCGAAACGCAGCTGGATTTGCAGTCAGTGTCATGTGCTTAACCTATCATGGTTTGTCACATCCCTCGTCGGCCGCCACCGACAACGACGGAAATAACGTTATGTGTCATTTCGTGTCTTTCGTGAGACCAAATTCTCCATGTTTGTGCCTCATTGTCAAAGTTTGAACGACATTTGGAGCGTCTGAGGCGCTAATCTTGCGAATTTGAGCAGTTTTGTTTCTTCATTTTAGAAAAAGCCCGCCACATTCTGCCTTGGTTCTGCCGTTAACCACGCTGAGGAGGGCTGAGAAGCAAAAAATCCCTCCCCGCGATTCGACGCGGGAAGGGATGAGTGGACAGCGCGCTACGAGGGGTGGAGGTTGTGCGCCGTCAGGGAGAATTTCGGTTCGTGAGGACGCTCAGGCCACTTTGCGCTGTGGTGTCGCCTCTGCTGCGTTCCGCTTTGCGATGAATGCGGCGCGGCGGGAGCCACGGGCCCAAGGCATGACTGTGTCATTCTCGGCTGCGGCTTTTGTGATCGACTTGATAAAGCGTGCGTTCGTTTTTATCTGCTCGTCCTCGGTATTGTTTGTTGCTCTGAGCGTTTTGCCCTGTTGAGACTAATATGGCGGAGCAATCGGGCCGGTTTTGGGCATTTGAATAAAAGTTCAATAAAATGTGTGAGGTGAGGGACGTGGAATGTGGCGACGTGGCCATATTTGGGCTAGCCCCTTTGAAAATATGGCTAATTCAATTGATTGTACCGTATACGGCAACAGTCACGAGAATTGTTTCGCTGGAATAAACGTCTGAATGGGGCAGGGCTATGACTGGAATTGCTCCATTTGTGCCCAGATCCTCCGCCTTTCCCCGCTTAAAGAGTGATGGCAGCGATCAGGCGGCCATAGTCGGCCTCTTTTGCGTGGGTTGTGCGGCGGTAGGAGTAGAATCGCTCTGCATCCGAGAAGGTACAGTGATGCGTCCACTCCGCATGGCCCACGCTTGCGGCACGCAAACGGTTCAGGCCAAAGCCCGGAAGGTCAAAAAGCATGCGGTCCCCCTCACCGTTGATAAAGTATCGGGCATAGTCGGGGTCTTTGGCCATGAAGCTGTCCATGAACTCGGGTCCGACTTCATAAGCACGCTGGCTGATGGCGGGGCCGATGACTGCGGTAATGTTGCGGCGTTTGGCGCCCAAAGTCTCCATCGCGTTGACGGTTGCGTGTAGAACGCCATCGAGTGCTCCGCGCCAACCTGCGTGAGCTGCACCGATGACACCTGCATCCGCATCTGCAAAAAGTACAGGCTGACAATCGGCGCTGAGCACTGACAGGGCGATGCCTTTAGTTGCTGTGACCAGCGCATCAGCGCGTGGTTTCTCGGGATAGGGCTCAGTCACAGGAATCGCGGTGGCCGAATGGATTTGGTGGACGCCGAGCAGGTGATCATGTGCCACGCCCATTGCATCGGCCACACGCCCACGGTTGATTGCGACGATCTCTGCCTGATCTGAGGACCCTTGGCCGCAGTTGAGGCCCGCAAAGACGCCAGAAGATGCGCCACCACTGCGGGTGAAGAAGCCGTGCTTCACAGGCAATGAGCCGGCAGTGAGGATTTCAAGCGTCATGTTTTTAACCCAGGTAGCATTGCAGTACCCTTCGGTACGATTCCGAAAGTCTTGAACAAGTTTCCCATTTCCTGCGGGTGCGTCAAGCGGCGATGTGCCGCGATATGACTGTCGAGCGCTGGGCCAGTGAGCGTCTTTGCCAGTGTAGTCGCACGCTGTGTGATGCCGAGGCGTTCAAGAAAGACCCCTTGGGGCGTGATGCGGCTGGGGATACAGGATTTTGTAGCGTTTATGAGAGCCTCAAAGTCCACATGGGCAGTTAGATCCGCGTGACCCGGTGCGGCAAGTGGATCGGTGGGCGCGTGGTCTTGGATCGCTTGGAGCGTGTCGCCAACACTGCGCCAATCGCCATAGTCAAAAATCAGCGCTGCGCCGCCATTGGTCGAAATGCGGTTGGCGACAGTTGTGAGGATCGGAGCTGCTGCTGCGCAATCTTCGATCAAGTCGCCGTCTTTTGTATCTTCGAGGCGGTGGGCAAGAGCCGGTTGTGCCTGTGCAGGACCAAGGCCAAATGCCAGTTCGTCGTCCACAAGGCCGATCTGCCGCTCGCGCCAGAGGGTGCCATCGCGGACGAATTGGCGAATGGGCAGGGCGTCGAAGAACTCGTTGGCGATGAGATAGGTTGGACGCTCAGCCAGGTCTTCAATGCTATCGATCCATTTAGGCGAATAGGCATGCAGTGTCTCTGCTTGGGTTTGGCGCAGAGCGGGGGATGCCTCTAGCAAGGTGATCTGAGCTGCCTCGACGAAGCCTGCCACGCGGGAGGCTGCGCACAATACGTCGGCCATCAGGGTGCCGCGACCGGGGCCAAGCTCTGCGAGGGTGAAAGGAGCTGGTGCGCCTTGGTCCAGCCACGCTTGGGCCAGAGACAATCCGATCAACTCACCAAACATCTGGCTGATTTCGGGGGCAGTGATAAAATCGCCCTGCGTGCCAAAGGGGGTGCGGGTTGTATAGTAGCCATGGGCAGGGTGCAGCAGGCACATAGATATATAGTCGTCCAATCGCATTGGCCCTTGGGCAGCGATCTGGGCGGTTGTGATCTCGCGCAAGCTCATGCGCGGGAGCGGGCGCTCAGGATAAAGTAAAGGCCAACGGCGATCATTGGCAGGCACAGGATTTGCCCCATGGTGAGGCCGTAGCCGCTGATTTGCCATGCGAGGCCTAGCGGGTTGCCACTCGTGACGAATTGCGCGTCGGGTTGGCGCACAAACTCAACCATGAAGCGTGCGATGCCATAGCCTGCGAGAAAGGTTCCCATGATGAGGCCCGGTGTTTTGAATGCACCACGCCGCCATGCCAGCCAGAGGAGGAGTGCGCCAAGTAGCGCTCCTTCGAGGGCGGCCTCATAGAGTTGTGACGGGTGGCGGGCGCAGATGCCGATGACATCGGGGCAAAATTGCGCGGCATCGGTTGGGAATGCGACACCCCAAGACATATCAGTTGTGCGGCCCCACAGCTCTGCATTGATGAAATTCGCCAAGCGTCCCAATAGCAGACCAGGAAAGATGCCGAGAGCTACCAGATCGCCAGCGCTGATGCGTGGAATTTTGTGACGCATGGTATAGATGAGGGCGGCTACGATTACGCCAAGTGCGCCACCATGGAAAGACATGCCGCCCTGCCAGACCTGCAAAATCTGTGTAGGGTTAGAGAGGTAATAGGCGGGTTGGTAAAACAGAACATAGCCCAGACGTCCGCCAAGGATCACGCCGAGGATAACCCACGTGAGCAAATCCTCGATCTGCTCGCCTGTCATGACGGGTTTTTCATTTAACCACAGGCGCGGTGTATTGGCGGCCCGCAGCACCAACCGCCAGCCTGCAAGAATGCCGACAATATAGGCCAGTGCGTACCAGCGTAGTGCGAACGTCATGCCGAACAGAGAGATCGAAAAGATATCTGGCGAGATGTCGGGGAAGGGGATCAAAGCGTGCATGCGATGATTGAGCGCGGCTGGCGCGTGATGTCAACCTTGCATGGAGGCGCACAGACCCCCATATCAAGGATAATAGAGTGGAGAGAACACATGCAGACCCGCAACAAGATTTTTGACGACCTCGGCCAGATCATGACAAATGCCATGGGTGTGGCGCAAGGTGCCAAGGATGAAGCCGAGAATGCCATGAAAGGCATGATGGACCGTTGGCTTGCTGATCGCGATTTTGTGACCCGTGAAGAGTTTGATGCCGTACGCGCCATGGCACAAAAAGCACGTGAAGAGAATGAAGCGCTCAAAACGCGTTTGGACGCGATGGATAACTCCTGACCTAACTGGCGCGCGACATTTTCTTTTAACAGCCTCGTTTTGCGTGATCGCCCCAGCATCTAGTCGGTGCGATTTTTTTGCAGCTAGGGACATTCTGGGCTTCAACATCTTGGGATGAACATGCCTTTTCTCGCTATATTTCGCGGTTATCCACTGCTCATTGGGGTTATCCCCAGAAAAAGACTTGCCAGACCCTTACACCATCGCCACCATATATTGTAGGACGCACAGGCAAAGACGCGTTCTATAGTGGATTACCCAACGACTAGGGGCAGGTAACAGGCCTTACCCGTTGGAGATAACAAATGAGGTGGCTGAATGGCCCTGAGCGAGCAGTATCTGGAAGAGAACGTGCATCCGATTGATATCGTGGAAACGCTGGCTGAGCATCATGATTGGGTGTTTGACCGGATTTCCGACGAGCAGATTGCGATGGAAGTCGAGGGCCAATGGCGGACGTATCAGGTGACGTTGGCTTGGTCAGCCTTTGACGAGACGCTGCGGCTGATCTGCACGTTCGAGATGGAGCCGCCAGAGGATAAGATACCCGCGCTCTATGGTTTGCTCAACGATATGAACGACCGCTGTTGGGCAGGTGCGTTTACCTATTGGGCCGAGCAGCAAATGATGGTGTACCGCTACGGACTGGTTCTCGCGGGCGGTCACGTGGCATCCCCCGAGCAGGTTGATACGATGATTGGTGCTGCTGTGATGAGTGCAGAGCGATACTATCCTGCCATGCAATTGGTCGTTTGGGGCGACAAGACACCCCAACAAGCGTTGCAAGTCGCCATTGCAGAGGCCTACGGGCGCGCGTAACTCTTTTCCTCAAGTAATTTGGGGGATCTTATGGAAAATTCACGTATCGCTACCGAGGGCTTGGTTCTACTGGGCTGTGGTAAGATGGGCTCGGCCATGCTGGAAGGCTGGCTGGCGCGCGGATTGCCTGCGACCTCGGTTTGGGTGCAGGATCCTTTTCCTTCCGACTGGTTGAAGGCGACAGGCGTTCACATCAACGTTGATTTGCCCGCGGCGCCTGCAATCGTGCTGGTCGCGGTTAAGCCGCAAATGATGGCAGAAGCGCTGCCTGCGCTCAAGCAGATGGGCAATGGGGCAACCTTGTTTGTAAGCGTAGCAGCTGGAACGCCAATTTCCTTCTTTGAGCAGACACTAGGGGCACAGACCCCTGTGGTGCGGGCAATGCCGAATACACCCGCCGCGATTTCAAAAGGCATCACGGCGATTGTGAGCAACGTCCACGCGGGCGCGGACGGGCTGGATGAGGCAGAAGTGCTGCTGTCAGCTGTGGGGCAAGTTGTGCGTCTGTCCGAGGAAGCGCAGATTGACGCTGTGACAGGAGTGAGTGGCTCTGGCCCTGCCTATGTCTTTCATATGATCGAGACACTGGCAGCGGCGGGTGTGGCCCAAGGATTGCCTGAGGCGATGGCGATGCAACTGGCCCAAGCGACTGTTGCGGGGGCGGGTGCGCTGGCGATGCAATCGGAAGAGACTGCGGCGCAGCTGCGGGTGAATGTGACCAGCCCCAATGGCACCACGCAAGCTGCACTCGAAGTGCTGATGGATGAAAAGGACGGATTTCCTGCGCTCTTGCGCCGCGCAGTGGCTGCTGCCGCTGATCGCTCGAGGGAGTTGGCCCGTGGCTGAGATATCATTTGATGACTTTATGAAAGTGGACATCCGCACAGGGCGGGTGATCAAGGCAGAACCGTTCCCCGAAGCGCGCAAACCCGCGATCAAAATGTGGATCGATTTTGGTGATGAGATTGGTGTGCGCAAGACTTCGGCGCAAGTTACGGATCACTACACGCCAGAAGGTTTGATCGGGTGTCAGGTGATGGCTGTGGTAAGCTTCCCGCCCCGCCAGATTGGGCCGTTTATGTCAGAAGTTTTGGTGCTGGGAGTGCCGGATGGACAAGGTGCGATTGTGTTGGTCGGACCAGATCAAGAGACCCCTTTGGGTGGGAGAATGCATTGAAAAAAGTATTGATTGGCAGAGTGTTGCCAGATGAAGTGTACCCGTTACTTGATGGGTTAGATGTGGTTCGCCGTGACGAGACGCTACCCATGAGTGGCGACGAGATGCGGGCCGCCCTACGTGACTATGATGGCGTGATGTGCACCTTGGGCGACCAATTCCCGGCAGAGGTTTTTGCGGATGTCCCTGACGCGCGGTGCAAGGTTTTGGCGAATTTTGGCGTGGGATATAACCATATTGATGTGGCTGCTGCGAAGGCTGCTGGGATCACGGTAACCAACACGCCGGGTGCGGTGACAGATGCCACTGCGGATATCGCAATGACGTTGATGCTGATGAGTGCGCGGCGTGCAGGCGAAGGGGAACGGCTTGTCCGTGCAGGCTTATGGGAGGGCTGGCATCCGACGCAGATGTTGGGGCTTCACCTCACGGGCAAGACAGTAGGCATTGTCGGGATGGGCCGCATCGGTCAAGCGATTGCGCGGCGCTGTCACTTTGGGTTTGGCATGTCTGTGCAGTATTTTGGCCGTAATGAAAAGGAGCTGGATTTTGAGGCGACTTTCCACAGTGATCTCATGGATTTGGCTGCAAATGTTGATGTTCTGGTCACCGCGGTTCCAGGTAGCCCCGAGACGCATCATTTGATCAATACAGATGTGCTTTGCGCGATGCAGTCTCATGCGTGCCTTATCAATATTGCTCGTGGTGATGTTGTGGAGCAAGCAGCGTTGATAGATGCGCTTGAGCGTGGCGTAATCGGTGGTGCAGGGCTCGATGTATACGAGTTTGAGCCTAATGTACCGCATGCTTTGCGTGATCTGGATAACGTGGTGCTATTGCCGCATATGGGCACGTCAACAGACGAGGTACGTGTGGATATGGGGCGCATGGTAGTTGAGAATCTACAAGCGTTCCTGCGCGGGGATACGCCGCCCAATTCAGTCTAATTGTCACCGACAGCTTCCCGCCAATGGCGGCGGCATAGGGAGACGTAACTCTCGTTGCCGCCGATTTGCACCTGTGCGCCTTCGCGCACAACAGAGCCATTTGCATCCTGACGGATGACCATACTCGCCTTCTTGCCGCAATGACAAATGGTGCGGATCTCGCGCATCTCGTCGGAGAGAGCGAGCAGACCTGCGGATCCTGGGAACAGTTGACCCTGAAAATCAACCCGCAAGCCATAGCACATGATTGGAACGCCGAGATCATCTACTGCGCGTGCCAGCTGCCAGACCTGTGCGTCACTCAGAAAATGCGCTTCGTCGAGGAAAATACATGCACATGGCCCATTGGTCAGGCGATTGGCAACTTTTTCAAAAAGGTCTTCATCTTCATGAAAGGTGTCTGCATCCTCACCAATCCCTATGCGCGAGGCGATCCGCCCCTCGCCAGATCGATTGTCGAGTTGCGCTGTTATGAGATAGGGAACCATCCCGCGTTCGCGGTAGTTATGTGCCGCTTGAAGCAGGACCGTCGACTTGCCTGCATTCATGGTCGAATAGTTGAAATATAGTTTTGCCATAAGGGTGTTTATCTGGCCTCATCTACGCCGTGCAAGGTTATCTGGCACTCATTGACAAATTTGGGGGAAAATTAAACTAGGTTTGGACAGATACGGGCTATGTGTACGTGCTGAAGGTATCGATTAAGGGTTTTGACGATGAGCGCAGCGGGCAACTATCTTAATAAGCACACGGAAGCTTTGGTCAAAGCCGTGGGCGTAGAAGCCGCATGTGAAGTGATGGGAAAGTCAAAAGCTACCTTAGGTCGTTACTATTCCGACCATGATGAGCATGCAGATCGTTTTATGCCTGTGGATGCTGTTGCGGCCCTTGAGATTGCTGCGGGATATCCTCACGTCACGCAGGCTTTGGCAGAGCTGTCAGGTGCGCGGGTAGAGTTTGACGAGCGTCGCTTAAACGATGATGAAAAGGCAGTGTAAACATGGATGTGATCGCACTCAGCCAACGCTTTGCGATGCTAACGGGTGAATATCAAGAATCGATCGCGGACGGAAAAAACACCGTTAACGAAGCAAAGCGTTTGTTGAAAGAAACGACGATGCTGCAGCAGGTACTGGTTGATATGAAGCTGCATCTCGAGTACGAGAATGTCTGACGACCTGCCAGCCCTCGTGATGAACGCACTGTCACAGATTGATGTGGATGTGCTTAAATCGCCCGATGATCTTGGACATAAGCCCCGCATATTATTGCTTTATGGCTCCTTGCGAGACCAAAGTTATTCACGCCGTGCAGCGGAGGAATCCTCTCGTATTTTGCGGCACTTGGGCTGTGAGACACAGCTATTTGATCCACGTGGTTTGCCCCAGCCTGATGACGCTGAGCCGGATCATCCCAAAGTTGCAGAGCTTCGTGCGTTGGTAGTTTGGGCTGAGGGGATGGTTTGGTCCAGTCCTGAGCGGCATGGAGCGATGACGGGCATTATGAAATCCCAGATCGATTGGCTTCCGCTTTCCTTGCAGGGCGGGGTGCGGCCGACCCAAGGTAAAACGCTCGCGATTATGCAGGTGTCAGGCGGATCACAGTCATTTAACGCGGTGAACCAGATGCGCATTTTGGGGCGCTGGATGCGGATGGTGACTATACCCAATCAGTCAAGTATTCCAAAGGCTTGGCTGGAGTTCGACAGCGAGGGCCGTTTGCCTGCCGGACCGTTCTATGCGCGGATTGTAGATGTCATGGAAGAACTGGTGAAGTTCACATGGCTTTTGCGTGGGCGGAGTGATTACCTCGTGGACCGCTATTCCGAGCGGGTTGAGAGTGCTGATCAGGTCCACAAACGGGTATCTGTAAAAGATATCTAATTGTGCTTGCGAACAATAACAGAGCCGACTGAATAGCCTGCCCCAAATGAGCAGATCAGGCCTGTGTCACCATCGTTCATATCGTCAGAATACTTTGAGAACGCGATGATGGAGCCAGCAGAGGAAGTGTTTGCGTAATCTTGCAGGATGTTTGGTTGCTCGCCTTTCTCAGGCGTGCGACCCAGTACTTTTTTACCGATGAAGTCATTCATTGATTTGTTTGCCTGATGCAGCCAGAGGCGTTTGAGATCAGATGCTTGGACGTTCTCTTCTGCCATGTGGCCCGCAATGTGCTCTGCTACCATGGGCAAGACTTCCTTGAACACTTTGCGACCGTTTTGCATGAACTGCATGTCGCGGCGATCTGCAACACCATCGGGGCGCGAGCGGCGCAGGAAGCCGTTGTTGTTGCGGATGTTATTTGAGAAAT
This sequence comes from uncultured Sulfitobacter sp., assembly GCA_963934545.1. GTDB lineage: Bacteria > Pseudomonadota > Alphaproteobacteria > Rhodobacterales > Rhodobacteraceae > Sulfitobacter. Next base: position 9,671 of record CAWVZA010000096.1, read on the forward strand.
CCGTAGCGCAACGAGTGGATTTGATTTGAAAATAGGGTCCTGTTGCGTCTTCTGCCCGCTCGATTAATGTGGCTGTTGCAACGTCACCAAAGATAAAGTGGCAATCGCGGTCACGCCATTCG
>CAWVZA010000097.1:0-9709 GCA_963934545.1 uncultured Sulfitobacter sp.
AACGTATCGCGCGGGATTTGTTAGGCACAGCCTAACCCTGTTACTGACCGCGCTGATGTATAGACAGACATTCGCTGCTGCGCAGAAGACTTGCCACTCTGGGCTCATAGCCAACCTTCGCTGTACTCGCATCGATACACGCCGAATTGAAGCGTACCTACCGCTCTCTCAACCGCCGCAACATAGCCCAGACAATCAGCTTATGCGCAGGCCGAACAGGCAACATATAGAACCAGCCAAAGCGGTTATGCACCTTCACAGAAGAGGTGGTTGTCAGCGTATTATCGACACTCGTCACACAGGTCAGAACATCCAAATGACAGTCGTGCGCAGACAGGGTCAGCACCTCGTCGTTGACAGTCTCCACAAGGAAGAAGTCGAGCTTGTCGCCCTCCTGCACAAAACCGCGTACCTCACCCGAAAAACCGCCAATCCGCTTTACCCCAAACCGCGCCGAGATCGCATCGCACACCCAAAACGCCAGACCAAGCAGCGGCAGCGGCTCATCCATGATCCGCGACCACGCCTCCAAGGGCGTAAGCGGCTCGGAAAGGGGCGCCAACTGTTGGTCAAAGAAGTCCAGCTCATCGCGTGGTGCCACCAATTCGATCTGTGCTGTCTGGATTTTCATGCCTGCCCCCAAAACGCAAAAAGCCCCACCAATACGGCAGGGCTCTTCGACTAAATTTCTAACCGCTTAGTGCAGTTTCGCATCTACCTGCGCGATGCCATCGTCGATCAGCTTGTTGCCGTCCGTCGCTGTCATCTGCTTGCCGATGATGTCGCGTGAGGCAGCAATCGCAATAAGTACCGCTTGGTCGCGGACTTCCTTGATTGCAGAGGCTTGAGCGGATCCAATCTGCTCTTCCGCAGCGGCCAGACGGCGCTGAACGGAGACTTCAAGATCGGCTCGCGCTTGGTCTGCAGCTGCGTTTGCTTCTTGCTTTGCAGATGCAACAATTCGGTCCGCCTGCTCCTGCACTTCTTTTTGCTTACGCTCGTAAGAGGCCAGCAATGTCTGTGCATCTTCGCGCAGTTTGCGTGCTTCTTCGATCTCAGTGCTGATGCCTGTCGCACGGCTATCGAGCATGCCACCCAACAGGGAAGGCACTTTGAAGTAAAACAAGATGCCGATGAAGACAGCCAGACCAAGGGCGACAACAAAGTCGGTGTTGGCCAGTGACAAACCACCGCCAGCGGCGAACGCCGGTGAGGCGGTGAGCAATGCGAGTACGGATGTGAGTGTGATACGCATGACGTTATCCTTTCATCCGCGAGGTTACAGCGGCGGTAATGGTCTTGGCATCGGCCGTGCCACCCATCGCTGAAACAATTTCTTTGGCCGTATCTTTGGCAACCGCTTTAACGTTTTCCAAAGCCCCGGCACGAATTTCCGAGATCGCTTTCTCGGATTCAGCTGACTTCGCAGCGATCTGATCGTCAGCCTTTGCAATGGCTTTGTCCAGATCGGCCTGCATATCGGCCTTGGATTGTGCGATGATATTCTGTGCCTCAGCACGTGCATCGACCAATGCCTTATCATAGGCGGCCTCTGCATCTGCTGCTTTGGACTTAAGGTCCTCGGCGGCGGCAATGTCATTGGTGATAGTTCCCTGACGCTCGGCCAGAATGGCTGCAATACGCGGCAGCGCTACACGTGACAGGATTAGGTAAATCGCAATAAGTGCGAGAACCAGCCAGAAAATCTGGTTACCCCAAGTGGAGAAATCCAGCTGTGGCATGCCTCCGCTGGATGCTTCCGCAGCGCCTGTAGTGGTTTCAGTTGCCATGTCGGCCTCCTGTCAAAACATCTCTCCCCAACGGGGCGTAGTAAATCCTGTGTCCAGAGGGCGGCACAGCGTGCCGCGCCGCCCCCAGCATAGGAAGTGTCGTCAGTTCTTAAACAGCGAACATCAGCAGAAGTGCTACGAGGAATGCGAAGATTCCCAGAGCTTCTGCAAAGGCGATGCCGATGAAGAGTGTTGCAGTCTGCGAAGCAGCTGCGGATGGGTTGCGCAATGCGCCTGCGAGGTAGTTACCTGCAACGTTACCAACCCCGATTGCGGCTGCGCCGGAACCGATTGCTGCCAAGCCTGCGCCGATGTGTGCGAGTTCGCCTTCCATGATATTCTCCTATGCGTTGGAAGTTTAGATAGTGCGGGGACAGGTGTCCCCAGTCGTTTGTTAACCAGTCTTAGTGGTGTGGGTGCAGTGCGTCCTTGAGGTACACACATGTCAGGATCGTAAAGACATAGGCCTGAATAAAGGACACGAGGACCTCCAAACCGTACATCGCCGTGATCCCGAGGATCGCGATGGGCGACACAGCAACTAGTGCTGCGAAACCCGCGAATACTTTGATAACCGCGTGGCCAGCCATGACGTTACCAGCCAAACGAATGGAGTGGCTCACGGGGCGTACGAAGTAAGAGATTAGTTCGATGATCGCCAACACTGGGCGCAAGGCCAACGGTGCGGAGGCCACCCAGAACAAGCTCAGGAAGCCTGCGCCGTTTTTGACAAAGCCCAGAACAGTCACAACGATGAACACAGCAAAGGCCAGCACAACTGTTACGGCGAAGTGTGATGTCGGCGTAAATGCAGTTGGGATCAGTCCAAGAAAGTTGGCGCAAACGATAAACATGAACAGTGTCATGATGTACGGAAAGTACTTAACGCCTTCTTTACCGCAGATGTCTTCAACCATCTTATAGACAAAGCCATAGGCCAGTTCAGCGACTGACTGCATCCGGCCTGGTACGATCGAACGCTTCGATGTGCCGATGACCAAAATCACAAACACCGCGATGACAGCAAAGCAGGTCCAAAGGGCTGCATTGGTAAAGGTGAACATGCCAACCGCACCGTCACCCAGCAAGGGAGATACGATAAACTGGTCCATCGGGTGAAAGACCAAGCCACCCTCTTCTGCGCCGTTTGCTTCTGTTGCCATTGTCTTGGCCCCTTACTCTTCATCGCTCTTCGCGAGCGGTTTCTTCCTCATCCCGTTAGGGACGTATTCAACTCCGGCCTCTTCAGCCATCTTGCGGTCCTGTATTTCCTGCGCAGAGCGGAGCATCGTCTGAACTCCAGCCGCGAGGCCCAACATAACAAACAGCACCATAAATATAGGCAGTGTACCAAAGTACAAATCCAGCCCGTATCCGATGCCGAAACCGATCCCAAGACCGACCACAAGCTCGATCACCATTCTCCACGCCATCTGGGCGCCTGAATAATGCTCGTCCATCCGCGCTTCAGTTTCTTGCGAACTTTTTACCGCTGCAATCCGCGCCTCAATCGCTGCCATTTCCGCCTTGCGATCTTGGTCGTCCATACGCTGGCTCCCGCTTGGATATCTTGGGAGATACGTACTTTGACCTACACCCCGAGTCAACGACATCCAACAGGCACCCAAGTCATTGTAAAAAAATTATATTTCAAACTATGCGCACTGATGTCGCAGCTCAAACCGGCCAATTCTTAAGGAATCTGCGCCACAATGTTATTCAACCATTCAGTTGATCTTTCGTTCTGCATCGCACTATGAACACGAATGGCTCAAACCCTCGACACCACTTTCGCTGCCCTCGCCGATCCCACCCGTCGCGCCATTCTCGCGATGCTGCTGGAGGATGATATGGCAGTTACCGATGTGGCCGAGCCATTCGATATGTCCCTCGCCGCGATTTCCAAGCACCTCAGTGTCCTGTCAACATCAGGCCTGATCACCCAAGAAAAACGCGGGCGGGTAAAATGGTGCAAGCTGGAGCCAGACGCCATGCGTGCCGCTTCAGTCTGGATGCAAGGGTTCGGCCAGTTCGAGCCCGTGAACCTCGATGCGTTTGAGCGATTCCTAAAAGCAGAGTTGCCCCAAACCAACATCGAGCCTTAGACACGAAAAAGGGAGCCAAACGGCTTCCCTTTTCGTTGAAACTGTCCGAGCGTCTCAGAGTACGAATTGCACAATCGCCAGTACAACCACAACAAGTCCGACAAAATAAATAATGTTACTCATTAGTTTAGTCCTTCATCAAATTAACAGGCGTGAAACGCGTGTTTTGTTCCGTTGATGACATAACGTCGCATCTCTCAAACTGGTTCCACTCAATTTGTACTTTTCTCAAAGGCCCCTGCACGCAGCGCATCATCGTCCCTCAACAGCAACCAAAGCGCTACGAACGTAAGAGAAATCCCTGCACCAATCATTAGCGGCGGCAAACCATTGCCAAGTGACGCCTCCCAACAAATCACCCAACTCGGCACAAGATAGGTATAAGCCATGACTTTCGCTGAGGGCAGGCGCAGAGCCGCAAACTGAATCAGCACAAATGTGATCGAGCTCGCAAAGATAGCGATATAGATAATTGTCACCCAAACCATCCCTCGCAAGCCCGCCCAATCCGTGGCTGCTATGTCTCTTGCGCCAACAATCAGCAGCAGCACGGCGCCTGCCACCAGTGTGCCGAAAGCAAAGACTACCGCGCTCTCGCCTCGGTTAAGCACCCGCACCAATGGTGTGTAGATCGCATGGGCAATGCAGCCGAAGAAGAAGATCACTTCCCCCCGCCCCACATCAAATGCCAGCAGCGCAGCCAGATCTGCCCTGAAGATGACCCAAAGCGCACCCAAGCCTCCAATCGACAACGCAAACGCCATGCGCGGCGTCATCCGCTGCCGCAACATAAGCCACGCAAACACGCTCGCCATCGCAGGCACCAACGTAAACACCGCAGCCGAACTAACAGGCTGCGATGTCTTGAGCCCCTCGAACATCAGCACAAAATAGACCATGAACAGCCCGCCCAGCAGCGCATAGCGCCATGGGGCCACAAAATCGCTCCGCTTGATCCCCGTAGTCAGCCGCGCCACTGCGCCAACCACCGTCGCCGCAATCACAAACCGCACCGCATTGAGTGCCAATGGCGTAATCTCGTTTGCTACCATTCCTCCAAGGGAAAAGGACCCAGCCACCAAAGCGGAAAAGGCGAGCATCGCGAGATGCCCCTGAGCTTGTGGTGTCAATATATTGTATCGCCCTCATTGAAATGCGTCTTGAGAAATTGCAACAGGGCCTGAACTTTGCCAGTGCAGTGCAGATCCATATGCGTCACCAGCCACAAGGGAGCCGACCACTCAGGCCGCGGTTCCGGAACCTGCACCATCTCAGGCCGCTCCTCCGCTTCCTGAAACGTCAAAAATCCGATCCCGGCCCCTGACATCACACCCAGTGACAGCGCCTGTGTGTCATTGGTACGGAATACCACATTCTCACGCGGCACCGCTTGGAACAGCCCCTGATAAAAGGGGGCGCGCATATCCTCGTCCTCATGCCCTACAAAACGGTGCAGATGATATTCCTCTGCCCCCCCCCGACGGCATCCCGTGTGCAGCCACATAAGCAGGCGAAGCATACAGCCCCATCGTATGATTGGTCAGCGCCTGCACCACATTGTCAGGCTGCTCCGGCGCGCGCCCTGCCCGAATGGCCACATGCGCCTCTCCATATTCAAGCCGAAACAACCGCTCCCCCGTCAGATAGCGCACCACAACATTGGGATATTCCTCCTGAAACGCCGCCAGCAACGGTGCCATACGCGGCACGAGTGCCACCAGCGAGGTCACCACCAGATCACCCGAAACTCCGGCGCCGCTCCCCCTGATCCGGCTGGCAAGCTGGCTGAACTGATCCTCCGTCGTCTGCGCGACCCGCAGCAAATCCTCGCCCGCCTCCGTCGGCGTGTAGCCGCGCGCATGGCGTTGAAACAGCTTGATCCCCAACCGCCCCTCAAGCGCATCAATGTGACGGATCACCGTCGCATGATGCACGCCCAGCTTCTCCGCCGCCCCGCTCACCGTGCGGGTTCGCGCCACCTGATAGGCCGTCTTGATCTCGTCCCAGTTGTCCATTGGTATCCTGTGCATCTGTGAACATGTAGCGCGCAACTTTCCCTGCTTCGTGCGCAAACACAAGGCGTTTTGATCTCCACCACCACTTTGACAAACCGCACAGGCCTACCCTAAACACGTCTGATGAAAGTCACTCGCAACATCCCCGAGCAACTCATCATTGAGCAAAGCACCACGGGACTGCTCATATGCATCACGCTGCTTTGCGCCACGTTCATCATCATCGGACTGGTTATAATCTCTACAGGCGCAATGTTCGGTGCAATCTTCATCGCCGTCGGCATGCTCTTTGGCGTTATTTCCTGCATGGCCTTCGCACGCCGCGTCCAACTTGTCCTTGATCGGCTCCGCAATCGGGCTGAACTGCGCACCCGCTCCTTCTTTGGCTACACTACGACCATCTGGGCGCTTGATCGGCTTGATCATGCTACCCTTGAGAGGACGGAAATTACCGAAACTGACGATGACAAAAAGAGCAGCACCGTGGAACTTCACCGCGCCGTCATGATCTTCGCGACGGGGGAAGGTAATCCGCAACAACCCATAACCCGATCCTACTCGAATGGCCCCAGCGCAAAACAAACCACCGATGCCATCAACCAGTGGCTTGAGCACGCCCGCTACTCATCGGTTGACTCCACACCTTCACAGGCGTAAGTCGCACGCAATACCCGGAAGCAAAGCCTTCCGGTCCTGATCTTGTATCAGGATCGCCCCCAGTCAGCGCGTTGCGCCCACTGGGGCATTTGTGCAGTTTCGCGGCCGTTCCTATATAGGAGCTAACCCGCAACCGACCGAGAAAGGGCATCAGCCCATGTTTGAGATTCTCAGTGAACGCCTCTCTGGTGTCTTTGACCGCCTGACCAAACAGGGCGCGCTCAGCGATGAGGACGTCAAAACCGCCCTGCGCGAAGTTCGCGTTACTCTGCTTGAGGCGGACGTATCGCTGCCCGTGGCACGTGATTTCGTCAACGCCGTGCAGGAAAAGGCCACAGGCCAGGCCGTCACAAAATCCATCACGCCCGGTCAGCAGGTCGTCAAGATCGTGCACGATGCCCTGATCGACGTTCTGCGCGGCGAAGGCGAACCCAGTCACCTCAAAATCGACAACGCCCCCGCCCCCATCCTGATGGTAGGCCTGCAAGGCTCTGGTAAAACCACAACCACCGCGAAACTGGCCAAGCGCCTGACAGAGCGTGAGGGCAAGCGCGTGCTCATGGCTTCGCTCGACGTTAACCGCCCTGCCGCAATGGAACAACTTGCGATCCTTGGCGTACAAATCGGCGTCGACACCCTGCCGATCGTCAAAGGCGAGACACCCGTCCAGATCGCCAAACGCACCAAGACCCAAGCGGCCCTTGGCGGTTATGACGTCTATATGCTCGACACCGCTGGTCGCCTCTCGATTGACGAAGAGTTGATGACACAGGTCGAGCAGGTCCGCGATATCGTGACCCCGCGCGAGACACTTCTGGTCGTTGACGGTCTCACAGGTCAGGACGCCGTGCAAACCGCCGAAAACTTCAACACCCGCATCGGCATTTCCGGTGTGGTTCTCACACGTATGGACGGCGATGGCCGTGGTGGTGCAGCGCTGTCGATGCGCGCCGTCACCGGCAGCCCGATCAAATTTGTAGGCCTCGGCGAAAAGATGGACGCGCTCGAGACGTTCGAGCCTGAGCGCGTTGCTGGCCGCATCCTTGGCATGGGCGACATTGTTGCGCTGGTCGAGAAAGCCCAAGAAACCATCGAGGCTGAGCAAGCCGAAAAGATGATGAAGCGTATGGCGAAGGGGATGTTCAGCATGAACGACCTCAAAATGCAGCTGGAACAGATGCTCAAAATGGGCGGCATGCAAGGCATGATGGGCATGATGCCCGGCATGGGCAAAATGGCCAAACAGATCGAAGATGCTGGCCTCGACGACAAGATCCTCAAGCAACAAATCGCCCTCATCAATTCCATGACCAAAAAAGAGCGCGCCAACCCCTCATTGCTCCAAGCATCGCGTAAAAAGCGGATCGCAAAAGGCGCGGGCATGGAAGTTTCCGATCTCAACAAGCTGATGAAAATGCAGCGCCAGATGTCCGACATGATGAAGAAGATGGGCAAAGGCAGCATGATGAAAGCCGCAATGAAACAGATGATGGGCGGCAAAGGCGGCGCTGGCGGCATGGACCCCGCCGCAATGGCCGCTGGCATGGACCCCAAAGCGCTCGAAGCAGCCGCCAAACAAATGGGCGGCAAACTTCCAGGTATGGGCGGCATAGGCCTGCCATCCGGTCTGTCAGGCTTCGGGAAGAAGAAATAAGTGACACCCGCACCTATCATAGAAACAGAACGCCTCATCCTGCGCGGCCCTGTCGCAGCGGATTTTGAGCCGTTGGCAGTATTCTTTGCCGATCCTGTCAGGTCTGTTGGCTTTGGCGGTGTACAAACACGCACCCAGACATGGCGCTGGTTTGCCAGCGTGATCGGGCACTGGCATTTGCGCGGTTTCGGTTTTTGGACTGTTACAGACAAATCAGATGCCACCCCCATGGGCATTTGCGGTGTTTGGGAGCCAGAAGGCTGGCCAGAGCCTGAAATCGGCTGGGTCGTCTATGAACACGCCGAGGGCAAAGGCATCGCATATGAGGCCGCAGTGGCCGTGCGTGCACATGCCTATAACGTTTGGAAAATGCCCCCGCTCAGCTCTAACATTATCCCTGGCAACGCCCGTTCCATCGCCCTTGCCGAACGCTTGGGCGCAACGTTCGAGCGTGAGTATCAAAACGTAACCCACGGCACCGAATTGCTGTACCGCCACCCCGCAGCGGAGGCTTTGGTATGACCGCAACAAACATCCATATTCCCACCCTAGAGACGACGCGTCTCATTCTGCGTGCACCGCGCCTCGCGGATGAGAAGTTCTATGTGGCGTTCAAAACGTCCCAAAGGTCAGAATATACCAATGGACCGCTGGACGCGAATACCGCAACCGGGTTGTTCAGCGAAGTTGCGGGCGAATGGATCATGCGCGGCTATGGCCTCTTCATGGGCACTACAAAAGAAGACCCCGACACAGTGATCGGCGGTTTTGGTGTGTTCCATCCCTCGGGTCAGAATGAGCCTGAATTCGGTTGGTCGCTCTATGACGGACAGTTTGAGGGCAAGGGGTATGTGACCGAAGCGATGCGCGCCGTCATTTCGTGGGCTTGGCCCGTGATGGGCGTGGACACCGCACAGTCACATATTTCTCCCGGAAACAACGCTACACTTGTTGTGGCAAAACGCCTTGGCGCAGTGTTCGATCCGGAAGAGACCAAAATCGCCAACAGCGAAGGCGGTCAGTTCTTTGATCCTGACCACTCGGTTTCCAATCCGAAAGTGAACATCTGGCGCCATACCCAGGGGCAATTGAAATGATGTGCTCTGCCCATAAAATGCCGCGCAGCGGCAGCATACAGGGGGTGTACGGATGCGGTATGCATAATACCCCCCTGCTGCACACCAAATCGGAGGCCCTATGACCGACGCTGTAAAACTCGCCGCAGAGGTCTTAAAAGGCCACCGTTCCAGCATCGACCGCCTCGATGCGATCCTCGTCTATACATTGGGCGAGCGGTTCAAACACACTCAGGCTGTGGGGAAACTCAAAGCCGAGCACGACCTTCCCCCGTCCGATCCCGCCCGCGAAAGCGCGCAGATCGAGCGGCTAGAAGATTTGGCGAAACGGGCCGATCTCGACCCCGAATTCGCCAAGAAGTTTCTCAACTTCATCATCGCTGAAGTCATTCAGCACCACGAAAAACATCAA
>CAWVZA010000098.1:0-9256 GCA_963934545.1 uncultured Sulfitobacter sp.
GCTGTCTAAGGAGACTTACATACCCCCACAGTAAGTCAAGCACTGACATCGCGGCGTAGGTGCAGTTTTTCGTGAATGACGTTGGGGAATTTTGCCTGAAAGGTAGATTATCATCAGCAGGTGAACAGCTTCACTGCACGCAAGCTCCGGAATAATAATAATAAAGTTTATCAACTTGAAAAAATCCAAAAATAGCGCCTCAAGCATTAGGTTTTTCAGAATTTTCGGTTGAGGCAGGCTTTTGAGTTGATTTTCTGTAAAATTTACTCGGTACACGAGAAACTCTGACATGTAAATGTGTCAAAACATTCCGCTATGCGGAACAGTCGCCCGTTAAATTAGACGGGTGTTACGACGATTCCAAACACGGGTTGATCATTCGTTGATGCTTATGGCCTCAGCAACTTTTATTAGACGCTCGGCATAGACAGTCTCAAGCTGTTTTGGCTTCACGCGGTAAGACGGCCCACCAACATTCAGGCCGTACACGCGTCCGTCACTCAGTGAATGGACAGGCACTGCAATGCCGTTCACGTCCGAGCGCCAATTGCCGTATCCGCTGCAGTACCCTTTCGCAGCATATTCGCTCACAGCATCTTTGTATTGCTTGCGCGCATCTGCCTCGATCTCCTCACCTTCCATGCGGGCAAATCCGAAAATCTGTTCGCATCGATCTTCAGGGGTCACAGCAAGGATGGCCTTGCCCATAGCGGAATGAAACAGCGGCAGACGTGAGCCGACGCGCATCAACAAAGTCACTTCTTCGGTTGAGCATTCAGTCGCAAGGTAGATCACTTCAGTCCTGTGCTGCTCACCCAGTGCGACTGTTACAAAGGGATTTGGCCCGCCCATGCGCAGCGCGTGCATCTCGTGCTTGGCACGGTCGCGCATGTCCATCGCGGCAAGACGACTAAACCCGAGGCGCAGCACTCCAGCACTCAAGCGGTATGTGCCCACACGCATGTCTGCCACCAAATAATCTAGCTCACACAGTGTATGCGTGAGCCGTGAAATCGTCGCTTTAGGTAGGCCGGTGCGCTCGGAAAAATCACTGTTCGTGAGCGTGAGATCCCCACGCCGAAAACAACGTAAAATTTCAAGACCCCGCGCGAGTGCGGTGACAAAGTTGCGGTCTTTTCCCTCAAGGTCCGGATCAAATTCCATGGCTTAGCCCCGCTTGAGGGCATCAAGCCCATGCTGCGCAAAAACGGGCACAAAGGCACCCACCTTCATGGCGCGCTCAGGATTGGAAGCATTCCCATCCAATGCTCGCTTCAAGACACCTTGAATGATCGCTGCCATCCGAAAGAAGGTGAAACCAAGGTAATAGCCAAAGTTATCAATCCCGCTCAGGCCGCGCCGCTCGCAATAGGCTGCGATAAACGCCTCATCACTCGGCAGACCGAGGGCGGCACGATCCAGACCGCCCATCCCGCGCCCTTCACTGCCAGCTGGCAGTTGCCATTGCATGATCACAGCGGCCAGATCGGCAAAGGGATGACCAATGGTAGACAGCTCCCAATCGAGAATGGCACGACATTGGGTCCCTGTTGCATCAAAAATCATATTGTCGATGCGGTAGTCGCCATGCACCAATGTGCGCTGACCATCATCCGCAGGCTGACTGCCTGCGAGGGCCTCCATCAACTCATCCATGGCCAAAATTTTATCTGTCTCGGACGCGCGGTACTGCTTGGACCAGCGGCCAACTTGCCGTTCAAAGTAGTTGCCTTCGGGGCCATAGTCACTCAATCTGACAGCGTTGATATCAACACTATGCAGAGCCGCCAAAACGCGGTTCATCTCTGTTATCACCGCACCACGGTCTGCGTTGGACAGATAAGGCATTGCGGGTTCGTTAAAGTTGCGGCCCTGCACATGATCCATGATGTAGAACATCGAACCAATCACGTTGTCGTCTTCACACAGCAGATGCATCTTGGACACAGGCACGTCTGAGCCCTGCAGCACTTTTTGCACACGGAACTCACGATCAACCGCATGGGCAGATTTCAATAATACACCTGGCGGCTTGCGACGTAGCACATAAGAATGGGAAGGTGTCTTGAGCATAAATGTCGGATTAGACTGACCACCCTGAAATTTCGTTACCTCCATAGGTCCTTCAAAACCGTCAAGGTTTTCGCTCAGGTAGGCATGCACTGCCGCTTCATCAAGAGTTTGCGTGTCCGTCATGTCGTATCCCTAACTGTAACTCATCAACTTGGCGCCCGTTGGCGTAGCGTAATGGGGCGTAGCGTTAAACTCGTTCAATGAGAAAAGCGTACCCGAAAACATAAACCGCGTCATTGCCGCATTTTTGATCTGAAGGTTGAGGTTCATCATATGCGCTGCGGGCGCGTGCAGCGAGGCGGCTGTCATCTGTCCGATCACGCCACCCGAGCTGATCACCAGCACGCGCTTGGCATCCGTATCCACAGCAAACGAGCGGGCAGCTTCAACCCGAGTTTCAAATTGTGCCCAAGTCTCATATGGGTTCTCGATCTCGTCGCGCTGCCACGCAAAAACCGTTTCGCGCAGAGTGCGGAAATGAACCTTGCGATCCCCTTTGACCAGATCAGGAATATCGCCTTTGAAGCGTGCCTCCAACAGATCGCTGAAATCGTATTCGTTTAGACCTGCGTGCCGCTCAGGCGTAGGCGCAAACCCCATCTCGGTCGCCGTATCAATCTGGCGGTTGAGCGTTCCAGTCACCACACGATCAGGGACCCAATCCATGCCGCGCAACCAGTCCCCGGCCGCACGCGCCTGCGCACGGCCAAGGTCGGAGAGCACATCATAGTTTTGCGCCCCAAAAGAAGCCTGACCGTGACGTATGACTAATAATTCGGCCAAGTTACGAGAACTCCGCCGCCAGTTTCTTGCCCGCTGCAAAATACTCATCCGCCATACGGTCCACAATCGCACCCGCTGGGCCAACTGATTTGATCGCGCCGATCCCCTGACCAGAGCCCCAGATGGTTTTCCACGCTTTTGGCTTTTCGCGGTCCGTACCAAAGTTCATCGAGGAGGCGTCGGCAGTTGGAAGATTGTCCGGATCCATGCCCGCCGCCTCAACCGACCCTTTGAGGTAGTTGCCCCAAACGCCTGTGAAGAGCGACGAATAGACAATGTCATCCGCGCCAGAGTCGACGATCATATCCTTGTACCTTTGGTCAGCATTTGCCTCATCTGTCGCGATGAAAGGCGAGCCAGTATAGCCAAGGTCGGCCCCCATGGCACGGGCCGCAAGAAGGGATTGACCCGTTGCAATTGAGCCAGACAATGCAATCGGACCATCATACCATTCTCGAATTTCGTTGACCAAAGCGAAGGGCGACTGCTGGCCCGCATGACCACCCGCACCGGCCGCAACAGCGACCAAACCATCGGCGCCTTTTTCAACGGCCTTCTTGGCGAATTTATTGTTGATGATGTCGTGCAGAACGATCCCGCCGCAGCTGTGCGCGGCCTCGTTCACTTCGACACGCGCACCCAGCGATGTGATCCAGATCGGGACTTCATGCTTGGCAGCAATCTCCAAGTCACGCTCAAGCCTTGAGTTAGAGCGGTGCACAATCTGGTTGATCGCATAGGGAGCCGCAGGATTGTCTGGGTTCGCTTGATTATGGCGGTCCAACTCTTCCTTGATCTCGGTCAGCCACGCGTCGAGCAACGGTGGCTCACCCTCGGCCTCACGTGCATTGAGCGCGGGAAACGATCCGACGATCCCTGCCTTACATTGTGCGATCACCAGCTTTGGCACAGAGATGATAAACAAGGGCGATGCGATCAGCGGGATGCGTAGACCTTGCAACGCTTTTGGCAGATGAGTGTCGGAACGGGCCATAGAGCCTCCAAGTGTCATGTTAACAGTGAGGGGGCGGCTGAAACCGCCCCGCTTGTTTGCAAATTGCATCGCTGCAATCCGGTGTGCTTACAGAACCTCGAACAGACCTGCAGCGCCCATGCCGCCACCCACACACATAGTGCAGACGACATATTTAGCGCCGCGACGCTTGCCCTCGATCAGTGCGTGACCGACCATACGTGCACCCGACATGCCGTAGGGGTGACCGATGGAGATTGCGCCACCGTTCACGTTGAGCAGCTCGTCTGGAATGCCAAGCACATCGCGTGACTGGATAACCTGCACGGCAAAGGCTTCGTTCAGCTCCCACAGACCAATATCTTCGATCTTGAGGCCATGCGCTTTGAGCAGTGGTGGCACAGCATAGATCGGGCCGATGCCCATTTCGTCAGGCTCACAACCAGCAGCCATGACACCCATGTAGCGACCAAGCGGGGCGAGGCCCATCTGTTCGGCTTTCTTCGCTTCCATAATCACAGTCGCGGAGGCACCATCGCTGAGCTGGGACGCGTTGCCCGCTGTGATGAACTTACCCTCTTTGATGTGAATGCCGTCTTTGTGCACAGGGTTCAGACCTGCGAGGCTCTCGGCGGATGTACCGGGGCGGTTGCCCTCGTCCTTCTCCAGCGTCACTTCATGCTCGGTGATTTCTTTGGTTTCTTTATTCATCACCATCATTTTTGACGTCATTGGCACGATCTCGTCGTCGAACTTGCCTGCTTCTTGCGCCAGATGGGTCAGCTCTTGTGAGCGTGCAGCGTATTCGTCCTGACGCTCACGCGAGACGTTATAACGCTCGGCCACGGTCTCTGCTGTCTCCAGCATCTGCATATAGATTTCGGGCTTGTGCTCTTTGAGCCAGCTATCGGCCTTCACACGCATCTCGGGGGTTTGAACCATGGAGATACTCTCCACACCACCACCAATGACGACGTCCATGCCGTCGGTAATCACCTGCTTGGCCGCCGTGGCGATCGCCATCATGCCAGAGGCACACTGACGGTCGAGCGACATGCCCGCAACTGTGACAGGCAAACCTGCGCGCACAGCCGCTTGGCGTGCAATGTTGCCACCGGAATGGCCCTGCTGGAGGGCGGCACCGATGATGCAATCCTGAATTTCCAACACGTCTACACCGGCACGCTTTACCGCGTTCTCGATGGCATGGGCGGCCAGCGCCTGTGGTGTCGTGTTGTTGAAAGCACCGCGATAGGCTTTGCCAATTGGGGTACGGGCCGTGGATACGATTACTGCGTCACGCATGGGTAGTCTCCTATATTACCAGTCGAGCTTCAGGCCTTTGGCCTTGGCTGCATTGAGGGCGTATTTCTTGGTCTGGCCGAATGCATCGCCCAGTTGTTGTTGGTCTGTCTCGTCGCGGATTTCCGCAAAACGCGCGGCCACAGTTTCGGGCGTGTTATCATCGCCCATCAGTGTAATGCCTTGGGTCTCGTAGATCCGCGTTTCAGCAAAGCTGCCTGCACCTGCACCAAGAATGACCTGAGACGGTGCATCCTCACTTACCAGATACAGCAGCCCGGGCGTAATGGTCTCAGGGGCCAGCAATTCCTGCGCCTCCGCCGGCAATAAATCAGCCGTCATGCGAGTAGCAGCAGTGGGGGCCAACGTGTTCACACGGATATTGTCGCGTGCACCTTCCATGTGCAGCACATTCATCAGCCCCAGCATCGCAGCCTTTGCCGCGCCATAGTTGGATTGGCCAAAGTTGCCATACATACCCGAGGCAGAGGTTGTGAGCACAATGCGTCCGTACTTCTGCTCGCGCATGATGGGCCAACACGCATGAGCGACATTTGCCGTACCGATCAAATGCACATCGACGACTTTGCGAAAGGCCGCCATATCCATCTTCGCAAACGTCTTGTCCATCAAGATGCCCGCGTTGTTGACGCAAATATCAATGCGCCCCCATGCGTCCATCGCCTGCGCGATCATATCTTTGACGGCGTCCTCATCGGAGACATCAGCACCGTGGGCCATCGCCTCGCCACCCATCGCCTTAATCTCTTCAACAACGGACAGGGCCGCCTCCGAAGACGATCCAGTGCCGTCACGCGACACGCCTAGATCATTCACAACAACTTTTGCACCACGTGCCGCCAGCCCCAGCGCGTGAGAACGGCCAAGGCCGACCCCCGCGCCTGTGACAATTGCCACGCGGTTATCAAAACGGATGTCCATCAGTGCAGCGCCTGTTCAAAAATGTTGGGGCCAGACATGACATTGATGCCGCCCGTCACAGGGATAATCGCGCCCGTCACATAAGCACCACCACGCCCGCACAAGAACAACATGCAGCCGCCAATATCTTCATCACGGCCCACACGTTTCAGCGGCACATCCTTGCCAACTTTCTCGCGCATGTCAGTGTCATGCGTCGCGAAAGCCGTCATACGGCTAACAAACGGGCCTGGAGCAAGCGCATTCACCGTGATTGCATGACCCGCCAGTTCCTTGCCCAAAATTTTAGTCATGTGGTGCACAGCAGCCTTGGACATGGAATAGGAGTACGCGCCGTCGCCCATCTCCCGCTCGCCCATAACAGAACCCACGTTGATCACGCGGGAAGGGTCATCGACGGTGCCACTTGCGTTCAGCATCGGGAGCAGCTTTTGCGTCAGATCGAACATACCCGCAACATTTACGTCCATCACCTTTGACCACGCTTTGAACGGGAACTCGCCCAGTGGCGCGCCCCATGTGATGCCCGCATTGTTCATCAAAATATCAAGCGTATCGGTGTGCGATTTCACAGCAGAAACCAGCGCATCGACACCTTCCTCCGTGCCAACATCGCCTGCAAAGCCAATGACTTTGCCCGACGCGCCTAACGCGTTCAGCTCTTTGGCAACCGCCTCACAGGCATCACCCTTGCGCGAGGCAATCAGCACAGTGGCCCCTGCCCGCACCAGCGCTTCAGCGGCCATGCGGCCAATACCCGTGGCACCACCCGTGACCAAGGCCACTTTTCCATCCAACCCGAACAGCGTTTGAATATCCATGCTCAGAATCCTCTCAATGCGGCGACTTTTTCGGCGTGGTAGCTGAAATCACCCAGCCACTCCGCGCCGACCCGCGCACGCTTCATGTAAAAGCCCATGTCATATGCATCAGTCATGCCGATGCCACCGTGCATTTGCACGCCTTCTTGCACGGCCAGCGTCGCAGTCGAAGTTGCCTTGGCTTTTGCCAGCGATACCGCCAGCTCGGCATTTTCTGGATCACTGTCCATCATGCGGCCTGCGTTGAGAATCGCACTCGCTGTCAATTCCGTCTCGCACCACAAATGAGCAGCACGGTGTTGCAACGCTTGGAAACGGCCGATTTCGGTGCCGAACTGCTTGCGCTCTTTGAGATAGCCAACAGTCATATCAAATGCACCCGCCAACAGGCCCGTCATCTCGGCAGCCAAGGCGGCTTGTCCCGCTTGCAACGCGGGGCGCAACACGGTCATGGCTAAATCCACCTGACCCAGAACATCATCGCCCGTCACCTCGACATTCTCAAAATCAATCTTGGCCGCATCGCGGGCGTCGATCATGTTTGATTTGTGGCGCGAAATTCCTGCACGATCCGCAGGAATATCAAACAGGGTCAAACCATCCGCAGTCTTTGCCAGAACCAGCAAACGATCCGCCATGGCACCATCAACGACAAACGTCTTCTTGCCGGTCAGGCGAAACCCGTTGCCGTCAGCCTTGGCTTCCAACTTGGTCGCATCAGGATCATGTTTGATCCCCTCATCCACGGCCAGCGCATAGGTCACGTCACCGCTTGCGATCTTGGCCAACGCCTCTATTGCGCGGGCGTCGCTCACCTGCCGTAAGGCAGTCGCGGCCATCACGGCCGTACTCAGAAACGGCGAGACCACCAGCGTCTTGCCCATCTCTTGCGCAATTACATTGGCCGCGGCAAACCCCATGTCGGAGCCACCAGCATCCTCGGGCACAAGCACACCAGCCCAACCCATTTCTGCCATCTCTTTCCACAGCTTGGCGTCATGGGTTTCCCCAGCATCGCGCATCTTACGGAACGCAGCGACAGGTGCCGCCCCATCCAAAAATCCGCGCGCCATATCAGCGAGCATCGTTTCTTCTTCGGTCATCACAAGTTTGTTCATGCTGGCAACCCCAATACACGGCGTGACACGATGGAAAGCATGACTTCGGATGTGCCCCCTTCGATAGAGTTCGCTTTAGTGCGCAGCCAGTCGCCCGCGCGATTGCCCACATCGCCGTCCCATTCAAGTGCGGCAGAGCCACCCGCTGTCATCATCAACTCATTGCGCTGTTTGTTCAGCTCGGTTCCCATATATTTGAGCATGGCAGAGGCATCACCCGCACCCTGCCCCGCTTCGGCCTGATCCTTGTAGCGTTCAAGCGTGAGGCCCATTGCCAGCGCGTCAATCTCACAGCGCATCGCATCCGCTTTCAACGTCGCGTCCAATTGCTCAAGCGTATCAGTCAGCACAGCACCCAACGCACGACCGCCTGCTTCCAATGCGCCAGACCCCGAAATCATCTCGCGCTCATGGGTCAGCAGATACTTGGCCACATCCCAACCGCGGTTTTCGGTACCGACAATGCGATCCTTCGATACTTTCACGTCGGTAAAGAACGTCTCACAGAACGGTGAAATGCCCGAGATCATCTTGATCGGCCGCGTCTCAACTCCAGCGTCTTCCATGTCGATCAACAGGAAGGAAATACCAAGATGCTTCTTTGCCTCACGGTCGGTCCGCACTAGTGCAAAAATCTGATCAGCTTTGTCAGCATATGAGGTCCAAATCTTCTGACCGTTCACCAGCCAATGATCACCCTTATCCTCGCCATGCGTTTGCACATTCGCTAAATCAGACCCCGCACCCGGCTCACTATAGCCCTGACACCAGCGCACTTCACCACGCGCAATTGGCGGAAGGTAGTGCAGCTTTTGCTCGTGAGAGCCAAAATGCAGCAGCGCGGGCCCAAGCATCCAGATGCCAAAGCTTTGCAGCGGGCTGCGCGCATCAATGCGGTTCATCTCTTCGTGGAAAATCTTTTCCTGATCACGCTTCAGGCCAGCACCGCCATATTCGACGGGCCATGTGGGAACGGTATAACCCTTGGCGGCACAGCGCTCCAACCAAGTTTTCTGTGCGTCAGAGGTGAACACCCAATTCTTACCACCCCAGCAGATGCCGTCTTCGGTGGCGCCGCCACCCCGCATCTCGGCGGGACAATTCGCCTCCAGCCACCCGCGCAGCTGCGCACGAAATTCATCCGTTGATTGAGCGTCAGACATCACCATTCCTCCCGTTAGATGCGCGTGACCTTTTGCGGGTCACCATTCCGCAGAGCAGAATTGCATTTCGAAATTCGATTG
>CAWVZA010000099.1:0-9174 GCA_963934545.1 uncultured Sulfitobacter sp.
ACGATGGAGTCAGACAGTGAATCCTTGGCAAAGGATATTTGTGCAACAAAGCCGTATAAGCCGCAAAGTGGACCTTTTGGTGAGAGCTGCCTGCACGGAGTACTCGGTTCAATCTTTGAGCGGAAATGCCGTAATGACAGAATTTAAATAAACTCCGTCGCACCAGCCGATTGACAGATCAAGCATGCTTGTAACATTTGACCTCCTACCTATGAAAAGCAATTGGATGCAGCCTATGTCTCGTAATTCTAAATCCATGGACCATCGATTTATTGATGGGATCGCTGTCAAAAAGCGTATCCTCGCAGAAGTGCGCAGCTACGTAGAGGGAGCAGGCACGTTGCCCCGCCTTGTGTCGATCCTGATTGGCGATGTGCCTGAGGCTGCTGTCTATGTGCGCAATCAAGTGCGCGGGGCAGAGCAGGCAGGGGTGCCGTTCGAGCAGCTCAACTGGCCAGCAGACATCACTCAGGAGGTGTGCAAGGCGTGGCTTGCTGCGATGAATGATGATTCGACCGTTTTGGGGATTATCCTGCAACGCCCTGTGCCTGACCATATTAACGTCCGCTCGCTGCAATCTGCAATCCACCCGCTCAAGGATGTGGAGGGGATGAACCCCGCTTCTATTGGGAATATTGTTTATTCCGATGTGGCGCTCGCGCCTTGTACGGCAGCGGCGAGTGTGGAGTTGATCAAAGAGACAGGGCTGGAGATGGAGGGCCTTGAAGTTGTGATGATCGGCCATTCAGAAATTGTAGGTAAACCTGCGGCGATGATGCTGATGGCCGAAGGATGTACAGTGACGGTGTGTCATCACATGACCCGCTCCGTTGCGATGCATTCACGCCGTGCGGATGTGGTGGTTGTGGCCGTAGGTAAGGCGCATCTGGTGGGCGTCGACATGATTAAACCTGGTGCAGTTGTGATTGATATCGGCATCAACCAGATCGAAACGGGAGAGGGTTTCGAGATTGTGGGCGACGTAGATACAGCCGCGGTGCTGGAAGTCGCCGGTTGGATCACGCCCGTGCCAGGTGGTGTGGGCCCTGTGACGGTCGCGATCTTGATGCGCAACGCCATGGTCGCTCATCAACGTCAGATCGCGGCAGGCTGGTTATAGTGCCAGATACCCGACGCCGCAAAATGCGACAACGCAGCCGCCCCATTGGCGTAGCGACATACGTTCTTTGAGCAAGAGCCACGCGAGTAGGATCGTCAAAAGTCCGAACATCGATGAGGCGACGGCGGCGTATTGGGGGTCAGGCAGGCTGCCTGCGGATAGAACACAGAGCAGGGCAATGCCGTCCGCAATACCCATCGAGATCAGCAAAGGTAGTGCGCGTTTGCCCGGCCAGAATGGGAGCTTGAGCGCCAGCAGGATCACGACGGTGAGCCCTACGGCAAGGATGCGCGTGACCAATGTGGTTGGCATTTCGCCGCTCAGTTCTGCTGCGAGTTGTCCAAGGGCGAACGTGCCTGCAAATCCGACGGCGGCGATAAGAGAAAAGAGAATGGTCGGCCCTTTTGGAGGTGCTTTGTCAGTGCTTCTGTCAGAGAGCGCCGCCACTATCGCAACACCGGATACTATTGCCATAACGGCAGCCCATTGCAGGGGAGTGATCACTGTACCACTGGCCGCGGCAAGCCCGACAGAGAGGATAGGGTAGGCCGCAATCAGTGGGGCCACCAGCCGGACGGGGCCACGTTCAAACGCATAATAAAGCCCAAAGGTCGCAACGACAAAGAACGCCCCCGCGCCGAGGGAAAGCCAGACAGCCTCGGCCGCGAGTGGGGCAAACCCACCCGAGACGCCCATTAGCCCAAGGTGAAACACCAATCCCGTGAGCAGCACGGTAAAGATGCACGCGCTCAGTGGTGTTTTCTGGCTCAGAAAGCGCACGCAGATATCGTGAAAGCCCCAACAGAGGGCTGCGATCATGCCGAGGGCAAGCGTGTTCATTTATCGCGCCTAAAAAAAGGAATCATAAAAACCAAACAGGCGAGCAAAAAGAACACCGTCTCGAACATTGCCCAGAAGTTGCCGATCGATGCGATGCAAAACCCGATTGCAGAGATTACAAACAGGATCCAGCCTGTAAAATTGATGTGGTGATCAGTCATTTCGTTCGATTTTGTTTGATGTAAGGCTTCGGACATGTATTCTCACCGTTAAATAAATATTCCACTCATGCAACAGTGAGCAGGTTGGAGGACCTCGATGTTAGACGACTACCCTAGGGTACAGCCGGGGCCACCAAAGCCCAGCAAAATCATCCAGCCGAATGGTTTTTCGCTTCCGCGCGGGACAGAGCGCTATGTCGTAGAGGGGCAGGGCGCTGTGCTCATTCCGCTTGAAACGGGCGACCAACTCACCGTGCTCAACGATGAGGGAGGTCAGCAGTGCGAGATCGTGGTTGTTGACGCATCAGGGCGCACTGATGCGGGCGTGATCGGGGCTACTGCCCAAGGGGATGCGGGTGGCCTGAAGGCGCTGTTGTCTGGCGACGACCAATCCTTGCGCGGTCTGCGCATGGGGCTTGATGCGCGCAAAATCGATTTGGGCACGATGCAAGCTGTGCATCTGTTCGAGACGACCAGCCCGCCCAAAGCCGAAGCCAGCTTTACTGCCTCGCGGGATGGGACGGTCATCATCGCTGCACCCGGTGCCAAGATGGACTTTGAGCGCCAGAATACCGCAACGCCGCTCACTGTGATAATCAAACGTGCGACGATCAAGATGCACACTCAGTTCAAGCTGCCCGATCCGTTAGCGGATCCGCTCGCCGATATTCGCGTGCATACGCAGACAGCGGAATCGTTCTTTGTGAAGGTGGGGGACTATATCCAGATTATCGACGTGGACGGACGACAGTGTTCTGATTTCGAGTGCTTCTCGGCGCGCAAGCTGGACAAGGGGATCGAGCATGCACTCGATGTGACCACCACGCGCACGTTGATGGGGCATGCCTACCCAATGCCGGGCCTACACGCGAAATATTATGATCAGGAGATGCTGCCGCTGGTTGAAGTGGTGCAGGATACCTGCGGGCGGCACGATGCTT
This sequence comes from uncultured Sulfitobacter sp., assembly GCA_963934545.1. Lineage (GTDB taxonomy): Bacteria > Pseudomonadota > Alphaproteobacteria > Rhodobacterales > Rhodobacteraceae > Sulfitobacter. The sequence continues at coordinate 3,063 of CAWVZA010000099.1, forward strand.
TCGCCATGGCCTGTACCGAGAAATATTACAACGACACAGGCTATCCGGGTCACGTAAATTGCTCGACCAATTTCAATCATGCGCTCAAGGATTACGGTGTCGCCCCGCGACGTGGGTGGATGGCGATCAACTTTTTCTTCAACACCTCATTGGACGATCACGGTGTGATGTATGCAGATGAGCCGTGGTCCCGTCCCGGCGATTATGTACTGCTACGCGCACTGACCGATATCGTTTGTGTCAGCTCAGCCTGTCCGGATGACACAACAGCTGCAAACGGCTGGAACCCCACCGATATTCACGTCCGCACCTATAGTGGCAAAGAAACATTCCAGCGGGCGATTGCGACCCGCGTGACCCCAGATTCGGAGCCGAAAATGACCAAGCAAACAGGTTTCCACGAAAAATTTGCCGAGCATACCCGCAACTTTGTGGAGTATAACGGCTACTGGCTTGCCAGCTGCTATACTGATGCAGGGCCGATCGAAGAGTACCACGCCTGTCGCCAGAAATGTGTGATCTTAGACCTGTCGCCTCTGCGCAAGTTCGAGATTATGGGACCAGACGCCGAGGCGCTGTGCCAATACGCCTTCACCCGCAATATGAAGACGTTACCCGTTGGGGGCGTGGTGTATACTGCCATGTGTTTCGAGCATGGCGGTATGGTTGATGACGGTACTGTCTTCCGACTGGCTAAGGATAATTTTCGCTGGATTGGTGGTGCCGATTATGGCGGCGAATGGTTGCGTGAATTGGCAGAGAAGCTCGAGCTTAAAGTACAAGTGCGTTCCTCTACGGACCAGATGCATAACGTCGCCGTGCAAGGTCCTGAGAGCCGCGATTTGCTGCGCAAGATCGTCTGGACTGCGCCGCACAACCCCGAGTTTGACCAGTTGGGCTGGTTCCGCTTCACGCCTGCGCGTCTGAACAATGAAAGTGGCACGGCCTTTGTCCTCAGCCGCACAGGCTATACGGGTGAGCTTGGTTATGAAGTAATGTGCCATCCTAAGGATTGCACCGAGATTTTTGATGCTATCTGGGAAGCTGGCCAAGAGCACGGGATCAAGCCGATGGGCCTTGATGCGCTCGATATGGTGCGGATCGAGGCGGGGCTTATCTTTGCGGGCTATGATTTCAGCGACCAGACCGATCCGTTCGAGGCGGGTATTGGATTCACCGTTCCGCTCAAGTCAAAAACTGATGACTTCATGGGCCGTGATGCCTTGATCCGCCGCAAGGAAAACCCGATGCGCAAGATGGTCGGCATTGAGATCGACAGCAATGTTGATGTGGGGCATGGCGATTGTATCCATATCGGTCGCGCACAAATCGGTGAGGTTACATCATCCGTCCGCTCTCCACTATTGGGTAAAAACGTGGCGATGGCGCGGATTGACGTGGCGCATGCGGCGCCTGGAACTGCCATCGAGATTGGTAAGCTGGACGGGCATCAGAAGCGTATTCCGGCAGTTATTGCCGAAAACCTTGCAGCCTTCGATCCGACCAAATCGCGCCCACGCTCGTGATGCGGTTTGCCTGCATCTGCGCGCTGGTTTTGAGTGCGAGTGCGGCGCATGCGCAGTCGGTCAAGCTGGCGGCCCATGAGATTACTGTCCTATTGTCTGGGAACACTGCGGTGGGGAAGTGGGACGGCATAAGCTACCGTCAGTATTTCGATCCGGATGGTACAACCATCTATGCCCAAGACGGCCCCCGTTCTGCGCGGGGTCAATGGCGTGTGGAGGGCGATGAATACCAGAGCATCTGGCCCGATGATCCTGAATGGGAGGGGTGGTTTGTGATGGAATATGCGGGCGATTGGTTTTGGGTGAGCAAGACAACGCCTCCGACTCCCTTCAAGATTATCATAGGTGAAAAGCTGATTTCGGAGTAGGCATGACAGCACTGGACGATATCGGCGGTGAGGATCGGCTGCGCGTTTTGGCTGAGCATTTCTACGACCTTATCGAGACATTGCCGGAAGGGTCAAACCTGCGCCGTCTGCACGGGCAAGGACATGGCGTGGATCATGCGCGCACTGAGCAGTTCAATTTCTTGTCCGGCTTTCTGGGGGGTAGGCCCTATTACAAAGAAAAATACGGGCACATGGATGTGAAACTGATGCATGCCCATGTCCCGATCCGGCAGGTAGACGCGATAATTGGATGATATGTATGAACAAAGCTTTGGACGATGAAGGGCACGAAGGGCTGCATGTTAGTAAGCTACGCGCCGTATTTCAGAGTGTTGCGACCGTTTTGATCAATGATGTAGCAGATTGGGAGGAAGCGTGATGGATGTGCGGATTTTAAGTAGTGCATTTGTGCTCTTTGGCGCGGTTGCGTGTGCGGCTGATACTTTCTGCGCGGATGTTGAGGCATTGACTGGTTCAGGTGCCATGCAGGCGCTTGTTCTTCATGATGGGCTCTCCGCTGCAATGACGGTGTCCGAGAGGGCTGCGGTGTGCCAGACCTCGCTTGCCTTGTCAGGGGGTAGCCATGTGCATTGTAATTGGTCGTTCGGGTATCGGTCAGATCAGGCAGAGCAGGTGTTTCAAGGGTTGATCAACGCGATGGCAACGTGCCTCGCACCAGATACCACAATGACGACCGACAGTTCCGTTAATCACCCTGATGCCTATGACCTGCGGATGTTTGATCGAGGCGGACAGAAGTTCGCCGTATCGCTCAAAGACAAAGGTGCCTTGCAGCAAACCCTTGTCTTTGTACGCGCTCAAAAGCGTTAATTCTGCAAATACACTTCAAGGCTGTCGTCTAATGCATCTTTCCACGGTGTGTGGTGCTTGGGCGCCATGGTGCCTGTGATCACGGATTTATAACCATTGTCTCTGAAAGTCATGATGCCAGCTTTCTTGTGGCCTTTCCATGCCTTGAATGCCTGACAGGCGCCTTCGACATCAAAGGTCGGGTAATCAGTCTCGCTCACCAGTTCCTTGATATAGTCGCCCTGATACCAGATGGCGTCATAGTCATCCTCGCCTGCGTCTTCGCGCGCAATACGGTCAGCCACATCCGCTTTCATCGTTGCGGTATCGGGCAGGGTGATCCGGTCCATGATAGCGTCACGGATATACCATGCCTGAGCGTCGAACATGTTGAAGGTGAACCATTGGTCCTGCATGCCGATGTAGAAGAGGGCGGGCTCATGAACGTATGCCACGCCTTTATAGAGGTCGGATGAGGCAAGACGGTTTGCTGTTTTGAGGCGCAGACTGTCAGGCAAGAAGGAGAAGTGGTGCTTGTATCCCGTACACAGGATCACCGCATCCACATCGCGGCTGGTGCCATCCTTGAAGTGGGCGGTGTTGCCATCGATATGTGTGAGCAGGGGCACTTCGGTCCAGTTATCAGGCCAGTCATAGCCCATCGCAGCAGTGCGGTGGCTGACGGTGATGGACTTCGCACCGTATTTCCAGCACTGACTGCCTATGTCTTCGGCGGAGTAGCTGGTTCCGACGATGAGGATGTCCTTGTCCTTGAACTCCATCGCGTCGCGGAAGTCATGGGCATGTAGGACACGGCCTTTGAAGCTCTCGAAGCCGTCGAACTGTGGGACATTTGGCGTGCTGAAATGACCCGAGCAGACGATGACGTGGTCAAACGCTTCGGTATAAGTGTTGTCGTTGGGGAGATCACAAGCCGTGACGTTAAACTTGTCACCGTCCTTCTCGACCCAGCGCACTGCAGTCTCGAATTTGATCCAGTCGCGCACGCCTGCCTTTTTCACACGGCCCTCGATATAGTCGAACAGGACCGCGCGGGGCGGGTATGAAGCGATCTGTTTGCCGAAGTGTTCCTCGAATGAATAATCGGCGAATTCCAGACCTTCCTTGGGGCCGTTTGACCACAGATAGCGGTACATGGAGCCGTGCACAGGCTCGCCATATTCATCGAGGCCTGTGCGCCATGTGTAGTTCCAAAGGCCGCCCCAATTTGATTGCTTCTCGAAGCAGACGATTTCGGGGATGTCAGAGCCCAGAGCCGCCGCAGATTGAAACGCACGCATCTGTGCCAACCCTGAAGGGCCAGTCCCGATAATAGCTATTCTCTTGGTCATGATTTGCGCTCCTCTACATCAATTTGTTCACTGCCACAGTATATGCGCGGGTGACTTAAGGTAAACTAATTTTCCCTTTGGGAAATTAGTATGCCATATCTATGAAGATTGATCTGTGATCGACAAACTAGTTGAAGGGTGCTGTATGGCTATGAAGAAACCGCATTTTACTTTTTGGATTGCCGCTGCTTTGGGACTTGTTTGGTACGGGATGGGCTGTTTGAACTATATCGTTCAAAACAATCCCGCTTCTGTCGCGCAAATGCCTGAAAGTTATCAGTTGATCATTACTGCGCGTCCCGCATGGGCGACTGCCGGATTTGCAGTTGGTGTATTTGGCGGTGCGGTGGGGTGTATCTTGTTGCTATTGCGTCGCAAGGTCGCCGTAGCGGTCTTTGTTCTGTCGTTGATGGGAATACTGCTCACAGGCGTTTTTACAACAATGCTGGTCGGGCCGTTGCCGCCAGTGCTGTTGTCAGGACTGATCGCGGCGGCTTTGCTTTGGTACGCCACTATTGCGCGGCGGTCAGGGTGGCTGGGGTAGGGCGCGCGCGCTCGTAATAAAGAGGGTGCGATTGCTTAGATGTCCATAGTGTTCGCTTTTTCCCATGACGAGAAGTGGTTACAGAAATCGTTCCATTCCTGCATCTTCATTTTGAGGTAGGCGGCTGAAAACTCTTCACCCATGGCTGCTTTCAGACCCTCGTCTTTGTCATACTCACGCAAGGCGTCGAGCATGTTCAGCGGGAGCTTTGGTGCATCGGTGATGGTGTGACCTTCGGCGTACATGTCAATATCATGACGCTTGCCCGGATCTGCCTTTGAGCGGATGCCCGATAGGCCCGCTGCAATGATGATCGCCTGAAGCAGATAGGGGTTCACCGCCCCATCGGGCAGGCGCAATTCGAACCGGCCGGGGCCGGGCACGCGGACCATGTGCGTGCGGTTGTTGCCTGTCCAGGTGACGGTGTTTGGTGCCCATGTCGCCCCTGATATAGTGCGCGGTGCGTTGATGCGTTTATAGCTGTTGACGGTGGGGTTGGTGATCGCGGCCAACGCACTCGCGTGTTTCATAATGCCGCCGAGGAAATGCTTGCCGCGCTCGGACAGGCCCACTTCGCCTGTCTGTCCTGTGCCCTCGCCGGCAAAGACGTTTACCTTGGAGGCAGCACCGGGTGCATCCCAGACCGAGACATGGGCGTGGCAGCCATTGCCGGTCAGCCCTTCAATGGGTTTGGGCATAAAGGTCACGCGGTAGCCGTGCTTTTCGGCAACGCATTTGGCCATGAATTTGAAAAAGCTATGTTTGTCAGCGGTCTTCAAAGCATCATCAAAGTCCCAGTTCATCTCCCACTGGCCGTTCGCATCCTCATGGTCGTTCTGGTAGGGGTTCCAGCCCAGCTCTAACATGTGATCAGCGATCTCGCGGATCACATCAAGGCGGCGCATAAAGGCCTGCTGGTCATAGCAGGGCTTGGCGGCGGTATCGTATTCATCGCTGATCTGTTCGCCTGCGGGGGTCAGCAGGAAGAATTCGGCCTCGATGCCTGTTTTGACATACATGCCGTCTTCGGCAGCTTCCACTATTAGCTTGCGCAGCACGTTCCGTGGCGCTTGGGCCACGTCCTCGCCTTCCATCACACAGTTACCTGGTACCCATGCGATTTCTTTGTCCCATGGCAGGATGATCACCGCTTCGGGGTCTGGCACAGCCAACATGTCAGGGTGGGCAGGGGTCAGGTCAAGCCATGTTGCAAATCCTGCAAATCCCGCGCCATCTACCTGCATGTTCGCAATAGCGCGGGCGGGGACCAGCTTGGCCCGCTGGCCACCGAACAGATCGGTAAAGGAAATCATGAAATACTTGATGCCATTGTCTTCGGCGAATTTTGCGAGGTCAGTTGCCATGCGATGTGTTCCCTGTTGTGGAGAAAGTTGGGGCGCGGTCTGTTGCCAGCCGCGCCCTCGTTTTAATCAGTAAGATGTATTCGGTTTGCCGGGATACCAGTTTGTGCCTGCCAGCGGGATCTGCGCC
>CAWVZA010000100.1:0-9122 GCA_963934545.1 uncultured Sulfitobacter sp.
CAACAACAATTCAACCAGATACGCCGCCAACCTTCAAACCACTCAAACACCAGATTCAGTCATAGCTCGCCAAAAAATGAGGTAAATTTTCGAAAAATCCGTTGATATCTATTGAGAGTATATGGCAAATGTTTTAACTAAAAACTAATCGATAAAAGAATAATTTCTGGACTCCATAATGGCTTAATTTCCGGATCCAATCTCAATCAAAGTAAGGACGAAATATGTCTAAACAGTTGTTGATTTACGAGCGTGCAACGCCAATATCATCTGAATTGCACGGCGATTGGTCTGTGCAATCTGGAAAAAACTTTGCGTTTGCAGAAGGTATCAACTCCTCACCGCTTCTTGCTGCCGAGTTTTCGGCGGCAGCGCCTGAGTTTTCTATTATCTTTGCAGGAACGGAAGACGCGGTTTTTCCTACGGTGATCTTGGGCTTCCAAGATGGGCAGAACATATTTGTTGGGAAAGACGGTGCCTGGAAGGGTAAGTATGTCACGGCGTTCCTGCGGCGCTACCCGTTCGTTTTTGCTGAGAGCGAAGGCAAGGACAGCTTCACGCTGTGTATCGACGAAGAGTTTGAAGGCCTGAACAAGGAAGGCAAAGGCGAGCGTTTGTTTGATAGTGAGGGAAATCGCACGCAATATCTTTCCGGCATTCTGAACTTCGTTTCCAGCTATCAGGGTCAATACGAGCGAACCAAGCTATTCTGCGATCGGCTTGTCCAGTTGAAGGTTCTCGATCCTGCCCAAGCGCGATTTTCCTTGCCCGATGGCAAAACTGGGTCGCTGGCAGGCTTTTTCACCATCAACCGTGACAAGTTGAAGGCGATCCCACAAGAGCTGCTGGCCGAGATGTTCCAGAACGACGAGTTAGAATTGTGCTATTTGCACCTGCAATCGTTGAACAACATCAACACCATGGCGCAGCACTTGGACGCTGCGGTAGGGTCTGAAACAGACGCTGCGGTAGGATCTGAAACAGACGCTGCGGTAGGATCTGAAACAGACGCTGCCTGATTTTTGTTTTATGGCCTGAACTGACCTACGGAGGGGCGTTTGAATTTGATTGCCCCTCCTATGACCCTTGATGACTGCCTGGGCACATTTCTGGGAGTGGTGGCGTTGGATGTGGCAATCCAATCTGGACTGATAGCTGCGCTAGCCTCGGATGCCCCGGCCACTGCCCCACTGCTCCCGGAGACGTCCCCGCTTGTCGTGATATTGCGCTCGAACGGTGTATTAAAACCCGAAGTCCTTTCGCTAACCGAACGTTTTGCGTCGCTATGGCAGGAACAGTCGGTACATTTACGTACCCGCGTTGGGTTTCTTAGGCGTGCAGCGGCTGACGTGGCTCTATACGCTGAAGATCTGTTCTACAACACAGACAGTTTCATGGAAAAGTCATCGACGTTTCAATTTTTTGATTATGAACCCGCCACGCGGGGTGACGCTGAAGCCCGTAGTCACACACAGCGCTGGGTGGATTACGTTGCGGCACTGACCGACGCCGAAGCGCCCAGTTTGTTGGATGCAGTTTCACTGCCAGATAAAGGACTTGTGCTCGAGATTGGCGGAAATGCAGGAGCTTTTGCGCGCCACCTCTTAGCTCGCCATACAGGTCTATCTTATGCAATCCTTGACCTTTCGGGCGTCTGCGCCCTTGGTCGCGCCGATCCCGCGAATACCCCCTTTGGCGACAGGTTGCGGTTTCTGCCTGGTGACATGCGCAAAATGAACTGGCGGCTAGAGGCTGGCGGGGCGCCTGATGTAATCATCTTCAAATCGGTCCTGCACGATTGGCCCGCCGAGGAGGCCGCTGACCTGCTCGCACGCGCGTCCCGGTATCTTGCCCCATCTGGCCGGATCATCATTCTGGAGCGGGGTGCCTACACTAGCGCCAATCTTATGGACATTCCCTTTAGTAGCTGTGCCAATCTGGTCTTCTCGCCGTTCTACCGCGCCCCCGACGTCTACATCGAGGCTTTGCGCGTGGCATGGCCGTCGGCACGGGTGACGATCCGCCCCGTTGTGCTGGACATGGGATGGTTCGTTACGATGGCGACGGAGCGCATACTGTGAGTTTTCCGATCATCGCCATCAGTGGCCCGCCCGGCGTCGGAAAATCAACGGTCATTGCATGCCTTTTGAGCAAGATGAAGTTGCACGCGGTGTACTTCGACGCGCATGAGACAATGACAGACCGACCTGTTGAAGAGATCGAGGCGTGGCTAGCGCGGGGTATGCCGTTGGCCGAAATGGTGCCGGTGGGGCTTTTCGACCATCTTGAGGCAGCCCGTCAGGATCGTCCTGTGTTGTTTGAAACGCCGCTGGGGCGGGCTTTCCCTGATCATTCCCAGCTGATTTCCCGCTCCATCTGGCTGGATTGTCCCGCCGATATCGCCTTGGCACGCAAAATTTCTGAGACAGTGTCGCGCGGCAACTGGGACTCCCTCGCAGACCTAACCGGCTGGTTGAACGGATATCTGGCAGCCTATCCTCGCATCACGGCACCCAGTCTGCTTCATCAGGCCGCGCAGGTACGTCCGCTTGCAGACGATCTGATCGACGCGACAGGCGACGCCTCAGAAGTTGCGGCGCAGGTCGGCGCCATCGTTGACCAAGTGCAGCAAGCCTATTCGGTATAGCCGGAAATCGCCAATTGCACGTCGCGTTGCCGCTCGCGGGTAAGCAGATCAACCCGAGTCTTTGCCTGCCGCGCGTCTTCGCGGGCTTGGCAATGCCGAAAGAGGGCCAGCGTGACGCGCGGCAAGCCCGCCCGATGTGACCAAAGGGCGACGGCCCGCATGACGGCGCCCCGCCGCGCCAGAATATCATCCTGCAGGCTCAGCACATGGATGACCCGGCCTGGGTCGCCTTGCCGTCCGCACCGGCCCGACAATTGCAGATCGACCCGGTGACTGTCGTGCAGTTCGGTCAGCACCACATGCAGGCCGCCCGCAGCCCGCGCTTCGTGTGTGAGTTTGATATCGGTCCCACGCCCCGCCATGTTGGTGGCTATGGTCACCTTGCCCGTCGTTCCCGCCAGAGCAATGATCGCCGCTTCTTCCGCATGGTTATGAGCGTTCAAAACTTGATGTGCCATCCCATCCAACGCTTGGCTGACTTCCTGCGATCCTCCCACCGTTTTTGCGCCAATCAGGATCGGCACGCCACGGGCCTGAAGTGCCTGCACACACCTGGTGATCGCGGCCCATTTGAGCCCTGATGTCGCATGAACCTCTGCGGCTTCCCATATCCTTTGATCAGGCAGCCGAGTTGGGATGCGGCGAACGCGCATTCCATAGACATCCCACAGTTCACGCGCAGCGCTGCGGGCCGTGCCTGTCATACCGCCCAACCGTATATAGCGGCGAAAGAACTTCTGAAGCGTGATACGCGCGATGGTCTCAAACAAGTGTGTCAGTGGCACCCCTTCCTTGAGTTCGACCATCTGGTGAAGCCCTTCAGACCATGTCCGGTCTCCCATGACACGACCGGTACTTTCATCAATAATCTTGATCTTTTCGGCCTCGATCAGATAGTCGCGGTCGCGCTCGAACACATGCAGCGCGTTTAAGGCCTGCGTTGCCGCATGTTCCCGGATGGCCGCGACCGACAAAGGTCCCTGCGCCTCCGCCAGGGTCTCGGCAAGCACGTCGCGGCCCGCATCGGTCAGCTCGGCGATCCGGTGCCGAGCCAGAACGCGGAAGTCTCGCCCGAGGGTCAGATTGCGGGCGGCCACCATTGCCATCCGCAAAATCTCTGGATCAAGACCGCCAGGGTGGGTGATGCCGCCACTCAGGATGAAGGGCGTGCAAGCCTGATCGATCAACACCGAGTCCGCCTCGTCGATGATCGCGGCCGTCAGCCCCCGCATCACCAGCCCGCTTGCCGGTGCGCCATCGCCAACCAGAATTTGGTCCACTTTCCGGGCCAGATTGCCCGGCTGGGCACGCAAGACTCCCCTGTCGCGCAAATAGTCGAACACGATCTCTTTGGCGGTGCAGTGCACCACATCACAGGCGTACGCACGTCGGCGCTGGTCGGGCGTCTGGCCTTCCAGCACCAACCCCACCGTCAATCCAAGCGCGTGATAGAGCGGCGCAAAGCTGTCATAGTCGCGTTGCACCAGATAGTCGTTCACCGTCATCACATGCACCGACACGCCGCCAAGAGCGAGGGTGCCTGCGGCAAGCGTGGCGGTCAGCGATTTGCCCTCTCCGGTGCGCATTTCGGCAATGGTGCCATTCAGCATTGCCCAGGCTGCAAGAATCTGGACGTCGAACGGCCGTTGTTTCAGTGTGCGGTCGGCACATTCTCGGATTGCCGCAAAGGCAAGTGCCACGACCTTCCGGTTTGGTCGTGACTGGCGAAGGGCACGGCTCACGGCCGGGCGCATCTTGCGCAAATGTAGGCGCAACTTGGCATCCGACAGCGCGGCAAGGCCCACTCCCGCAGCCTCAGTGGCCCGAACTATGTCTGCGCGATGATGCACTGGTGGCAAATGTGCCAGAATTGGCGCCGCATAGGCCAGAACGGACCGCGCGACGCGGTCAAATTCCGTCACTTCGGGCTGGGCGCGTTCGGGATAGACAAAAACGGCCGGTGGCGCCCACACGGTCTGCGAGCCAAGCGGAGTATTGGGTATTGTCATCGGCTGAAATGCCGCAAGAATAATTGGCGCAACCCGCGTAGCGCCCGGTATCCGTAGGGCTCGGCACCATGAGAAAATCGCACGATGGCACGTTCGCCGATCATTGTCTCGGTCAGTGCCGCCACTGGGGAAATCTCGAACTGAAACAGGCTTTCAATCGCGCGTAGCCCTTCTGGGTCATTGGGGTCTGACACGATATCGCCGCCACCACTGGTGGCCAGGGCCTTGGATGGCAGGATCATGGAGCCTTCGGGTACGGCGGCTGAAAGCTGTGCCGGATAGGCGCGGCTTCGGTCACGCTGCAGAATAAAATCCACGCTTTGCGTTCGGTTGCGTACCAGCTCGGCCTGATCTTGCCCAACGGCAATCCGCAATGTCGGGGCGACGACGGGCCAGATATATCCGACAGCCTCACCCTTGCGCACCAGACGCCCCACTAGGTCTTCGATGTTTGGCAAATAGACATGGCCACCGTCCGGCGCGCGCAAAATCAAGTTTGACTCGGTCAATTGTAGATCCGTCAGTTCCTGCTGGGCGAATGCAATCTGCTCGCCCAGAATGCTGGCTTGGATCCCGTCGAGTAAGGAGGCTGCCTGTGTCTCCAATTCGAGTTGCCGCAAGCTGGAGACTGCAACGTTTATCCGGGCTGCCAGGATTGGGTCGGCAAGATGCAGGACCGGTGCGCTGGCTACAACGGATTGCCCCGAATCCACATCCACACTCGCAACAAATCCTTCCGCTTCGGACCGCAGGATGGCTCTCGAATCCGGCCAGATCACGCCATGCACCACCGTCGCATAGGGCATAGGCAGCATGAACAGCACCAGCAGCGTGGCTCCTAACAAGCCCGCACATACCAGCAGTCCCTTGCCCCGCGTGCGGCCGAGTGACGGTGAAAAAAACACGAAATAAATCCCTTTTCCAATCGGATACACGAACGCTGTGAAAATGGTAAGCGCTGCCAACAGCAGCCCGAACACGAAGAAACGGCTCGCGACGAACAGCGAAATCGCAATCATGATTATCAGACGGTACAAAAAAGACGCGACTGCATAGAACACCAGCCATGGCGGCTCGGAACTGGATGTTGCCGGGTTCACGGCGTTTTTGCTGAACAGCAGGTGGCGTTGGCACAGGTACCAAAAATACTTGTTGGCGCGCGGCCCCATATTCGGGATTTCAAGCAAATCTGAAAGGATGAAATAGCCATCAAAGCGTAACAGCGGGTTGCCGTTGAACAGCAGCGTCGAGACCCCGCCAATCAGCATCACGTTATAGGCAAAGGCCTTGGCGATGCCCGGCTCCGCGTTCAGCCAGAAGATCAGGGCTATCGCTGCCAGGGTGAGCTCAACTAGTATCCCCGCAGCCCCGACTACCACGCGCTGCCATTTTGAACCAAACGCCGTAGCTTGCGAGGCATCGACATAGGGCACCGGCATGAAGATCAGCAGCATCAGCCCAATCTCACGCACCTCCCCCCCCCACCATTTTGTGGCATAAGCATGCCCAAGCTCGTGCAATACCTTCACCAACGGATAAGCGCACAGGATCAACGCGATGTTTGACCCCGTAAGGATTTGGTCCCCCGCGCTCTGGGTCAGGGCTGGCCAGTTGAGCACCACCAGAACCAGAGCCGTCAGAATGAAGCACACCCAAAACGCCATGAACCAGCGGGTAAAGATCGGGGTAACCAGCCACTTGGTGCGTTCCAAAAAGGCATTCGGGTCCAGCAGTGGCAAGCGAAGCGCCAGTGGGTTGCGGAAATGGGCAAGCGTCTTCTGGCGGTTCAGGCGCTGTGACCGGCTGGACAGTTCGGTCAGGTCGGGCGTGGCATCGGCAGCGATCAGATCCGCTTGGTACAACTGGCTCAGGAGTTGGATCGCGTCGCCTTGCGTCGGGGGATCATCGGGAAACCGGTCGCAGGCATCCTGCCAGAGCGATTGCAGCGTGCGCTCGCCATTCATGCGACCAAAGAGGTAGTGCCCTTGCGGAGTGAGACGATTGAATTTACCCGACTGGTGGTCCTGGACAATCACCCAGACCATGCTGCGGAAGATCTGGCGATGAAAATCCACCTGGCGGCGGACCCTCGGTTTCAGCGCGGCCACTCTGTACCAATCGCCCGAAAGAAACGGCCCAGCCATCCCTATACCGGCCAGTTCGTCCAGATAGCCATGCGCAACCAGTCTGTCACCGGTTTGAACCAGATCGCATACATCGGACGTTTTTCGATTTCGATCCGGACAGCCCCTTGCATCCCGTGCCGCAGTTCAGGTGCTGGGTCGTCCAGCCCTGCCACGACGCGGAATGTGGTGCGCCCTTCCCCATAGTCAGCAATTGGCAAGACCGACTGGATGTGCAGAGCATAGGCCCGGTCCGGCAGTGCCGTCAGCCGCAGCACAGCGGATTGTCCCGGCACAACATTGGAAATCTGGCGTTCATCCACTTTGAGCATGATCCGGAAATCGGCGATTGGCGCAATGCTCATCAACGGCTCGCCCCGGCTTACGGATGCCCCGATAGACCGGCTCATATCGCCAGAAATCACCAAGCCGTCAAAAGGCGCGCGCAATTGCGAGCGCTCAAGCTGGTTGTCTATCAAAAGGATCTGCGAGTCTGCCTGCTGGATGCGCGCCTCGCGGATGCCAGCCTGCGAACGGTCTCGCGTCGCAATCGCGCTATCCAGTTCCAGTTGTTCCTGATGCTTCACCGTCGTCAAGCGCAAGCGTTCCAAAACCAGATCACGGTCGTCCAGTCGGATAACTACCTGCCCCTGCGTGACCAGATCACCTTCGCGCGCATTGGCTGCCGCAATGAACCCGTCAAAGCTTGCCGCGATCACCCGCTGAGTTGACCCTTCGACTGAGGCATTGGCAGCAACAGTCAGCGTTTGCTGCACAGCCACCATCAGTATCAACCCCAGAACTGCGGCGCCTACGACAACCTTCCGCAAGAAATGCTGCGGCCCGACTAGCGCACGCGCCTGATTTTTTACAACTTCCAATGCCTTGGTGATGAGCCATCGATCATTCTGCTGCTTTTCAACCAAAATGGGCGAGATCACGGTTACAACGGCTTCCAGCATTTCTACTTCGGCGGGCTGAAACGGATCCGCCTTGGGGCGTTCGAACACCATAGCGCCGACATAGGCCACACCATCAAACATTGGCACGGTAAAAATGCAGGCACCGCCGACGTTGCGATCCATCGCTTCATGCGCCACCGATAGGGCCCCGCCCTCGCTGTTCGGCTGGGGCCAAAGCATGGCGGATTCCTGATCTATCGCCTCATCCATCACCGCTTGAATGCCGCGCACATCGCGCAGATTGCGCGAGAACTGCGCGGCGTGGGAAATCGCTTGAACACGAGTCTGCCTGCGCTTGTGTACCCCAATCGAGGCGCGGTCACAGCGAAACCTTTGCGCCATATCCGTAACGGCGGCCTGTGCCGCCTCCAGATAGCCGCGTCGTTCCGCCACCGCGATCACGGTATGGAGGGCGGCCGCCGCCGAGTTGTAGCTGCGCCCCGAGCGTGCAATGCTCTCTGCGCGAAACCGGTCCTGAAGCCAGCCCGCGCTCAGTTGCACCAGCGCAAGTAGCTGCGTCATCGCGTCCTGATCGACAAGACGGACCTCGATCCCCACCGCCCCCATAGCGCCGCCATCAACCAAAATGGGCACGACGAGTGATGTCAGCTTTTGGTCCTGATCCTGCGCCGCCTCAGGCAGTTTGCCGGAGACGATGATCTGGCCGCTATCATGCGTATTTTTCAGGGCCTCCAGCAAAGCCTGTCCTGCAAGGCGGTTTGCAGGGTGTTGCGCGTAGGGAACCGCGTTGCCGTCGGCATCAAACTCGATCACCGTCAGGAAATGCAACTCGGTGCCGCGCAAGGCCAACATGCGCGGCAACAGCGCCGCGATCCAATCGCGTGTTAGATCAGCCATCGAGGCGGCCTGTGACAGTTTCTGCAACAGCTGAAACTCGTCAAGTTCCGCCCGCTGCCGGTCGTGTTGTGCCCCTGTGTCTTCGGTAGCGAAGATCTGCGGCACCGATCCGATCATCCCTCGTCGACCTTCAGGATCCCGTGACGGCTTTCATAGGTGTTCAGCACGTCCGAAAGGATGCGGCTCAACCGCTTTGCGGCATAGGGCGTCAGGATCTGACGATGATTGAGGTCGATCCGCATCACGCTATCGGCCTCAGCGTTCCAAGTGCGTGTGATCCCAAAAAAAATCTCGATCTGCTCACGCGTGGCCTGCACGTTTATGACGTTGGAAAACGAGGTTTCCATCTTGTCATCATACCATTCCACCACGCCGGTTCGGCTGGTTTCAGTTCTGCTTGGCCCGTCGTTATTCATAGTACCTCCTAAAATTGGCTACTAAATCTAATCGGTTGCACAGCTATCTGCTGTTCCGGGCGGCCATGAACCGCTCGAAGGCGGTCATGGGAGCAGCAGGCGTCACG
>CAWVZA010000101.1:0-9047 GCA_963934545.1 uncultured Sulfitobacter sp.
TAGGCCTGCCGCCAGCGTTCGTTCTGAGCCAGGATCAAACTCTCAAGTTGAAATGATCTTGCGATCATATCCTTGACGTCGAACCTCTGCACATCGACCTAATCTGCTTACTGAACAAATTAGGCGTCTTTTCTGTTTGATGTACTTAAAGTTACCAAAGTAACCGAAAGCCGTTCAAACAGTGAAGCTGACACTTTATAATCGATAACGCCACTAAGTGACATTCTCTAAAAGCGCGATATACAGACGTTGATCCATCGAAATAGACCAAACCGCCCACATATCTCTTCAGATATTTAATTTTAAAATAACGTGGAGACAAAACTAAACCGATGCACCAATCTCTCAGCGCGCCCGCCAGTCAATACTTCCGAATTTCTCTTCGCTTCCGTCCCTCGGCGTCTCCGCTTTGTTCCCTCCGCTGCCCCGTGTGACGCTCGTTTGCGCCTCCGGTAAAGGGGTTCTAGTGTTAGTTCCACATGGCCGCAAGCAGATTTTTCATCTTATTTCACTTTTTTGCCGTTTTTCTAATTTTTAGGGGTTTTCAAGTATTTAGCTTAAGGTGATTGCGCAAACAGTGCGCTTGACGCAGTTTTGTTGCGCACCCTTTAGGCCAACTTTTAGGCTCCCTATTCCACATCTGGTGTTATCCGCAGACTTACCCACAACGCACAGGTCGATTCAGCGCAAATCAGCCCAACTTCCCTGTCGATTCACATGAATCACCCTCAAGATTCGGGGTATCATCTTTTCTAATCACTCTCTTCGAGCAAAAGCCCTTTTGCTACGATCCAAGCGCAGGCGAATGCCCAACCACCCAGACAAACCGAAACGACCTGCATGACACCCGTCACATCAGCGCTTTGCGCAGTTGCCACAGACCTAAGCACCTCAAGCCCTATTGCTGCGCCGAACCCCACAAACACATGACCTCCAATCAAGATGGCAAGCGACGCACCTCCAGCAACCATACCTACCTTACCCGTAGTTCTCGCCTTGCCGGGTCTGTGTAACATTGCGAGGCTCCAAGACAGGACAGTCAAAAATCCTGCAAAGGCAAAGAGCAGTGCGGCCTTGGGTGTCCCGTTCAATTCAAACAGAACAAACCCCAAGCTTGCAAAGGCCAACGCCACAACCACCAACTTGGTCAGGGGCTTTTCCCATCCCGCCTCTTGGGCTTAGCAAAGCTGTCCAAAGATCATCACGCCCTGCGCCAACAGTCGCATGGGACCAGCACCCGCAATCCATGGCGTGATGAACATGCCTATCCCTCCCAACAAAAGGGCAACGCTGCCAAAGCGTGCATTAGGACTTAGCGATAGAAAGGATGGGCGTAGTTGCATGAGATAGTCCTCCAGTTAACGAAGACCCATCACTGAATGTTATTTGAGCAGACGTTTATATCGCAGGGCAATCAACCCGAGTATCACGACCATATAGATAATCGGCTCATACTGGATACCCTTGACCAGCCAGAGGTAATGTATCCCCCCCAGTATCACAGCCACATAGGTTAGCTTGTGCAGCTTGCGCCACGTAGCGGCGCCCAGCTTACGCAAAGACAGGTTGTTCGAGGTAATTGCCAAAGGCAGCAGCGCCATAAAACCCGCCATGCCAATGGTGATATAAGGACGCTTCCAGATATCAGCCCACATCTGTCCCCAGAGCAGGCTCATATCCAACACAATCCAAACCAGCAGATGCAGCGCCACATAGGTAAAGGCCAACACGCCAAATGTACGGCGAAACTTCAAAAGGTTCAGCCCGAGGTATTGGCGCAGCGGCGAGATGCACAAACCGATGATTAACAACTGCAAAGCAATCTCGCCCAGCTCATGTTCCAACGCCTTGATCGGCTCACGCCCCAAGCCGCCCGTTTGCGCGAGATAGAGCAACCACGGCAATGGTAACAGATATAGTATATAGACAGCCCAAGTCGGCACACGGCGAGCAACGCCATTAATCTTGTCTACTATACCACTCATGCGCACGTCCCACTCTCTACAACAGCAAAAGGCCGAAGCGTCATCTGCTCCGGCCTCACTCTATACACTATACTCTAGATGTCTTTGCTCAGATCCATGCCAGCATACAAGCTGCCGACTTCGGCCTCATATCCGTTCATCATCAAGGTCGGGATCCGCTTGGAGAAGAGCCCCCCACCGATCACCCGCTCTGACGCTTGGGACCAGCGTGGGTGATTAACTTCCGGGTTCACATTACTATAGAACCCGTATTCGCGCGCGTTGGCTTTGTTCCAGCTTGTTGGCGGCTGCTTGTCCGTGAGCATGATCCGCACCACAGACTTGATAGATTTGAACCCATATTTCCACGGCACCACCAAACGCAGTGGTGCGCCGTTCTGGTTCGGAATGTCTTTGCCGTAAATCCCTGTCGCCATCATGGTCAACGGATGCATCGCCTCATCCAGACGCAGCCCCTCAACATAGGGCCACTCCAACACGGGGTACTTCACCCCTGGCATCTCGTTAGGCACAAGCGCTGTCTCTAGCGCCACAAACTTCGCACCCGACTGCACACCAGCCATGCCCAACAGATCGGCCAGCGCAAACCCGTTCCACGGAATAACCATTGACCACGCCTCAACACAACGGAAGCGGTAGATGCGCTCCTCAATGGTCATGGCCTTCATGATGTCTTCAAACGCATAATCGCCGGGCTTATCTACCATACCGTCGATCTTTACGGTCCAAGGCTCGGTGGTCAGCGCCTTAGCGTATTTCGCAGGATCATCCTTGCCCGTGCCAAACTCATAATAGTTGTTGTACTCGGTAATGTCCTCATAGCTCGTCGGCAACAACTCATCGCTTTGAGCAAAGCTGGCCGTCGCACCGATCGAGGCAAGCCCAAGGCCCGCAGCAGCACCGCCCATCAATGAGCGGCGGTTCATAAACACCGCCTCATCCGTGACGTGGTGATCTTTGAGCGTGTTTTTCCAGCGCATGGCCATGAGGTATCTCCTTACTAGTTAAACAACAGGTAGGGGCAGAGCGGCAAAGCACCAAACCTTTTGTTGTAACATTTCAGATTTCACACCCGAATGTCATAGGATGCTACAGCCCCAAAAACTCCACAAGCTCGGCCATATCATCAAACATTGCGGCACAATGTGGGGCCAGCTTCTCCCACGGCCCGCCTCTGGCAAAGCCATAGACTGTCATCCCCGCTACCTGCCCTGCACGTGCGCCCGTAACGCTATCCTCAACCACAACACAGCGCTCAGGTGCAATGCCCCCCGCAGCCTTGAGATACACATCCGCCGCAGGCTTGGACGCCGCACAATCATGCGCACTATATATATGCCCCGAAAAACGCGGCCAAAGCCCTGTCTTGCGCAACGTCACATCCATCTTGGCCACAGGCCCGTTCGAGGCGACAGCATAAGGTATACCCGCAGCGTCCAGCGCATCAAGCACGCCCTCAATCCCCGGCACTGCCAAACACTCCGCCTCCAACACAGAAAAGATTGCCGCGTGAATATCATCAACCCACCTGTCAGGCAGGACAGCCCCCATCGCACGCGATGTCTCAATCACACCCGCCATGGTTCCACCGACAAACAGCGCATCAATACGCGCAGCAGGCATATCCAACCCATGCCGTGCGAGATCATCACGAATGATCCCTGTGGTGATCACCTCACTGTCCACCAGCACACCATCGCAATCAAAAAGCACTAAGTCAGGTTTATTCATATCGCCAACCCTACACGACAAGGGGAATGGATGAAATGTCGCAGTTTCCAAGAATGTTTGCGCGATATTTCGTCACTATTCCAATTGTTTGGCAGAAATCGGTTCGAATAATGTGATTAGTGCAAACCGCCTTTTGGTCAAGGAAATATACTTAGCGTTTTATCTGAACCAATCCCAATCTGCGGCGTAGTGTTTGCGATGCTAACAACTGCATTGTTAACCCAAGACAAGGATTACAATATGTTTCGCAAGACACTCCTCTCCGCCGCCGCAGCAATCGCAATGACAACTTCTGCATTCGCCGCAGGCCATGCAAAAGACATCGTAGATACAGCAGCAGCAGCTGGTGATTTCGGCACACTTCTGGCCGCGGCAGAAGCCGCAGGTCTGGTCGACACACTGAAAAGCGACGGCCCGTTCACAGTATTCGCCCCAACAGACGCCGCCTTCGCAGCATTGCCAGAAGGCACAGTCGAGGACCTGCTCAAGCCAGAGAATAAAGAAGCGCTGGCAGCGATCCTGACCTACCACGTGATCGCAGGCAAAGTGATGTCCACAGACCTTACAGATGACATGGAAGCCGCCACAGTGAACGGTGACACCGTGATGATCGCTCTCAACAACGGCGTAATGGTAGACGGCGCAAACGTAACAGCCGCCGACATCGAAGCCACCAACGGTGTGATCCACGTCATCGACGCAGTGATTATGCCAAACTCATAACTCTCCCCCAGAGACTTAGGCACTACGAGCCCGCCGACATTCCCCCGTCGGCGGGCTTTTTCGTTATCAACACAGTAGCTCTCGCTCTTCAGTGTATCTAATTTCAAGTATCCTCATCCGCCTCAAAGTTAAACATAACCACGCTTTCCGCCGTAAAGGGCTTGCCCCAAGGCCAGTTTCCGTTGAACGGTGTAATGAGTGTCTGGAAGCTGAGGGAATGCAAGTTTACGAATGCGAAAACCAACGCGCGGATCAAGAGAACAATCATGACTAATCTCCCCCAAGAGCCGCGGATCGAACGCATCAATCTTAATGGCCATGTCGCATGGCGCAAACGCCCTGAAGTGGCGCGCGCAAATAGGTTTACGGCGCTGCACCGACTGCTGATGCCCGTACTGCCAATTGTCCTGCACCCACAAATGCCGCTGGCGGGATCGAAAGCTTGCATGCCGAAGCTGCCAGATTGCAGCAGTTTGCCGATAGCAGCATAAATGTACCCGAGGTGCTGGAGAAGACTGACACCTATATCACGCTGGCCGATTGCGGGATGCAGCTTGACAGTTTTTTGCGCGCACAGGCAGATCCCGATGTGCGCGTCAGATTGCTAAAGCAGGCGGTGCGCACAATCGGACCACTACATTCAAAGGGGCTGGTACACGGCCGCCCCAAGCTCAAGGACATGACCTTAAAAGGCGCAGCAGATGCCAGCACGCCAACTATCTATCTGCTTGATCTTGAGGAGGATCCGACCGCGGTCATGAGTGCGCGAAACGCACAGGCCCGCGATGTATGGCTTCTCTTGGCTTCATGTGCAGAATTCTACGA
Source organism: uncultured Sulfitobacter sp. (assembly GCA_963934545.1). Taxonomy (GTDB): domain Bacteria; phylum Pseudomonadota; class Alphaproteobacteria; order Rhodobacterales; family Rhodobacteraceae; genus Sulfitobacter. The sequence goes on from CAWVZA010000101.1 coordinate 5,265, forward strand.
AGAGCCCAAAGCGGGATTGCACAAATTGATAGAAGTCTACCGCACTACAATGGCAGCTGACCTCGCACCCGAATTGCGCGCGCTGGCGCGTAGCCGCCGCATTGTTAGACGCCTGATAGAGATACTTCGCCTCACCGACATAAGGGGGTCATATTGGGCCACCCGTGTGCTGCAAGCGGTGTAGGCCAGCCAACACTGCCGCTAGAATGGATAAAGGGCCGAAGCTCTTGCTCCGGCCCCCCGCCTCAAATCAGTGTACCGTGGCTTCATCCGGCTTGGGCTTATTACTTGGCGAAATTCTATCACCGATAATCAACCCATCTGCGCCCGCGCTCACAGGGATAGTATCACCGTCACTGACATCTCCCGCCAACAGCATCTCAGCCAACGGGTTTTGCAGCGCCGACTGGATCACCCGCTTCAACGGCCTTGCACCAAACACAGGGTCATACCCCTCATCGGCCAGCCACTTGCGTGCACCGTCATCCAGCTGCAACTCAATCTTGCGCGAGGCAAGGCGTTTGAGCAGGCGTGCCATCTGGATCGTGACGATACCGTCCATATCTTCGCGGTTGAGGCGATCAAATATAATCGTCTCATCCAGACGGTTCAGGAACTCAGGGCGGAAATGCGCATGCACCGCGTCCATCACATCACGCTTGGCATCAGCCATATCGCTGCCCTCTGGCGCATTGCTCAGCGATTGCGCCCCAAGGTTGGACGTGAGGATAATCAGCGTCTGCTTGAAATCCACAGTGCGTCCCTGACCGTCCGTCAGCACACCATCGTCAAGGACCTGCAACAGCACGTTGAACACATCGGGATGCGCCTTCTCGACCTCGTCAAAAAGTACGACCTGATATGGCCTGCGCCGCACGGCCTCGGTCAACACACCACCCTCATCATATCCGACATAACCGGGAGGGGCGCCGATCAGACGAGACACCGCGTGCTTCTCCATGAACTCCGACATATCAATGCGCACCATGGCACTGTCGTCGTCAAACATGAATTCGGCCACCGCCTTGGTCAGCTCGGTCTTACCCACGCCAGTCGGACCAAGGAACAAGAAGCTCCCCAGCGGGCGATCCTCGTCATTCAGACCCGCACGCGAGCGGCGCACCGCATTGGCCATCGCCTTCACGGCGAGGTTCTGGCCAATTACACGACCGTGCAACTGCTCTTCCATCTGCAACAGTTTCTCGCGCTCACCCTCAAGCATTTTGCCAGCAGGGATGCCCGTCCAACGCTCCACGACACTCGCGATCTGGTCAGGGCGCACCGCTTCTTCAACCATCATCCCATCTTCACGGCTCTCAGCCGCGACCAATTCACGCTCCAGATCAGGGATCACGCCATAAGACAGCTCACCCGCTTTTGCGAGGTTGCCGTCCCGCTTGGCGATATCCAGATCGGCCCGCGCACGGTCAAGCTTTTCCTTGATGTCACGCGCACCGGCGAGCTTGTCACGCTCCGCCTGCCACGCCGCCGTCATAGCACCACTGCGCTCCTGCAAACCGGCAAGATCCTTCTGCAACGTCGCCAAACGGTCCTTCGATGCCTGATCGTCCTCAGCCTTCAATGCCTCTTCCTCAATCTGAAGCTGCAAAATCTGGCGGTCCAGCGCGTCCAACTCTTCGGGCTTACTGTCCACTTCCATCCGCAAACGGCTCGCGGCTTCGTCCATCAGGTCAATAGCTTTGTCGGGCAAGAACCGATCCGTAATATAGCGATGTGACAGCGTCGCCGCAGCGACCAAGGCACTGTCGGAAATCCGCACACCATGGTGCAGCTCGTACTTCTCCTTGATCCCGCGCAGAATACTGACCGTATCCTCCACCGTCGGCTCCAACACCATTACAGGCTGGAATCGCCGCGCAAGGGCCGCGTCTTTCTCCACATACTTACGGTATTCGTCCAGCGTGGTTGCACCGATGCAATGCAACTCACCACGCGCCAGCGCAGGCTTGATCAGGTTGGCCGCGTCCATCGCGCCCTCCCCCTTACCCGCACCCACCAACGTATGCATCTCGTCGATAAACAGGATCACTTCACCAGCGGCTTCGGTCACTTCCGTCAAAACTGCTTTCAAACGTTCCTCAAACTCACCGCGATACTTCGCACCCGCGATTAGCGCACCCATATCCAGCGCCATCAAACGCTTGTTGCACAGGCTTTCTGGCACATCACCATCAATGATGCGCGAGGCCAGACCTTCGGCAATCGCCGTCTTACCAACACCAGGCTCACCAATCAGCACAGGATTATTCTTCGTGCGGCGGCTCAACACCTGCATCGCACGGCGAATTTCCTCGTCACGGCCAATGATCGGGTCAATCTTCCCTTCACGCGCCCGTTCCGTCAGGTCTTGGGCATATTTCTTGAGCGCGTCATACCCATCCTCCGCGCTCGCACTGTCCGCCTTGCGTCCCTTGCGCAGATCATTGATCGCTGAATTTAGCTTCTGCGCAGATACCTTCCCCGCCTCAAGCGCTGTCTTGGCACCGGATTTCGTCATGCACAGCGCCATCAAAATGCGCTCAACAGGGACAAAGCTGTCGCCCGCTTTCTTTGCCAGCGCTTCTGCCTCTGCCAATACGCGGGTGGTGGCACCGTCCAGATAGGTCTGGGCCGCATCGCCTGTCACTTTCGGCATCTTGCCGAGGGCGATATCAACCGCCTGCTTGACCGCAGCCGCATCACCGCCCGACGCGGAAATCAGATTGCTCGCCAATCCTTCCTCGTCATCCATCAATGCTTTGAGGATATGCTCAGGCGCCAGCCGCTGATGGCTGTCGCGTGTCGCAATCGTCTGGGCCGACTGCACAAAGCCGCGCGACCGTTCCGTGAACTTACTCAGGTCCATGGGTCGTCTCCTTTTAAAAAGCGTTCGCTGGTAGATGCACCCGCTTGGCGGCGTACATCAGGTGCGAACCTCACCTGTCGCATTTGGGGAGTTATTTGATTTGATCAAGGTCAAGAACCCACCAAATTTCACAGGCACTGCCGTGTAAACTCACAAAAAATTCTCCAAAATTGACAATCCCCCTCACCCATAGGCCAAATTTGGCCGATCTTAACACTGTATTTTTATTGTATTTTTAATTTATTGATCTGTTTCTGCCGCTTGTGGGGAAACCTTTCGCGTTCTTACCAGTCATATTTCCGAGCCCCGTGCCTAGATTAAGGTCAGCGATAAAAAAGGCTCCACACAAAATGATGGGAGCATATGAGGATACGAGAATGACACATACACAAGTACAGTTGAGCCAGGTAATATATAAAGCAGCAAGCCAGTCGTTTGAAGCACTTGCAACAGTTACCAGCCAAGCAAACACAAAGACATTCCCCTGCTCAATTGAGGCACCCATCAACATGAGCTTTGAGCGCGCTGCAGAGGGCCTCAAAACTCAAGCTGTTCGCAAGAGCGCATCGGCCCATGGAATTTATTCGCAAATGCGCCACCACATGGCCACCGTCCGCGCAGGGCGTCCCCGCTTCGATCCACGTACGTGGCTCGCGCAATTGGGCTTCGGTTCCACCGACAAAGCGGCCTAAGCCTGCCCACACATTCAGCTTTGCGCAGCCTCTCGCAAGATCACACATACGTCCCCCGTATGATCTGCCGCTGCGCAATTCCACAGACGCTTGCCTGCCTGCACTGTCTGTGATCACTAGCCCGGTCTGCCCTCGTGCGACCGGGCTTTTTTTATGTACATCTGCCGTTCCATCCCATATGCCCCAAATCGTTTGCCCCCCAACCGTGATGGAGCCTTCCCATGC
>CAWVZA010000102.1:0-8991 GCA_963934545.1 uncultured Sulfitobacter sp.
CCTTCGTCTTGATCTTGGGAAATGAACCTGATGTTCAGACAATCAGAATTGCCGCAGCACGTCCCCTTAGACAAGCATCAATTCATCCAAGAATCAAAAACGGCGCCAATCCGCAGAGCGGGGCGCCGTTTGAGTATTTTACCGCCGAGTTTAACTCGGCAAAGCCGCTTAGGAAGCTTCTTTGATGAACTTGACCGCGTCGCCGAAGGTCTGGATGTTCTCGGCTGCGTCATCGGGGATTTCGATGCCGAATTCTTCTTCGAATGCCATTACCAACTCGACTGTGTCGAGGCTGTCTGCACCCAGATCATCAATGAAAGAAGCATTTTCAATTACTTTATCTTCTTCAACACCAAGGTGCTCAACAACGATCTTCTTAACGCGGTCTGCAACGTCGCTCATACTATTAGTCCTTACTCATTGGGCTATACTGCCCCTTTGGGTTTCTGCCGCCTCAGCGTGCGAGACGGTTCAGAAGTTGCCCCCATAAGGGGCGGCTCGTTTTCCTTGCTGTCACAAGGCGCGGGTCACATCAAGCGCCCGTCTTGTCATTCTGCGCTCCCTTTAGCATATGATTGGGCTTACGCAAACGGTTTCACCAATGCCGTTACAACATGGCCATACCGCCGTTCACATGCAAGGTCGCACCTGTAACATAGGCAGACTCGTCGCTTGAAAGGTAGACAACAGCGCCTGCAATCTCGTTTGGCGTGCCCATACGACCCGCAGGAATTTGCCCCATAATACCTGATTTCTGATCATCAGTGAGCTTGTCCGTCATAGCAGTTGCAATAAATCCAGGCGCAATCGCGTTCACGGTGATTCCACGGCTGGCGACTTCATAAGCAAGGCTTTTGCCCATTCCGATCATCCCTGCCTTTGACGCTGCATAGTTCGCCTGACCCGGATTGCCCGTGGCACCAACTATGGAGGAGATGTTCACAATCCGGCCCCAACGCGCCTTCATCATGCCGCGCATCACGCCCTTGCACAGCTGGAATGTCGCCGTCAGGTTTACGTCCAGCACCGACTGCCACTCATCATCAGACATGCGCATGAACAGGTTGTCGCGGGTGATGCCTGCGTTGTTCACCAGAATATCAACTGATCCCATCGCCTCTGCCGCCTGCTTGGGCAGCGCCTTGACCGCTTCCATATCGCTCAGGTTACAAGGCAACACATAGGCTCGCTCGCCCAGCTCGGACGCCAATGCCTCCAACGGCTCCGTCCGTGTGCCAGACAGCCCAACCGTGGCCCCCTGTGCATGTAGTGCCCGCGCAATATCCGCGCCGATGCCACCCGAAGCACCCGTTACCAATGCATTTTTACCTGTTAGATCAAACATTCTCTCACCTTTTTAGTTCAGCCGCTCAATAGGTGCCGTTAGCACACCATTTCGCGCAATCTCATCTTCCGTCATGATATGTATCCCGTCTGAAGGGGCCGCCTGCAAGGCAAACTCGTAAAACCCGTCAGAGCCAAGCATATCGTTGAGGTATTTCCGCGTTTCTGCATCCGCTTCCAACGGTCCAAAGCCAATCTCTGCCCCTGCAATCATGCGGCGCTGCACTCCGCTCAAAAACAGATGAACCGCGGCACCATGAACGACACTGTCGCTTTGCAAGACGGTCGACATAGCGCGCCTGCGCACCTCATATCCCATCGCCTGCACTGCCGCGGTGTCATGCGCCCCACTCATGTCTTGCAAGACCAGCATGGTTACTTGTGGATTTTGCTCCAGCACATCCGCAAAAGTAGCAGGCGTCCGCCCGATCACCTATCCGCGCACAATCAACCGCTCATTCACAGCAAAGAAATGCAACCCTTGCCGTACGCCAGTAACCACATCTGAGACGCCGCAGCCTGCCATCAGCGCAGATGCACCCACCAGCAGACTGCGGTGGGATATATCAGCCTTCAAGCGCCGCTTTCACATCCGCTGCAGCACCAAAGTTGCGCAGTGTCGCTTCCTTGCGAATACGCCTGATCATACCGGACAGCGCTTTGCCTGCGCCAATCTCCCAATATTCCGTCACACCCTGCGCTGCCATCCACTCCACCGAGGAGCGCCAGCGCACACGGCCTGTTACCTGATCCACCAGCAGCCCAGCAATGGGACCGGTAGTGTTCACACTCTCGGCCAGCATATTCGCCACCAATGGCACCTTCGGATCGCTCATGCTCACGTCGGCCAAAGCCCGCGCCATCTCGTCCGCTGCGGGTTGCATCAATGCGCAGTGAAACGGTGCCGATACTGGCAACGGTAGCGCGCGCTTGGCCCCTGCCCCTTTGGCCATATCAATCGCCCGCTCAACAGCAGCTTTGCTGCCTGAAATTACGTTCTGTGTTGGATCATTCTCATTGGCCAACTGACACACATCGCCCTGCGCTGCATCTGCCGCCAGTTTAGTCACATCCGCCGCAGACATCCCAAGGATCGCGGCCATAGCCCCTGCACCCACAGGCACCGCCTCTTGCATCGCGCGACCGCGAATACGCAGCAGACGGGCAGTATCGGCCAGCGTAAAGACCCCCGCCGCACAAAGAGCGGAGTATTCTCCAAGGCTGTGACCTGCCACAAACGAGGCCCGCGTCACATCAACACCTTCAACTTCTAGCGCGCGCATCGCCGCCATCGACGTCGCCATCAGCGCAGGCTGCGCGTTCTCGGTCAAGGTCAATTCGGCAATATCCCCCTCCCAGATCAACGCACTCAGCTTTTGTCCCAGCGCATCATCAACTTCATCAAAGACCGCCTTGGCTGCGGGATAGGCCTGCGCCAGATCAAGGCCCATACCGATGGTTTGCGCGCCCTGTCCGGGAAATACGAATGCTGTGCTCATGATAGATGCCCCATTAAATATTGTGCCAATCGGTTTAGCGAAGCGCATCCGCTCCCACAAGAGCGCACACTGCCTGTGCTGAAACGACCATTGCTCTAAATGGCTGGTGCCATAAGTATACAAATAAGCAATCATCAGGAGCACATCATGGCCATTGCCAACACAGCAACGCGATATGGCAGCGTCACGCGCAGCTTTCACTGGCTGACAGCCCTGCTCATCATGACACTGATACCTGTCGCTATGATTGCGCATGAACTGCCCCATGACATATCCGAGCAGCTCGCCCGCAAGGCTTGGCTATACTCACTTCACAAAACCCTCGGTGTGGGCGTTTTCTTCGTAGCGCTGCTGCGGATCATTTGGGCGCTCAGCCAACCAAAGCCTGCATCTCTGCACCCAGACCGCAAAATGGAAAACTTCCTCGCCGAAACCGCCCACTGGCTCCTCTACGGCTCGCTCGTACTGGCGCCCATGTCAGGCTGGATCCATCACGCGGCCACTTCAGGCTTTGCGCCAATCTGGTGGCCATTGGGTCAAAGCCTTCCACTGGTCGCAAAGTCAAAAAGTGTTTCAGCCTTGTTTGGCGGATTACACTGGGTCTTTGGAAAAGTGATGATTGTCTCATTGCTGTTGCACATCGCAGGCGCATTTAAACACTACTTCATAGACAAAGACGCCACCCTGCGCCGGATGCTGAATGGCGCACCGGACCTACGTGATCTCGACGCGACCCGCCATGGGTACGTGTCACTGATCGCCACATTCGCCATTTGGGGCATTGTTCTTACAGGCGCAGGTTTCGCAGGCTTCTACGCGCCCAAAGCGGGCGCAACTGATGCCGCCGCTCTCAGTGATGTCACATCGGACTGGACCGTAGAACAAGGAACCGTTGCAATTGGCGTCACCCAGTTCGGATCGACAGTGGAAGGCAGCTTTACCGACTGGACAGCCAACATCAGCTTTGATCCGACAATCCAAGGTGGCACTTCCGGTCAGGTCGAAGTTGTCATCGCAATCGGATCACTCACCCTCGGTTCAGTTACCGATCAGGCCATGGGCCCCGATTTTTTCGATGCCTCACAGTTTGAGACGGCAACCTTCAACGCGGATGTCATTACAAACATCGATGGCTTTGTTGCGCAGGGCACATTGACCATCAAAGATGTGACAATCCCTGTCACAATGCCCTTCCGGCTATCGCTGAACGAAGGTGAGGCAAATGTAAAAGCACAGCTCATGTTGAACCGCATGGACTTTGGTATCGGCGCAAATATGCCCGACGAAGGCTCACTGGCATTTGCAGTCGACGTAATCATCGAACTCGACGCCACCAAATCAACACCAGAGTAGCGCGGATAAAAAAGGGCCGCGGGGACAATCCTCCCCACGGCCCTTATTCGTTAGACTTGAAGCAGCTTATCCAGCTTTCATAGCTTCCAGCGAAATCGTTACACCAATCTCGTCGCTTACAAACGGTGCAAACTTCTCAACACCAAAGTCAGAGCGCATCAGCGTTGTGGTGGCATTGAAACCCGCCCACGGCTTTTTCGCCATCGGGTGCTCGGAGAGTTGGTTCAGGTTGGTGGCCAAAACAACAGACTTGGTGATGTCGTTCATCGTCAGATCACCAGTGATGTTTGCGGTGCCGTCACCCGTCACTTCGATGGAAGTGGAGGTAAAAGTGATCATGTCTTCGTCAGTCGCACCAAAGAAGTCATCGCTCATGAAATGCGCATCTCGCTTTTCCCAGCCTGTGAACATTGACTTGGTGGGCATGGAAACGCTCACACTTGATTTGGCTGGATCGGCCTCATCAAACATGATTTCACCCTCAAAGCCCGAGAACATGCCATAGGTCGTGGAGAAACCAAGGTGGTTGTAGGAAAATACAACTTGGCTGTGGCTGGCATCGAGCACATATTTTTCAGCTGCCATTGCCAGTGTAGCAGAGGTGGACAGCAGCGCCGCGAGAACAAGTGGCTTCATTTTAAGTACTCCATATTGTTTTCATCATATCAAGTAGTTGGGGCATTTTGTCCAAATCTCAATCCCAAACAAACAAACACCCTCTGCGCGCTGGCGAACCAAGCTCACAAAAGCGTTGGGAATAGTGATTTATGCAAGTTTTCCTGCATGACGCAGCGCTGCGAGCAAGGAGGCGTGCGCAGTCGCATTGCTCAGAGTGATGTCTGCCAGCAGGCGTTTGCCTTTGCTCCAGAGCAATGATGTGGCGCCCTTCCAAGTCAACGGATTCCAGATCAGCAAAGAACCATTTCTCAATCACGCGCGGCTGGGCGCCACGGTCACGGCGCATAACGCGCACTTCCATGTTCGCAATGTCCACTTCAACCGAAGGCCTAACAGGCGGAAGGCTTCGCTGCCACAATGCGACTGCGCCAAAAAACGCCATTACAGACAAGGCCAGCTTGAACAACAACACGTCATTGTCCCAAACGGCACCGGGTGCAATCCAAATCAACAAGACGACCAGCGCGAATGCGACCGCGCCAATGCGCATCGCAAGACGCATCATCAAACGCCTACCACCCAGCATATGCACAACACCCAATGCAGGCGTTACAGCGAAGTTATGATCAGCAGTAAGGGTCATGTCTGTGTCCTAGTTGTTCGTTGACCCACAAATGCCTGTCAAATCAGACAAAAAACGGCACGCGTCGGGCAAGTAGACGGCATATAACCCAGTGCTGCTTTGATCACGGCTTCGCACGGCAGTTCGTGCCGCGCATCATCGCTTGTGCTGCGCGCAAAACGGTGTATACGCAGCACTTCCTTTGTATGACGATTTAACCGCGCAGACTCTCGTGACGGGGCAGCAAAGGATCATCGCCCCGCCTATGAAATGCGCCTTGAAATAAGTGGAGCACACATGCCGCTATATGAGCATGTAATGATCGCTCGCCAAGACTTGTCTAATACACAAGCCGAAGGCCTGATCGAACATTTCGGTACCGTCCTGTCCGACAACGGCGGGACACTCGTGGACAGCGAGTATTGGGGCGTCAAAACGATGGCCTATAAAATCAACAAGAACCGCAAGGGGCACTATGCTTTCCTGCGCTCCGATGCACCGGCAACTGCCGTGCAGGAGATGGAACGCCTGATGCGCCTGCATGACGATGTCATGCGCGTTCTGACCATCAAGATGGATGAGCACAAAGAGCTGCCTTCCGTTCAGATGCAAAAACGTGACGAGCGCCCCGAGCGCCGTGAACGTCGCTGATTTTAGTCTGTTGAAAGGACTCTAAACCATGGCCGCAAAACCATTTTTCCGCCGCCGCAAAGTCTGCCCGTTCTCGGGCGATAATGCACCGGCAATCGATTACAAAGACACACGTCTTCTGCAGCGCTACATCTCTGAGCGTGGCAAGATCGTGCCGTCCCGTATCACCGCAGTATCCGCGAAAAAGCAGCGTGAATTGGCCCGTGCCATCAAACGCGCCCGCTTCCTCGCCCTGCTGCCCTATGCAGTGAAATAAGGAGTAGAGATTATGCATGTTATCCTTCTCCAGCGTGTTGCGAAACTCGGCCAGATGGGCGACGTCGTTGACGTTAAACCAGGCTTTGCACGCAACTACTTGCTGCCACAGAAAAAAGCACTGACCGCTTCCAAAGCGAACATTGCTTCTTTTGCGGGCCAAAAAGCCCAACTTGAAACTCAGAACCTCGAGTCCAAAGCAGAAGCCGAAGCAATGGCTGCCAAGCTTAACGGCCAGCAGTTTGTTGTGATTCGCTCTGCCTCCGACGCAGGCGCGCTCTACGGCTCCGTTACCACACGTGACGCAGCAGAAGCCGCTACTGCCGAAGGGTTCTCCGTGGACCGCAAACAAGTCGTTTTGACCGCTCCGATCAAGTATTTGGGCATTCACGACGTACAGGTTGTTCTGCACCCCGAAGTCGAAGCCACAATCGAGCTGAACGTTGCACGTTCACCCGAAGAAGCTGAGCTTCAGGCCGCTGGTAAATCCATCCAAGAACTCGCCGCGGAAGAAGAAGCCGCAGCAGAATTCGAGATTTCTGAACTCTTCGACGATATCGGCTCTGCCGCAGACGAAGATGGCGATCTGGATGTGCCAACACCTGCAGCAGCAGACGACAGCGACGACACCTAAGTCCCGCTCCATACCAAATCAAAAAACGCCGTGCAGCTTACCTGTGCGGCGTTTTTCGTTTCTTATCTCCCGTTCATGCGCCCTCGCGATTAGAGATTGACCAATCGCCATGAGACACTGTTCAATTGTTCGAAATGAACACAGGAGCAGACCATGGAAATTATTCCCCTGACAGGTGGCTTTGGTGCCGAGATTATCGGTGCGGACATGCGTGATGACGCCCATTTCGAGCAAATCAAACAGGCCTTCATAGATCATTCCGTGATTACCCTGCGTGCACAAACCATCACGCCAGAAGATCACCTGAACTTTGCTCGCCGCTGGGGCGACATAAATGTGAACCGCTTCTTCACCGCCCTACAGGGCCACCCCGAAATAGCCATCGTACTCAAAGAGCCAGACCAGACCGGTGCGATTGGCGAGCAGTGGCACACGGACCACGCCTACGACCAAATCCCCGCTCTCGGCTCAATCCTACACGCAATCGAGACGCCACGCTCGGGCGGCGACACTGTGTTCTGCTCCATGGCCGTCGCCTATGAGAACTTGTCGCAGCCATTCAAAGCCATGATTGACGGATTGTCTGCATGGCACTCCTCACGCCATGTTTTCGGGGCAAAGGAAGCCGCCTAAGATGCCAGCAGGTCAGGACGCATAGGCAACGCAGATAATGCAACCCGAGACGCCCTGCACCCCATTGTGATCAAACATCCATTGTCGAGACGCAAAGGGCTCTATGTGAACCCCAATTCACCACCCACTTCGACGGGCTAAGCAAGCTAGAGTCAGATGCGATCCTGAATTGTCTCTACACCCCCTTTCAAAAACCCGAATTCCAATGCCGCATACGCTGGCAAAACAGTGACGTGACTATGCGGGACAACCGCGCGACATGGCACAGAGCGAATAACGACTATCACGGTCATCGCCGCTATATGCACCGCGTCACTGTCGAAGGTTGTGCACTTACCGCATCCGGTGCGGCTCAAGGCTAAACTACGCTCATCCATACGCGGAACTCTGCCGCTGCTGGGTATGCGTTATTGCTAAGGTTTACACAAAAATCTTAGCTACCAGCAGATCAACCATACCGGATTACCTGAGCATGTCTGTCTTCCCCCGCCATATCTTCCTTTTGGGCACGTTTGCTGCTCTCTCTGCATGCTCAGCCCGCAGCCCAGTGGCCGCTCTTGCGACACAGCAGACTGCTCTCCCCCTCTACACCAATGAGACGCCTGCCTTGCGCGCCTCCATTAACCGCTGGGCGGATCATTACGATGTGCCGCGCAGCCTAGTGCACCGCCTCGCTATCCGCGAAAGCACCCACAACCCTTCGGCGCGCAATGGCCCCTACTATGGGCTGCTGCAAATCCTGCCGCAAACCGCCCGCACCATGGGCTTTCGTGGCGCACCAAACGATCTACTCATTGCGGATACAAACCTCAAATACTCGGTGAAGTATTTGCGCGGTGCGTGGCTCTTGTCAGACGGCGATCAAGGCACCGCCATCAAATGGTACGCACGCGGATATTATTATGAGGCCAAACGGCGTGGAATGTTGGTAGAGACAGGTTTGCGTCCCGCCTAAGTCGCACCTCCCTAGCAACGAAAAAGGGCCACCCAAATAGGCGGCCCTTTCAAACTTTGCGATGTAGGAGAGCTTACTCTTCTTCGAGCGCTTCAACAGCTTTCTGCAGATCGTCCTTGGAGACTTCTTTCTCTGCAACGGTTGCCTGCTCGAACACACAATCAACGACCTTGTCTTCAAAGATCGGTGCACGCATCTGCTGCTGCATCTGTTGGTTTTGCTGAACGAATTCAAAGAACTGGCGCTCTTGACCCGGGTACTGACGTGCCTGGCTCATGATCGCTTGTGTCATCTCTGCGTCTGTTACTTCGACTTCAGCTTTCTGACCCAGCTCGGCGAGGAGGAGGCCCAAACGCACGCGGCGTGTTGCCAGCTTTTTGTGCTCGTCTGTGGTCTCGATCTCGGGGTGATCGTGGCCTTCGACTTC
>CAWVZA010000103.1:0-8850 GCA_963934545.1 uncultured Sulfitobacter sp.
GTGAGTGTCTGGTGGGCCTGATCAACGGGACAATCTTTTGCCGTTGTGATGGGGATTGTCGGTGTGATCTGGTTTGGCTCCCCCGCGCTGGGCGGTGTGATCGCTTTGGCGATGGTGGTGAATATGGTTGTGGCTGGATTTGTTGGCACTGGTATCCCGATTGTGTTAGAGCGGATTGGCGTTGATCCAGCACTTGCCTCTGGTGCGTTTGTGACAACTGTGACCGATGTCGTTGGCTTCTTTGCCTTTCTCGGGTTGGCGGCGGCAGTGCTGTTGTGAACATGTCTGAGATGAAAGCAACGGCACGCAAGGAAGCGTTTGCCCGTCGCAAGCCACTGTTTGACGCAGCAAACGCTGCGCAAGCTGGCTACCTGAGTGAAGTTCTTGCGGGGTACCGCGGCGTGCCAACATCAGGGTTCATGCCCATTCGCACCGAGATTGATCCACGCCCTGCGATGAGTGAGGCCACAGCCCACGGATTGGTGGGCGTGCCAGTGATTGAGGCTGAGGCGCAGCCGTTGAAATTCGCGCGCTGGACGCCAGACGTAGAGATGGTTGCGGGACCGTTTGGGGCGAAAGTGCCTGCTGTTCTGGAGTTCTTTGAGCCGGAGATCGTGATTGTGCCGCTTTTGAGCTTTGACCGCAAAGGCGGGCGGCTTGGCTATGGGGGCGGGTTCTATGACCGCACGCTCGAGATGCTGCGAAGCAGCCGTGCAACGCTGGCCATCGGGTTTGCTTTTGCGGGGCAGGAGGTTGAGGCTGCGCCCTTGGAGGCAACGGATCAACCGTTAGATTTGATTGTGACAGAGGCTGGGGTTATTACTCTCGAAAGCAGAAGGACTAGTATAAAGTGAAATCCCCAATTTGGATAAAGATATCGCTGTCATTCTCCCTATTGGCGGCTTGCGAGGCCGGAAGCCAAGCGAGCAGCGGGATGATACACTTCTCTGAAGGGGGTGAATACCGAAAGATTGAAGCGCTGCCAGATGCTGCTGATAGTTCCGACTACATTTTGTCAGAGCTCAAAAACACAGACAGGGCCACATATTTTGGGGCATTGGCCGCCGCAGAAAATGGATATCTTTTCGCCGTCAAAGGATATCACAAGCTTGAGACCGCAATCGAGACAGCGGTGCAGACCTGCGGCAAACGTTTGGGCGGTTGGAATGAGAAGGGACAACCGTGCCGTTTGCGTATGGTGCTGGTGCCAAAAGGCTACAAAGGCGAAACGGGTTTCACGTTGAGTGAACGCGGTGGCGTTGCATGGCGGCGGTATTTGTCAAAGGAGGGTCCTAAGGCTTTTGCCTATGGTCCACCAAGTGGATACGCTTCGAATTTTGCACGCGTGTCCATTCCATTTGCGCGCGCGCATGATGGCAAATTGTAATCAAGGACGTAAAAAGCCATGTCGGGTTGTGGATGTATCTCCCTAGCCACTGTCGCTGACGCGCTCTTGCACATGGTTGCGTTGCGGCCTATCGCTTGACGCATGAAAATACTCTTTCTTGGTGATGTAATGGGCCGCGCCGGGCGCAGCGCCATTACCGAAAATCTGGCCCGCTTGCGGACCGAATGGAAACTCGATTTCATCGTGGTCAACGGTGAAAATGCGACCTCCGGCATGGGGCTATCTGGCAGTCACGCCAAGGATTTGCTGGATGCAGGGGCTGATTGCCTGACGCTGGGCGATCATGCGTTTGATCAAAAGGATATGCTGGCCTTTATCGCGCAAGAGCCGCGTATCATCCGCCCATTGAATTTCTCCAAAAACGCGCCGGGCAAGGGTGTGCGCCTGTTCAAGACCCGCACGGGCAAGCAGGTTTTGGTGACCCAAGCACTTGGTCAGGTGTTTATGAAACGCCCCTATGATGATCCTTTCTCTGCGCTGGACACTGTGCTCAAAACCCACCCGTTGGGCGGTTTGGCCAATGCGATCATTGTGGATATCCACTGTGAGGCGACGTCCGAGAAGATGGCGACGGGGCATTGGTGTGACGGGCGTGCGTCCTTGGTCGTCGGCACCCACACCCATGTGCCGACCTCCGATGCGATGATCCTGAAGGGTGGCACTGCCTACCTGTCTGACGCTGGTATGTGTGGCGACTATAACTCTGTGATCGGGATGGAAAAGACTGAGCCGCTGCGCCGTTTCATCACGGGCATGCCAAAAGATCGGTTTTCACCTGCCAACGGTGAGGCGACCCTCTCGGGCGTGTATGTCGAAACAGATGACAAGACGGGTAAGGCCACGCGGATTGTGCCAGTGCGCCAAGGCGGGCAACTGCAACAGAGCGCCCCTTGAACCAAACCGTGCTCAGCCGCCGTGAGTTATTGCTGTTCAGTGGATTTCTGGTGCTGATGGGCGCGGGCTGGGGCGCAACACAGCCCCTGACCAAGATCGCAGTGAGCACGGGGTACGGTCATTTTGGTCTGCTTGTCTGGCAGCAGGTCTTGGGCGCTGCGTTGATGGGCGCTGTTTGTGTGATCCGCCGCAAGGGTCTGCCGCGCCATGCAGGGGCGTTGCGGGCTTATGTGGTGATTGCATTGATTGGTGCGGTGCTGCCCAATTCGCTCAGCTATCAGGCGGCAGTGCATCTTCCTGCGGGCATCATGTCGCTTTTACTCAGTATTATTCCCATGTTTGCGTTCTGCATCGCGTTGATGCTTGGCACGGATAGTTTTGCGTGGCGGCGGCTTGGTGGGTTGTGCTTTGGCCTGATTGGCGTGCTGATAATCATCGTGCCTTCCGTTGATTTGGGCGAAGCGGTGCCTGTGGGCTGGGCGGCGATCTATCTAGTGGTCGCAATGTTTTATGCTTTTGAGGGAAATTATGTCGCGCGTTGGGGGGTGGCAGACCTTGATCCATTCCAACTGATGTTGGGTGCTTCGTTGGTTGGTTTGGTCATCGTGGCGCCGCTAATGCTGGCCACAGGGCAGACGGTTGTGCCGCAATGGCCACTGCCATCGGCGCAACTGGCTCTGATGGCTGCATCCGTCATTCATGTGCTGGTCTATGCCAGTTATGTCTGGCTGGTTGGGCGGGCAGGGGCAGTGTTTGCGGTGCAGGTCAGCTATATGGTGACGGGCTTTGGCTTGTTTTGGGCATGGCTGGTTTTGGGGGAGGCGTTCTCCCACGCGATCTGGCTAGCGCTTGCGCTGATGTTCGCAGGAATGTATCTGGTGCAGCCGCGCCCGAAAGCTGTTCTTGATACGGCAGTGCCAATCAGCGACAAGTAAGACTTCCATAAGGGCAATCCTATGTATCTCTTTGAACTCTCTCAATTCTCGCAGGCTGTTTTGTCGCTCACGATCGTGGCGATGATGTTTATCTTGTTCCTGCGTGAGGCGCTGCCCACCGAAGTTGTGGCCATTGGCGGGGCTGCTGCTTTGCTGGCGATGGGATTTTTGCCCTATGAGCAGGCACAGGCTGTTTTGTCGAACTCTGCCCCTTGGACGATTGCGGCGATGTTTATCGTGATGGGGGCGCTGGTGCGTACGGGCGCGTTGGAAGTGCTGACCCGCATGGCAGAGCGTTATGCCCGCACAAATCCCAAGCTGGCAGTGATCGGTGTGATCCTGTCGGTGATGGGGGCCTCGGCGATTATGAACAACACGCCTGTGGTTGTGGTGATGATCCCTGTGGTGGTGCAATTGTCCAAGACACTCGGCACCAAGGCGTCCAAGCTGTTGATCCCGCTAAGCTACGCGGCGATTATGGGCGGCTCTTTGACGCTCATTGGAACCTCGACCAACTTGCTGGTGGATGGTGTGGCGCGCGCGCAGGGGATGGAGCCGTTTGGCATCTTCGAGATCCTGCCGGTTGGTCTGGTCGTCTGTACATGGGGGCTGATTTACATGGCAACCATCGGGCGGCATTTGCTGCCCGAGCGCGATAGCATGGTAGGCATGCTGGGCGACCGCTCTAAAATGAAGTTCTTTTCCGAAGCGGTTATCCCTCCCGAGAGCAACCTGATCGGGCGCGAAGTGCTGGACGTAAAGTTGTTCAAGCGCGAGGGCGTACGCCTGATTGACGTGGTGCGCGGGGATGCGTCCTTGCGGCGCAACCTCAAGGATGTGGTGCTGCAAACAGGTGACCGCGTTGTATTGCGCACACAGATGGCTGAGCTGTTGAGTTTGCAAGCTACGCCTGAGTTAAAGCGTGTGGATCAGGTGTCAGCGGTGGAAACGACCACGGTTGAGGTCTTGATCACGCCGGGCTGTAAGATGATTGGCCGCTCCCTTGGTGCGCTGCGGTTGCGTCGCCGTTACGGTGTGTATCCGCTGGCTGTGCACCGTCGAAACCAGAACATTGGTCGCCAGCTTGATGATCTGGTGGTTCGTGTGAGCGACACCCTGTTGCTGGAAGGGTCAGCGGAGGACATTCATCGCCTGTCCGTTGATATGGATATGGTCGACGTGAGCATGCCGTCCGAGCGGGCCTACCGTCGCGGCCATGCGCCGATCGCAATCGGGGCGCTCACGGCGATTATTGTTTTGGCAGCACTCAACGTAGCACCGATTTTGATGCTGGCTGTAATCGCTGTCGCGGTGGTTCTCGTGTCGGGCTGTATCGACGCGGATGAGGCGTTTTCGTTCATCGACGGGCGCTTGCTTGCGCTGATCTTTTCCATGCTTTGTGTGGGTGCAGCGCTCCAGCATACTGGCGCGGAGCAAATGATTGTTGATGCGATCTCGCCCACTTTGGGGACCATGTCGCCTGCGATTGTGATCTTTTGTGTATTCCTGCTCACAACGATTTTTACCGAGATTGTCTCCAACAATGCTGTGGCAGTTATCATGACCCCAATTGCAGTCTCGCTGGCCGATGCGCTGGTGATGGATGCAAGGGCCTTGGTCGTGGCTGTGATGATCGCGGCATCCTGCGCCTTTGCCACGCCAATCGGGTATCATACAAACACGCTGGTCTACGGTCCGGGGGGGTACAAATTCACTGACTTTATGCGCGTGGGTATCCCGCTCAACCTGTCGATGTCCGTGATCGCCAGCGCGGTTATCCCGATCTTTTTTTAGCGATATATCGAAGTGCTGGAGGCTCTGCCTCCAGACCTCCGGAGTATTTATGGCCAGATGAGAGAGGGCTTTGGATTTTTCAGAGGGGCCAGAACACGAGGATGGCAGGGATAGAGACGGCGACGATGATGATCTCCAGCGGCAATCCGATGCGCCAGTAGTCTCCAAATCCATACCCGCCTGGTCCGAGGATGAGTGTGTTGTTCTTATGCCCGATGGGGGTAAGGAAGGCGGACGATGCGGCGATAGCGACTGCCATTAAGAACGGGTCAGGATTTACCTCAAGGGTCTGTGCCATCTGGATGCCCACGGGGGCCGCGACAATTGTAGTAGCCGTGTTATTGAGCACATCCGACAGCGTCATTGTGACACCCATCAAGACAGTGAGGACCGCCCATGCAGGCACGCCTTCGGTGAGTTTCACCAAGGAACCTGCAATCAGTTCGGTGCCGCCTGATTTTTGCAAAGCCGCACCAAGCGGGATCATCGAGCCAAGCAGGACCACCACGGGCCATTCTATGTGAGTGTATAGCTCGGACAAAGGAACGATCTTGACCAGTACATAAGCGACCAAGACGATGCCCAGAGCAATGGGTAAATAGATCAGGCCAAGGGAGGTGGCGACGACCGCGCCTGCGAAAAGGCCGATTGCCAGCCACACTTTGCTGTTTTCCGTTACGGCAAGGCCGCGATCAGCGAGGGGAAGTACGCCCAGCCATTCTGTGACGTCATCGCCTGTGTCACGCGGGACCAGCAAAAGTAGGACATCGCCGGCCTCCAGCTCGGTCTTGCGCAGTTGGGCCGTGATTTTGCGCCCGCGCCGCGAGATGCCCAAAAGAACAGTCCGCTGACGCCATGCGAGGCCTACTTTGTGCGCTGTGCGGCCCGCGAGGCGGCTCTCGGCAGTCACCACAACTTCGATGATCTCAACGCCTTCGCCATCTGCACGCAGGCGATCTTCACGCTCTGCTTCGGCCACGGCGAGGTCGAGGGTAGAGCGAAATTCATCCAGCGCGTCAGGAGTCGCTTCGAGCACAATCGCATCACCTGCGCGCAACTCCGCGTTCTGGGCGCGGCCATAGCGGCGTTTGCCATCACGCATGAGGCCGATAATGGCCACGTCCGCTTTGTCTGCTGTCTCTTCCAGCTCAGATAGACGTTTGCCAATGTGTTTGCTGCCATCAGGCACGACCAGTTCGGCGATGTAGGCGTCGAGGTCATCAGAGCTGATCCCGCCATCATCACGGGCCGGAATAAGGCGCCAGCCTACAAGTGCGACGAATATCAAACCAGCAATGGCGGCGACGCCACCAACAGGGGCAAAGTCGAACATCATGAACGGCTCGCCAAGGCTTTCCTCGCGGATGGCGGCGATGATGATGTTGGGGGGGCGTCCCGATCAATGTGACCATGCCGCCGAGGATCGTGGCAAAGCTGAGAGGCATGAGCGACAAACCGGGGGAGCGCCCCGCTTTGCGTGCGGTCTGGATATCAACGGGCATCAGCAGAGCGAGGGCGGCCACGTTGTTCATAAAGGCTGATAAGATACCGCCAACAGCACCCATCAGCGTGATATGTGCACCAAGCGAGCGAGAACTGTCGATCAACGTGCGGGTAATCAAGAGAACTGCGCCAGAACGGACCAGACCAGCGGAGACCACCAGTACAAGGGCAACCACAAGCGTGGCAGGGTGACCAAAGCCGTCAAAGGCGTCTTTGCTGTCGACCACTCCCAGCACAACACCTGCCATGAGCGCAGAGAAGGCGACAATGTCACAGCGAAAGCGGCCCCACAAAAGCAGGCCGAATACGGAACCGAAAAGGGCGAAGAGGATGATTTGATCTGTTGTCATTGCGCCACCATGTTGAACCACTGCACATTGAACAAGGGGAGAAAAGACGGGGGTCACGCAAGGACAAGCATCGCGTTGTCGACGTGACTGATGTGAGCCTTGCCCCCGATGCCTCTGCTGCCGTATAAGCGCGGCTGAATTGATACACGTACAGGACGGAGATAATCCATGGCAGGTCATTCCAAATGGGCAAATATCCAGCACCGCAAAGGGCGTCAGGATAAGCTTCGCTCAAAGATGTTCTCGAAATTTTCAAAAGAAATCACTGTGGCCGCCAAGATGGGCGACCCTGATGTCGATAAAAACCCGCGCCTGCGCCTCGCGGTGAAAGAGGCCAAACAAGCCTCAATGCCAAAAGACAACATCGACCGCGCAATCAAGAAGGCAACTGGGGGCGATGCGGAGGACTATGAGGAAATCCGCTATGAGGGTTACGGCACCAATGGTGTTGCTGTGATCGTTGAGGCAATGACGGACAACCGCAACCGGACGGCTTCTGTTGTGCGCTCTACCTTCACGAAATATGGCGGTAACTTGGGTGAGACGGGCAGCGTCGGTTTCATGTTCGACCGCAAGGGTGAGGTTATGTACCCTGCTTCTGTTGGCGACGCGGACACTGTCATGATGGCTGCGATTGAGGCAGGTGCCGAGGATGTCGAGAGCTCTGAGGACGGTCATGTCATCTATTGCGCCGATACGGACCTCAACGATGTATCCACGGCACTTGAGGCTGAATTGGGCGAATCCGATTCCACGAAACTGATCTGGCGTCCGACAGTGACCACCGAGATGGACCTTGAGGGTATGGAAAAGCTGATGCGGTTGCTTGATGCGTTGGAAGACAACGACGATGTTCAGCGCGTAACGGCGAACTTCGAGGCCTCGGACGAGGTCATGGAAGCGCTAGAATAACATCCGTTCAATAGACAAGCAAAAGGCCGCTGCATTTGGATGCAGCGGCCTTTTTTGCGAAGTTATGCATTCCACAACAAAAAAGCCGCCCATAAGGCGACTCATGTGTCATTTGGATTTTGAGATCAGGTCGCTTGGCGCATTGAGCGCATAAGCCCCCACAATCCAGAGGTCTCAGTCCGGCGGGGGCTGGTGCTTTCACGTTGGCTCGACACAGTTGCCAAAACGCGTTTTACTTCGTTGAGGCGGTCTAGGGCACCGTGGCCGCCTGCGCTGGCTTGCATGCACAGAATTTTTGACTGTGTCTCAAGCGCATTTGCGATGAGATCCAATTCACTTGAGCTAACTTCTAGCTTATTTATTGTCTCGGTCATTAGCTTGTTTCCTTCAGCTCTATCAGTGGAGAAAGGCACTCACATGAACATACGCTAGAGGGGGCTGTTCAGTTTCATGTGAGGTGGTGAAATAATTCGAATTCTTCTGTGACTTTAAGTAACGTGTTGAAAGGTTTAGAAAAGAATATAACTCTTCATTGCGTTAAAATTAGGGCCGGATGCGATAACATGCAAAACGCATTGTTGTGACCGCGTTGTAACGACTGGACATTGTCGCACACCAGACCTAGGCCAATGGCTCGTTCCAAATCCTTCTACAAGGTCAAAGTCACATGTCCTCCTTTATTCCTGGATTTTTGCTCAGTCTCTCGCTGATTTTGGCGATTGGAGCACAGAACGCTTTTGTCCTGCGGCAAGGGCTGCGGCGTGAGCATGTGTTCTGGGTGTGTTTGACCTGTGCGATTGCCGATGCGCTTTTACTTGCATCGGGTGTTGCGGGGTTTGGCGCTCTGGCTGAGGCTGTGCCATGGTTCGAGACGGCAATGCGCTACGGCGGGGCGGCGTTCCTGCTCGCGTATGGAACGTGCGCTGCGCTGAGTGCATGGCGCGGCGGGGAAGTGTTAGAAGCGGCTGATGAGAACGGTCAAACGCTCAAACGTACGATCCTCACACTGCTGGCAATCACCTTTCTCAACCCGCATGTCTATCTCGATACGCTG
>CAWVZA010000104.1:0-8819 GCA_963934545.1 uncultured Sulfitobacter sp.
GCTTGATAAACAGCTGCGCGAAACGTTGCAGTTCGAGATTACCAAGCTGGCGCATGATCTTGGCATTACCGTGGTCTATGTGACCCACGACCAGACCGAAGCCCTTACAATGTCCGACCGCGTTGCGGTATTTGACGATGGCCGCATTCAGCAGTTGGCTCCACCAGACAAGCTCTATGAAGAGCCCGAGAACAGCTTTGTCGCGCAGTTCATTGGCGAGAATAACACCCTTGAAGGTGTTGTTCAGGAAATCAAAGGCGGCGTTGCACTGGTCAAGCTGGACAGTGGCGAAGTCATTCAGGCCAAGCCGATCAACGTGACCAAGGCGGGCGAGCGGACACGCGTTTCCATCCGCCCCGAGCGTGTCGAGTTCGACAAGTCACGTATGCAAGAGGGCGCTTTCACCCTGAAGGCCGAAGTGCTGGAATTCATCTATATGGGTGACATCTTCCGTACGCGTCTGCGCGTTGCTGGCACGGACGACTTTGTCGTCAAAACCCGTAACGCCCCCGACCAGACACGTCTGGTCCCAGGCACCCAGATCGAAATCGGCTGGTTGCCCGAAGATTGCCGCGCACTCGACGCCTAAGGGCGTCAGTACGCGTGTCATATCGCGGCGCAGGTTTTGCGCTGTGATCTATAAGAGGTGGCAGCTAAACCCGTTGTTGCCACCTTGAAATACACCAACGGGATAAAACTGGGAGATACTAATGAACCTCACAAAAACACTGATGGCATCCACTGCACTTACAGTTGCAGCTGGCATGGCACACTCCGACGCACACATGGCGAACGAGATGACAATCGTTTCATGGGGCGGCGCATACTCCGCTTCACAGCAAAACGCGTATCACACACCTTACTCCGAAATGACTGGCGTCAAGATCATCAACGATGAGTCTTCAGCCGAAGCCGTTTCCAAACTACGCGCGATGAATGAAGCGGGTAATGTAACATGGGACGTCGTTGACGTTGTTGCAGCCGACGCTCTGCGTCTGTGCGACGAAGGTCTGGCGATGGAAATCGACCCTGACACCATGCTTGCCGATGCGCCTGATGGCACAAAAGCTTCCGAAGACTTTGGCGACCTGCTGGTTGGCGACTGCTTCATCCCACAGATCGTGTACTCCACAACTGTTGGCTACCGCACAGACCTCGTTGGCGACACACCTCCAACGTCCATCTGCGCCCTGTTCGACACAGACGCGTACCCTGGCAAGCGTTCGCTCGAAAAGCGTCCGATTGGCAACATGGAATGGGCTTTGATCTGTGACGGCGTTGCGAAAGAAGACGTATACAACGTGCTGGAAACAACCGAAGGTCAGCAAAAGGCCCTCGACAAGCTGGACACCATCAAAGGCGATGTTATCTGGTGGTCTGCTGGTGCCGATACGCCACAACTGCTCGCAGATGGCGAAATCATCATGGGCTCCACATACAACGGCCGTCTCTTCTCTTTGATCGAAGAGCAGAAGCAGCCAGTTGGCATGCTGTGGGACGCACAGGTATTTGACCTTGATGGTTGGATCATCCCAACAGGCCTGTCCGACGAGCGTAAAGCACGTGCACTTGACTACATCATGTTCGCGACAGACACACAGCGTCTGGCCGATCAAGCCAAGTACATCTCCTACGGTCCTGCACGCAAATCTTCCGCACCACTGGTTAGCAAGCACGCAGAGCTGGGCATCGACATGGCACAGCACATGCCAACAGACCCAGAGAACGCAAAGAACACATTCCTCTACAACTATGAGTTCTGGGCAGACTACCGTGACGACATCGACGCCAAATTTCAGGCGTGGTTGGTTAAATAAGCTACCCGTAGCTTAAAGGAGGGGGCCCATCGCGGCCCTCTCCGCACTTTATATCCAAGCTTATTACTATTTCCGACCAAGCCGATGGGGACACCATGAGCGACGCGCCAACAAGCCAAACAGCATCATCATCCGCCGCCGAAGCGCGCATTGCGGATGCCGCGCATACGGGGCCAATGCTGGCTGCCGATGGTACGCTGCTTAAAAAGTCGCTTAACCGCGCACTCAGACTGCAAAAAATCCGCGCGCTTGCATTGATTGCGCCGCTGTTGATTTTTGTGCTGGTGACATTCATCGCACCGATTGCCGACATGTTGTTCCGCTCTGTCGAGAACGAAATCGTGTCGGAGACCCTGCCAAAGACCACCGCTATGCTGACCGAATGGGACGCGAAGGGGACAGACATCCCTGAGGAAGCTGTATTCGAGGCCCTCTATGACGATCTATTCTTTGCCAAAGAAGCAAAGTTGCACACCCGCCTAGGCTCGCGCCTCAACTATGAGCTGACGGGCGTTTCCTCACTGTTTCGTAAGTCTGGCCGCAAGGTGGACGACATGGGTGAAGTATATCAGGACCAGTTCGAGGACCTCGACGGTTTTTGGAAGACTGCCGAAAACTGGAACAGCTTTATGGCCAGCGATGCGTGGGTTACCTCCATGGATGGCTGGAAGAAGGCCAATGGAGCACAGCCCGCATTTGTAATGCGCGACGGTGTTGCCGAAGCCCTGCCAGAAACCGCCAAAGCATATTCCCGTTTTGCCGCCTTCACGCAGAACGTAGATGAAAAGAACCTCTACACCACAGATCCTTGGGCCATCATCTATTCCTCACTGCACAAAGACCTGACAGGTGAGAACGGTCTTGCCAACTATACAGGCCCAGCCGCCGAACAACTCACTGCTGCCGCGACCGCCGCCGTGTCATTCGAGGTTCTGAACTACTCTGAAGCGTTCGAAAAAATTGACAAAGATTGGCATACGATCGATGTCTGGCAGACAATCAAAGTCTACAGCCCTAAATTTACTGATGGATACTTCCTCAACGCCATCGACATGCAGAAATCTGTTGATGGTGCAGAGATGCGTCCTGAGAACCAGCAGATTTACGGCATCCTCTTTTGGCGCACGATGGTCATGTCCGTTGCAATTACCCTGTCGTGCATCATGCTCGGCTATCCTGTCGCTTGGATTTTGGCGAACCTGCCTGCGCGTCAGGCCAACCTGCTCCTGATCCTAGTGCTGCTGCCCTTCTGGACATCACTTCTGGTGCGGACTTCCGCATGGAAAGTTATGCTGCAACAACAAGGTGTCATTAACGATACGCTGGTTTGGCTCGGTATCGTCGCCACCGATGATCGCCTCGCGCTGATCAACAATCAGACGGGTACAATCATCGCAATGACGCACATCTTGCTGCCGTTCATGATCCTGCCGCTCTACTCTGTAATGCAGACGATCCAACCGACTTATCTGCGCGCTGCAAAGTCGTTGGGCGCAACCAACTGGACCGCTTTCTGGCGCGTGTATTTCCCGCAGTCCATTCCAGGTATTGGTGCGGGCTCGATCCTCGTGTTCATCCTTGCGATTGGTTACTACATCACGCCTGAGATCGTGGGCGGTACATCAGGTACGTTCATCTCGAACCGGATTGCTTATCACATCTCAAGCTCGCTCAACTGGGGCCTTGGTGCCGCACTTGGTGCGATCCTCTTGGCAGCGGTTCTGCTGCTGTATTACGCCTACGACAAGATCGTCGGCATCGACAACGTGAAACTCGGATAAGGAGCGAACCAATGGTAGCACTCACACCCATCTCGCGCACCGCTCCGAGCTTTTATGTCTCGGTCACGGCTGCATTCGGCGCTTTCTTTGGCATCTTTATTGGCACGGGTCAGGGCAACTTGATCGCAGGGGTCGTTGGCGGTGCTTTGTTGATGGGGGTTTTCGCCTTCGTTCTCACAAAGATCATCAAAAATGAAAAAATGAGCCGCTGGGGAACAACGCTCCTCATCGCCTTGGGGGGCTTCGCCCTCGCTGGTCTGCCTGGTCTGTTTATCGGCACATTCTTTGGCTGGTTCTTTGGCTTCTTGATCTTCTGGCTCTATGAGGGCCGCTACCGCGCAAAGGTGGCACCCTACCTCACACCCGGACAGGTTTTGTGGCACTTTGCGTTTCGCACAATTTGCGGTGCGATCTTCGTCTTCCTTATTACACCGATCATCGTGGTCATGCCGCTCAGCTTTAACGCACAAGACTTCTTTACCTTCACGCCAGAAATGCTGCGCTTTGATCCTGCGGGTTACTCACTCAAGCATTATCGCGATTTCTTTACCAATGACGCGTGGCAGGATGCGATGAAGAACTCACTGCGTATCGCACCAGTGGCCACGTTTTTGTCCGTTGGTTTCGGTACATTGGCCGCAATCGGTCTGAGCCAACCACACGTGCCATTCCGCCGCGCCATCATGGCCATCCTGATCTCTCCGATGATTGTACCGCTGATTATCTCTGCGGCGGGTATGTACTTCTTCTACAGCCGCGTTGGTTTGCAGGGGACGTACATCGGTGTTGTTCTGGCGCATGCCGCCTTGGGCATCCCGTTTGTGATCATCACTGTGACTGCAACGCTTGTGGGCTTTGACAACTCACTAACGCGTGCAGCTGCGAACATGGGCGCAAACCCTGTAACGACGTTCTTCCGCGTGCAGATGCCGCTCATCCTGCCAGGTGTTATTTCTGGTGGTCTGTTCGCATTCATCACTTCGTTCGACGAAGTTGTCGTCGTGTTGTTCGTCGGTTCGGCTGGTCAGAAGACACTTCCATGGCAGATGTTTATCGGCCTGCGCGAACAGATCAGCCCAACGATCCTCGCTGTGGCTACAATCCTTGTAGGCATGTCGATCTGTCTTCTGACGGTTGTTGAAATGTTGCGCCGCCGCTCCGAGCGGATGCGCGGCATGTCACCCACCTAAGCGCAAGCGCTCCAACAGACGGGGGGAGGCATAGCCATCAGGCACCTCTCCCTGCGACACCTGCCATGCCCGTACTGCATTCACTGTGAGTAGCCCGATCTTTGCATCAATCTTTTGGGTATCGAAACCTTGCGCTGTCAGCTCTGTCTGAAGCTCGATCCGCTCGTCATAGCTAAGTGCGCGATCCTCACGCGGCCAATCCCCTTTGAACGGTCCAGCGCCCGCAATGCGGTCCGCCAGATGCCCTACAGCGATCACATAGGCGTCCGCAGTGTTGTAGGTCTCGATCACTTCAAAATTCTTGAATACTATGAACGCTGCGCCCTGCGCCCCTGCGGGCAACAGGATCGATGCAGGCCCATGATCGGGTACGGCAGTGCCATTGGTATCCGTGATACCCAAGCTTGCCCATTCGGTCGGCGACTTCGTCACTTCGCGGTTGGCGAGTAGGTAGTCAAACCCGTCAGGCACACGGACTTCGATACCCCATGGCTGCCCTGTCACCCACCCCTGACCCTTCAGGTACGCCGCAGTGGAGGCGAGCGCGTCACGCGGATCATCGCCCCAGATGTTGCGCTTTCCATCACCTGTCCAATCCACGGCAAAGCCCCAAAAAGAGCTCGGCATAAACTGGGTGTGCCCCATAGCACCTGCCCAACTGCCTTTCAGGTTTTCCAACTCCACTTGATTGGTTTCCACGATACTGAGTGCAGAAATTAGCTCGTACTCAAAAAATGCTGCCCGCCGTGCATCATATGCCAGCGATGCCATAGAGGTCAGAACCGGATCGCTCCCACGAAACGTGCCATAAGCGCTCTCTAAACCCCAAATCGCTGTGACAATCTCCTTTGGCACACCGTATTTCACCTCAATCGCCTCCAACGCCTTTTGTTGGCGCTTTTGCGCGGCTTTCCCATTTCTGATCCTAAGATCAGACACAGCAGTTCCAAGGTAATCCCAGATGGTTTTCGTGAACTCTGACTGATTACGGTCTCGTCTGACCACTTCGGGCGCAAAGTTAACGCCAGCCATCGCATTGTCGTATGTCGCCGCAGAAATACCCGCCTCCAGCGCTTTGGGCTTGAACGCAGAAATCCAATCTCGCAATCCCGCATTGCTCCGCTCCACCACATCAGGTGCGGTTGCTTGCCCCCAGACTGGGACAGCGGTCAACATTAAAACTGAAACTAAAACACTGCGCATGACGAGGCCCTTTTGGTCTGTATTTTCTGCCAGCCTATCCACAACGCGAAAGCGGGAAAAGGGATCATGCTGAGGATGCGCGATTTGGCCCGCTGCTCGTGCTCTGCGCGCAGCTTTGCAAGAAAATCGCACAACATCGGCACCCATTTCGGTCTAAAGTGCTCTCCCGCAACTGTAAGCTCACGCATACGGTCGAGACGGAACGCCCTAAAATCCTGCCGCAGATGACACCATGCCAATAGCATATGCGCGTTTTGCATAAAAATGATGCTGAGTGGATCAACCTCCCGTTCGGACGCGGCACCCTTCCCATCTTCATATTGAAACGCGACCGTTGCCTCATCCCATGTCGCAGCACGTAGCGTTTTCACATCAATCACAGGCTCCACTGGTCTTACAAAACGGCGCGCATCCAGCACTGCATGTTGCAGGCGGTGTGTCTGGCGTGGCGGCAAACGCGCCTTTAGCTTGGCCAAAGCAGTCCGTGCAGCAGCAGCCAATTCAGGATCACCAATCAAATCCACCTCGCACAGGCCAAGGACCAGCGCCTCGAGTTCATCATCGGTAAAGCCAAGCGGCGGAAGAGTTGCATCCTCGATCAACGTATAGCCAAAACCCGCCTCACCATCGATCACTGCGCCAAGGCCACGCAACGCCTCAATATCACGGTAGATCGTGCGCAATGATACACCTGTCTCATTCACAAGGGTCTGTGCAGTTACAGGGGCAGGCAAACGTCGCAGGGTCTGCATCAACTGAAACAATCGGTGCGTCCGTGTCATATGGTTCTCCCTCGCAAGGATGGAATGTCTGCTCAGGCTAGCACCCTATACTGCCAATAACTGTCAGCATAGGGTGCTAGGTAAGGTTAATAAATTCATCAAAGGGACCACACCATGATCACGCTTTACACATTCCCCGAGGGTTTCGGGCAATTCAGTTACAGTCCGTTTTGCACAAAAGCGGCATGGCTGCTCAATCTTGCAGGTGCCCAGTGGCAGCTCAATCTTGCAGGTGCCCAGTGGCAGCGTGAGGATATGAACGACCCACACAAGATGCCCCATGGCAAGCTACCCGCGATCAAGTTGGACGATGCAACAATCATCCCCGACAGTGATAATATCCGCAGCTATGTTGAAACGCTTGGCCACGACTTTGACGCAGGGCTGAGTGCACGTGACAAAGCAGCTTCACGTGCATTTATCCGCATGGCAGAGGAACATATCTATTACCATCAAGTGCAGGATCGCTGGGGTGATGAAGCGAATTGGAATGTGATCCGCAAGGAGTATTTTGATTTCCTGCCTGCAATCATTCGTGGCTTTGTCACAACCAAACTGCGCAAGGATTTGATGAAGACCATGCATGGTCTGGGCATTGGCCGCATGACCGTAGAGCAGCGGTTGGATCGCATCGAGCCCTACCTGATCGCACTCAAAGACCAACTTGACGGTCGCGCGTTTCTGTTCGGCGACACGCCTTCGGCAGCGGATGCCAGTGTTGGTTCAATCCTCGGCGAGATCATCGTCGCGCCAGTGCCAACACCGCTGTCACGACGTGTTTCCACTGATCCAATACTGAGCGCCTATGTCACCCACTGCGAGGTCGCAATGGGTTAATGGCGGCTGCGGGTGACCTTGCGCTTGGTCGCGGCTTTCTTGCCTTTGGCCTTCGCCCCTTTGCGGCGAGGGCTGCGGCCTGCGGGGCTTTGGCGCCCCTGAGGCATCGCTTCGCCTTCGATTTCGAGCAACTCAAGCGCGATACCGCCTGTGACGGGGGTCACTTCGGCCAGTCGCACAGTTACGCGTTGGCCCAATCCGATGGTCATTCCCGTATCAGCACCCATCAACGTGCCAGCATCAGCGTCGTGGTGGAAATATTCCCGCCCAATATTGCGCATCGGAATAAGGCCGTCTGCGCCTGTCTCGTCCAGTTTCACAAAAGCGCCGAAACGGGCGATGCCACTGATACGTCCCGACATCTCGTTGCCCACTCGCTCTGACAGGTACGATGCAAGGTAGCGGTCTGTTGTATCCCGTTCTGCAACCATAGAACGGCGTTCGGTGTCAGAGATGTGCGCACCTGTCGCTTCAAGATCCACAATATCGTGCTGTGACAAACCATCCTTACCCCAGCCATGCGCAGTGATAAGCGCACGGTGAACAATCAAATCAGCATAGCGGCGGATGGGCGAAGTGAAGTGCGCATACGACCGCAGGGCAAGACCGAAGTGGCCAATCTGGTCCGCGCCATAATAGGCTTGGGTCATGGAACGCAGCGTGGAGATGTTGATTAGCTCAGCATCATCCGTTCCTGCCGCCTGTTGGAGCAGACGGTTGAGGTGAGCAGTTTGCAACACTTGACCCTTAGCCAACGTATAGCCAGCAGCGGCGGCAGTCTCGCGCAGCGCATCAAGTTTCTCTGGCGTTGGCTCTTCATGGGTACGGAAAAGCAGTGGCGTCTTCTTTTCAATAAGTGTCTCGGCTGCTGCAACATTGGCCAGCACCATACACTCCTCAATCAACCGGTGTGCATCCAACCGCATACGGAAATTGACGGAGCGAACAATGCCATCATCATCAAGTTCTATCCGGCGTTCAGGCAGATCAAGGTCAAGGGGTTGGCGCCTCTCACGTGCAGCAACCAAAGCGGCATAAGCGGCGTAAAGCGGCTTAAGAACAGTCTCTAACAAAGGCTTTGTGCGCTCGTTTGGCCTACCATCAATCGCGTCCTGCACCTCCTCATAGTGCAGGCTTGCAGGGGACGTCATCAGGCCACGGTGGAAATCGTGGGCAATCTTATTCCCATCTGCATCCAGCACCATGCGC
>CAWVZA010000105.1:0-8747 GCA_963934545.1 uncultured Sulfitobacter sp.
TCTGCCTGCTCCGCCAATCCCGCGTCCGAGCCATGGAATTCCAACAACAATAACGGCGTCTCAGGCAGCGTAAGCTTGGAGTAATTGTTGACTGCTTTGACCACCATAGCGTCCAGCAATTCAATCCGCGCCACAGGCAAGCCATATTGAACCACGGCCATCACAGCTTCACAGGCCGCTTCAACAGTCGGGAAAGAGCAACTCGCCGCAGATGTCGCCTCGGGGATACCCTGTAGGCGGAGGGTAACTTCAGTAATGATGCCAAGCGTTCCCTCAGAGCCGACCATCAGACGTGTCAGATCATATCCCGCCGAAGACTTGCGCGCGCGGCTCGCCGTGCGGATGATCTCTCCGCTCGGCATAACCACTTCTAGGCTCAAGACATTGTCTTTCATCGTGCCATAGCGCACCGCATTTGTACCTGAGGCCCGCGTCGCCGCCATACCGCCAATGCTCGCGTCAGCACCGGGATCAATCGGGAAAAACAGTCCTTGATCGCGCAGATGCGTGTTCAGGGCCATTCGCGTCACACCCGGCTGCACACGACAATCCAGATCACCTGCATTGACCTCAAGCACCGATGCCATTTGGCTCACATCAATGCTGATCCCGCCAGCAGGTGCATTCACATGCCCCTCTAACGAGGTGCCCGTACCGAACGGAATAATAGGTACTTTGTGCGTCGCACAGATTTTGACGATGTCCGAGACTTCCTGCGTGGAGTGGGCAAAGACCACACCATCGGGTGGCTGATTGATGATCCAAGTGGTCGTGTGGGCGTGCTGCTCACGGATGGAAGCCCCCGTTTGAAACCGCTCGCCAAACTGCTGCTTGAGAATACCCAAAGCGGCCCCGATACCCTCTTCATTACGCGCAAGTGCGACTGCCTGAACCATAGTCTATTCTCCCAATGCAATGCCTTCGCGGCGCGGATCCGCACCGCCTTGCAATCTATCATCAATCGCAATCAGATGAAGCCCTGACGTCAGTCCAAGTGTGTTCGTCTCATATCCAACAGCGGCCAATCCTTCGGCCAGCGCCGCCGCCGAAGTGCCCTCCTCCAGATCATAGGTGCCAAAGCGGTTGACTGCATGAGGCAATGCCACTGCCTGCTGCGGATCCAGCCCCCAGTCGATCATGCTAATGATAGCTTGAGTGGTATAACCGATGATGCGGCTCCCACCGGGGGAGCCTGCAACAATCACTGGCGCGCCATCCATCATCACAATCGTTGGTGACATGGAGGAGCGTGGTCGCTTACCCGGCTCGACACGGTTGGCGATTGGCACGCCGTCCTTATGGCTGCGAAATGAGAAATCCGTCAGCTCGTTGTTGAGCAAAAAACCCCCAACCATCAAGCGACTGCCAAATCCGTTTTCAATCGTCGTTGTCATCGAGGCCGCATTGCCAAAACTGTCCACGATCGAGATGTGTGAGGTCGAGGGCAGCTCAATTGCCTCATCATCCGCCCAGTTCAGGGCATGATCAAACTTAGGCATCCCTGCCGCCACTTCTGGCAACGCATCATCCCCCACAAGCAGTGTTCCGCGCTGCGCGAGATAAGCACCATCCAGCAACCCCTCAACAGGAACAGGCACAAAATCATTGTCCGCGACATACAGTCCACGATCTGCAAAGGCCAATCGGGAAGCATCCCCGATCAAGCGCCGAACTGTCACATCATCAGGGCCTGCACTCAGGTCATACCCTTCAAGCATCCCCAACGTCTGGCCAACCGCAATCGCACCCGAGGACGGCGGCCCCATGCCACAGACCTCATGTGCGCGGTACGTCGCACAGACAGCCGGACGCTCCTTCACGCGGTAAATCGCAAGATCAACTTCGGACAGGACGCCAGCATTCTTGGCACCCTGAACCGTGGCCACAATCGTCTTTGCCAAATCCCCTGCGTAGAATGCACCTACACCTTGCTCACTCAAAACTTTCAACGTCTGCGCATAGGGCAAGTTCACCAGTGTATCGCCCGCAGCAATTGGCTCGCCAGCTGGCAAAAAATACTCTGCAGTTATGTCTGAGCTGCCCAGTCGCTCCGCATCCGCTGCGACCAACTGCGCAAGGCGTGGGCTTACAGCAAACCCCTCCTCGGCCAATTGCATCGCAGGGGCCAACAATCCGGCCCAAGCTTGCGTGCCGTACCGTTTGTGCACTTCGGCCAACAGCGCAGGCGTCCCCGGCGTCCCAACTGAACGCCCGCCTACAACGGCATCAAAAAACTTTAACGGCTCACCTGCATCGTTTTGAAACAAGCGCGGCGTCGCAGCAAGTGGCGCGGTCTCACGTCCGTCAAATGTCGTCAGCGCACCCGCAGCGGCATCATACCAAACCAAAAATGCCCCCCCGCCAAGACCAGAGCTTTGCGGCTCTACTAGTCCGAGCATGACTTGCACCGCCACTAAGGCATCCGCCGCCGTACCCCCTCGGGCCAACACATCTGCACCCGCCCAGACAGCATGAGGGTTTGCAGCAACAATCATCCAGTTGTCCGCTTCAACCGGCACCCCAGCTGCCTTTGACGAAAGCGCATCCATCACCGCGGGCGACAGGCTCTCAAAGCCACCGACCCCTGCCGCTTCTGGCTCAATAGCGTCTGCCGCCTGCTGCGCACTGGCGAATCCTGCAACTCCCAACAGTGTTCCGATCAAAATTGCACGCATCGCCGACTCCCTCATCGCTTCTTTATTTTGCCCTGAGATTATATCCCATAAGGTTCAAACCGCATAGGACGCATCGGATCAAAGCATCGACGGCACAATCTGATCAGGCGGACGGTGGCCATCATCAAATGTCTTGATATTTATGATCACTTTCTCACCCATATCAATGCGGCCTTCCAAAGTGGCCGATCCCATATGCGGCAGCAACACCACATTCTCCAACTCACGCAAGCGCGGATTAATTTCGACGCCGTGCTCATAGACGTCCAGACCCGCACCCTTGATCTCACCTGCGCGCAGCATGCGGGTTAATGCATTCTCGTCGATGACTTCGCCACGGGATGTATTCACGATCACTGCGTCAGGCTTCATCAATTTCAAGCGCCGCGCATTCATCAGGTGGAAGGTTGAGGGCGTGTGCGGGCAGTTGACAGAAATCACGTCCATACGCGCGACCATCTGGTCAAGGCTCTCCCAATAGGTTGCTTGCAGCTCGCTCTCCGTTTCGGGCCGCAAGCGGCGGCGGTTGTGGTAGTGAATTTGCATACCAAATGCTGAAGCACGCCACGCAACGGCCTGCCCGATGCGACCCATGCCAAGAATGCCCAAGCGCCGTCCAGAAATACGCCCACCAAGGAGCGCATTGGGCGCCCAACCGTCCCAGTTGCCATTCTTCATTTGCGCCATGCCCTCGGGCATCCGCCGCGTCACAGCCAGCAACAGCGCCATGGTCATATCGGCAGTATCTTCTGTCAGAACGCCAGGTGTGTTAGAGACAAGTACACCCTGCTGGCGCGCAGTTGCCACATCGATGTGGTCCACGCCCGCTCCATAATTCGCAATGAGCTTGACCCGACCACCCGCTTGGGAAATCAACGCATTGTCGATCTGGTCGGTGATCGTGGGGACCAGTACATCGCAGGTCTTGATCGCTTCGGCCAGCTCAGCGCGCGTCATAGGCTCATCGGTTTCACGCAAACGTACATCGAACAATTCCGCCAGGCGTGTCTCCACAACTTCTGGTAACCGTCGCGTGACTACAACACTCAGTTGCTGTTTTGGCATAATTCAATCTCCGGACTTGGCGTTATGTATCTCTTGATGCCATGGTGACTCAAGCAGCGACGAGGCACAAGAACCTCGCGCATGCGTCGAGCGATACAAAAACAATAAAACACAGTGCAGGCAGCACATCATGAACAAATCAAAGTTGCGTCGTCTTGGCGCAGGACTCCTTGGCGCTTGCGCCCTGATTCTGACGACCAGTTTCGCAACTCCTGTCCTTGCGGCCGGAGCTGAAGAGATCGGCAAAGTCACGAAACGCCCAATCCCGCGTTATGTCTCAATGAAGGCATCCGAGGGAAACGTGCGCCGTGGCCCATCTCTCACCCACCGTATCGATTGGGTTTTCAAACGCCGTGACATGCCGTTGCGCATCACAGCAGAGCACGGCCATTGGCGCCGAGTTGAGGACCGCGATGGCATGGGGGGCTGGGTTCACTACTCCCTGCTCTCGGGCACGCGCACGGTTCTGATCGAAAAAGATATGCTCACACTCCACGCCCACCCCGATGCGCAGGCCCCTGTTATGGCCGCTCTTGAAATGGGCGTTGTTGCCCATGTCTCGGAGTGTGGTGGTGAATGGTGTCTGCTCAAATCAGGCGGGTTCCGAGGCTGGGCGCCCAAAGCACGCCTCTGGGGTGTTCGTGCTCAAGAGGTGTTTGACTGATTGCACCACGGCCTTGTTTGGATCATGCTGACAGCAACAAGTTAATCCAAAGGACGCAAGCCCATGCAATCGATATCTTACGACCGTTTCGGCGATGCCGCCGATGTTCTAACATGGCAAACAATTGGCACCCCCGCGCCCGCAGCAGGCGAAGTCACAGTGCGCTTGGCCTTTTCCGGCGTGAACCCTTCCGATACAAAATCCCG
Organism: uncultured Sulfitobacter sp.; assembly: GCA_963934545.1. Lineage (GTDB taxonomy): Bacteria > Pseudomonadota > Alphaproteobacteria > Rhodobacterales > Rhodobacteraceae > Sulfitobacter. Next base: position 4,611 of record CAWVZA010000105.1, read on the forward strand.
CGCAGGCGCATCAGGTGCGGCCAAGCCCCCTTTCGACCAAGTGACCCCACACAGCGACGGCTCAGGCGTGATTGAGGCCGTGGGCGCAGGCATCGACAACAGCCGCATCGGCACTCGTGTCTGGATTTGGAACGGTCAATGGCAACGCGCCTTTGGCACTGCCTCCACCCATATCACCCTGCCATCCGAGCAGGCCGTACAGCTGCCTGATGCTGTCTCGCTTGAAACAGGGGCCATCCTTGGCATTCCTGGCCTCACAGCCGCGGAAGCTGTCTTTGGCGGCGGTGATGTTGCCGGCAAAACACTTTTGATTTCGGGCGGTGGCGGCACGGTTGGCTATCTCGCTGTGCAGCTGGCCGTTTGGGCGGGTGCAACCGTGATCGCCACCTGCAGCCCCCGTGACATGGAGCGCGTGAAGGCGATAGGCGCACATACAGTGCTGGACTACCGCTCCGAGACGCTGAGCGCAGACATCCTTGCTGCAAATGGCGGCGCACTCATCAACCGAGTTCTCGAAGTCGAGTTCGGGGCCAATGTGACCATGAATTCTGAAGTGATCGGCATCAACGGCACCATCGCTGCCTATGGATCCCAAATTGAGATGACACCGGCCCTGCCGTTCCGTCCCTTGTTGTTCAAGGCGGTGACTTTGGATGTCATCCTTATTTATCTGCTGCCACTGCAAGCGCGCCTCGAGCGGGTTGAGGCGTTGCACCGCGCCCTAACCGCAGGGGCGCTCACCTGTCCTGTTGCACAAATTTATCCACTGGTTGAATGTGCAGCGGCCCATGACGCAGTGTTAGCTGGTGGCCGTGCAGGCGCCGTATTGGTCGATTGCAGCTAAACACAGTAGTGTTTTTAACCTATATTCAAAGGGGCGGGTCTTACCTGCCCCTTTTTCCATCACCCCAAAGTTTGAGAGCTGATATGCGTCTAATTGCCCTTCTCTTCTGCCTGTTCCTGCCATTCACCCTTCAGGCCCAAACAACAGATGATCAGCCCTCAGGCACCATCACGATAACAGACAGCACCACACAAGATGCAGCCATTGCCCGATATTTTGCAAGAACTGGACGGTTATACCGACGTGACCGCTTCTGTGAGTTCGGGCATCGTGACCATGCGCGGCAATACACTGGATGCCACGTCGACGAACCGTCTCAATGATTTGGTCACACGCGTTGAGGGGGTCGTCGCGATAGAGAATGCCGTTTCCGAGACAACCGATGTTGTGCAGCGCCTAAATCCTGCCGTTCAACGCTTTGTCGCACGGGGTCAGCAAATCATAGCCTTCTTGCCGCTCGCACTTGTGGCCGTGTCGCTCTTTGCTTTGATCGTCTTGCTTGGCTTTGCCATCGCGCGGCGCAAACAACCATGGGAGCGGCTGGCGCCCAATGCGTTTATCGCAGACATCTACCGCCAGATTTTAAGACTACTGTTTGTGATCGGTGGCTTGGTGGCTGCACTTGATATTGTGAACGCCACAGCGCTGCTTTCAGGTATCTTGGGCGCTGCAGCAATTGTTGGCCTCGCTATTGGTTTTGCGGTGCGAGATACGGTTGAGAATTTTATCGCCTCTATCATGCTGTCGATCCGCCAGCCGTTTCGCCCCAATGACACCGTCGAGATCGAAGGCGACACGGGCAAAGTCATCCGCCTCACCTCGCGTGCAACAATCCTGCTCAGCTTTGACGGCAACCATATCCGCATCCCGAACTCTACCATATTCAAAAGCCGCATCGTCAACTTTTCACGCAATGCTAAACGACGCTTTACCTTTGAGCTGGGGGTTGGATCGGATACAAATCTGGCCCACGCACGTGACCTCACGCTAGAAACCCTTGAGGGTCTGCCCTTTGTCTTGGCCACCCCCCAAGCATTGGTTTGGATCGAATCGGTTGGTGACAGCTCGGTTAATCTCGGCATGGCCGCATGAATCAACCAAAACGACACAAATGCGACCCTTGCCCGCTCTGAGGCGATCCGCCTTGTTCAGGCGGCATTCGACAGTGAGGGGATTGGCGCGCCCTTCCCCACATACCGCCTGATGCACGAAGGCAGCGCACCGCTTCACGAAGCAGACGAATCCCCTACCCGTGCGCCTTATCAAAGGTTCGGCGCGGCCCCTTTGCCTGCACAAGATGTTGACGCAGCAGAGGACAAGCAACTCGCCCAAATCGTCGAGCAGGAGCGCTCGGAGAAGCATGATGATTTGCTGCATCGAAACGCTGATCAAGAATAACAGCAGATTGATTGATTTAATGTCAGATAAAGGCTTGCGCCCCGCACGATCCCGCCCTATCTACCTCGGCACGTTGGGGTGTAGCCAAGTGGTAAGGCAATGCTTTTTGGTAGCATGTACCGTAGGTTCGAATCCTACCACCCCAGCCACGTACTTCCTCAAATGCAGACAGTGCAAGTGTCGCTCAAGATAGTGGCGTTTTATCCGTGGGTTACGACGTTAGTTCGAATCCCCAGACCAATGATGCGCCTCGTTTCCGGCCCAACATCGCCAAGTGTCTACAGACTGTATTTCGACGGTAGCAGTGTCCAGTTTTTGGGTGTCAGAGAGTCGCGATAATCGCGCGCTGGTCTTGCCAGTTGCTGGGCAAGTGATGCCGCTTGCACCACTCAGAGGTGAAGCCAAGGGGCTGCTTGCCATCAAGGATCATTTTTGTGATGTCGGGTGCAAGCAACGCCAGCTCAATAATTTGCTGGATGCGGCGAGAGGTTGTCCCGTTTGCTTTGGCGACTTCAGAAAGTGTTTGGCCCGCTTTGATCTGATCAAACCAGTGATGTGCTTTCGCGATGTTAAGGATCAACGTTTCATCAAGTTCAGGAGCGTCATTCCCAAATACCAGCTTCGTCTCCACACCGCGTTTGCGGATTTGGAACGGTGCTGTGATGTTGAGTACATCGCCTTCAACCCGATCCTCTTTGATCGACAGTAGTTGACTGACGACACCGCCATCTAAATTGATCTGCAACGCCCCGGGTTTGATCTTGATGGCATAAACCAATGCCAGAACGAACTGAGGGTCTTGGTTGGTACAACCCGTCTTGAGTGCATCGCGCCAACGACTAGTATCCCCAACATCGCCATCAGGGATCAATTGACTGACGAACGATGGTGACATCAGCTTTGACCGGACCACCTGAGCAACCTTGGTTTCTAACTCGGGCGCAGGCAAACGCCACCCATCCAAGTTTGCTTCACCGCTGCGTTTGATCAGCCGATGCGAGACATAATACCTCAGGCGCGCGCCTTTCGATGTCTTGGTATGGGATGGCGTCAGCCTATCGCCAGTCTCATCAAACAGCTTGCCACAGAGCAGTGATGTTTGTTTGGCAGCATTGCGCACCCTGCCCTTCGCCGCCCTCTCTTTCAGTTGCTCCTGTATCTGGTCCCACCGCTCTGGCGCGATGATTGCCTCATGCTGGCCCTCGTGGATCTCTTTACGGTGCCGGATCTTGCCTGCGTAGATCGGGTTGGTAAGGATGTGATGAATGTGCCCACGATCAAACGGGCCGCCTCCTGTCTTTCTACCGGCGGTCGTTTGGCGCTGTCGGGTGCGTAGAGATAACGCTGCAGCAGCTTCTTTCACCATCCGCACTGCTCCATGTTCTTCGTAAAGCTCAAAAAGGGTGGTGTCAGACCAATGTGAACCAGTCTCTCTTCTCCAGCGATCTCAATCTTTTAGGCTGCGCAGAAGCCGCGCCACTCGGCAAGAGCGGCGGCGCGGTTCAGCTTGAAATTTGATCGGCTGTACAGGTGGCGCTCTTGGTTAAAATGGTTGTGGACTGAGCCGTGAACGGCGACGAATTTTTGCAAGGTTCGCATCCGCCTAAAGCGCAGCATAGCCCGTTCTCGCCTTCGAAATGGCTGGTGTGAATTCTCAGCTCGATTGTTGAGCCAGCGGCCAGTTTCCTGTTTGTCCACATTGCCGATGACCTTCAGCGCAGCGCCATAAGAACGCAGCATGTCGGTGACGAAGATATGTGGGCGACCATGGCGTTTCATTGTTTTCTTAAGGAATTTCAACGCTGCCTTGCGATCACGACGCTTTGTGACAAAGCTTTCCAGGACTTCCCCTTCGTGATCCACGGCCCGCCAGAGGTAGTGCGTCTCACCATTGA
>CAWVZA010000106.1:0-8721 GCA_963934545.1 uncultured Sulfitobacter sp.
CATTCGATATGCCAGCCGGGGCGCCCCTTACCCCATGGGCTGTCCCATCCGGGCAGATCATCAGGCGATGGCTTCCACATTACGAAGTCCATCGGGTTCCGCTTATAGGGGGCAACCTCTACCCTCGCGCCTGCAATCATATCGTCAACGCTACGGCCCGACAGACTGCCATAGTGTTCTTTCCAACTGTCTACAGCAAACAGCACATGCCCTTCTGCCTCATAGGCGTGATCCTTGACGATCAAACCCTCAATCATCGCGACCATCTGGGCGATGTATTCAGTCGCACGCGGCTCATGGTCGGGGCGCATTGCCCCCAGTGCATCCATGTCCTCATGATACCAGTGGATCGTCTCGTTCGACCGCTCGTGGATCAACTCTTCCAACGTACCCTCAGCCCCCGCCGCTTTGCGCTTTTGTGCTGTCTCGTTGATGCGGTCATCTACGTCCGTGAAGTTGCGCACATAAGTAATGCTATCGTCCCCGTACACATGACGCAGCAAACGGTTCAGCACATCAAACACCAGCACAGGCCGCGCGTTCCCCAGATGGGCGCGGTCATACACAGTAGGACCACAGAGATACATGCGCACATTATTGGGATCGATCGGCACGAAGTCCTCGCGCTTGCGGGTCTTGGTGTTGTGCAGTTTTATCGTGGTCATGGCATATGTCCTAATCGGGCGCGGGGATGCGCGGGACATGGCACAGTTTCAAGGGAAATAAAACAACGTGATCAAGGCCCGCGAGAGGTATCTCAGCAGGTAATTGTACAGTTCGTAATGATCATTTTCGGTGTCATGCGTTATGCGTAGCTCAGGATGCGCACATCGGTCAAGGATGATTGACAAACACGCTGCCCTCTGCGCCCCTGCGCGGGATAAATGAAAGGACATATTATGCAGGCATCAAACAGGATCAGCACCCTTCTCAGCGGCGGCTCTGACGGTTGGGAGGTTTTCAACCGTGCACGCCAGATGATCTCGGACGGGACACCTGTGACGGAGCTCACGATTGGCGAGCATGACATCCGCACCGCAGCACCCATCCTGCAAGATATGCACCGCTCTGCAATGAGTGGTCATACCGGCTATGCCTCAATCCCTGGCATCCCTGCCCTGCGCGATGCCATTGCTGCGCGGGTGACCAAACGGACTGGTGTGCCGACGACCCGTGACAACGTGATGATCACCCCCGGTGGGCAGTCCGCACTTTTCGCCACGCACACTGCCGTTATCGATCCCGGTGATACAGCACTTTATATCGATCCCTTCTATGCCACTTACCCCGGCACGCTGCGCGGCGCGTCTGCCGTTCCCTTGGCGATCAAGGCCCATGCCGCTGACGCATTCCAACCACGCGCCGAAGATATTGCGGCGCATGCGGCGGGCGCGAAGTCTCTGGTGATCAACTCTCCCAACAATCCCACGGGTGTTGTCTATAGCCGTGAGACACTGGACGGCATTGCGCAGGTCTGCCGCGACCATGATCTGTGGCTGATCTCTGATGAGGTTTACGACACGCAGATTTGGGAGGGTGAGCATATCTCCCCCCGCAGTTTGGATGGAATGGCAGAGCGTACGCTGGTCGTAGGCTCCATGTCCAAGAGCCATGCCATGACGGGATCACGTATCGGCTGGGTCATTGGGCCCGAGCATATCGTGGAGCATCTGATAAACCTCGCCACCCATACCACCTACGGCGTTCCGGGCTTCATTCAGGAAGCAGCGCTCTTTGCACTTGAGCAAGGTGAAGCGTTCGAGGCCGAGATTGCCGAGCCTTTCCGTCGCCGTCGCGCCTTGGCCTATGACGTTTTAGCAGAGCAGAACTTGGTCGGTGTCGTGCCAAACGCAGGTGCGATGTATATGATGCTGGATGTCAGTGCGACGGGCATGAGCGGCGAAGCTTTTGCCTGTGCACTTCTTGAGGCGCACCATATTGCAGTCATGCCCGGAAAAAGCTTTGGCGCGGCTGCGGCGGGACACCTGCGCGTGGCAATGACAGTGGATGATGCCGCATTCGAGAGCGCGCTTGAAACCCTGTGCGATTTTGCCCAGAGCATCGCAACCAAGGCGTAAACTAAAAAAGGCGCGCCCATCACAGGCGCGCCTTTCACATCAGAGATCAGAAGCGGAATGAACCACGCAGATTAAACGTGGTAGCGTCCGCATCCACACCGCTGCCACCGACATCGTCAAAACGGTGCTCTAACAGCTCACCACCTACGGTGAAACGGTCCGTCACCTGATACGCAACACCCACACCGATGAATTCACCCGTGTCGTCACCAATGCTGGTCTCCAGCTTGGCCGCACCTGCGGTCGCATACACAAGCGTGCGCCCAAGGTCATAACCGCCGCGCAGTTTGAGGCGCATCACGCTGTCTGTCTCGGCTGCGCCGTTCAGATCAATGCTGGCATCGTCGTACTCGAACTCGCCACCGATGACATAGCGGCCAAAGTCATAGTCATAACCCAAGTGCAGACCGTAGGTCATATCGTTCCCGTCCGCAGCTCCCGATCCGTCTACGTCACCATAGCCAAGGTTCAGACCACCGTAGGCACCTGTCCAGTCCCCACCTGTAAACGCAGGCTCATACACTGCGGTCGGCACAGTTTCGACAACTGGGTCAACCAAACTGCCAGCAAATGTCGTGCGGGCCAGCAACGACGTAGAGACAAGAGTTGCAGCGCCAATTTTATACATCGTTTTCATGTTGTTTTCCTTCAAAAAAGTTCAACCAAAACAGGCAGACTTCCTGCTCATCAACAGCCAAACACATCTATTGCCCAATTGGTTCCCAACCTCCTGCCCACACCCAAAACCACAAGCGAAACACCGCTGCACAGCCATGAATTTGGCAAAATCACGCCGTTTTTGACCTAAAGCCCAGGTCGCGAACAGGACAGATTTAGCCGCTCTCGTTTTCCAAGCTTGGTCTCAAAGGGAGCGTTCACATGCAGCACAGAATTTGCACAGCGATATTGGTGATCCGCACCATCGGGGCGGAACGGGGACGCGCAGCGAGGGGTGCGCCTGTTGGTGGTTCCTTCGCCCTGAACTGATTCTCCTTCTGAAAGAACCGACATGAACCAACAAATCGCCTCACGCTCTGGTGGCCGCGCTGCGCGCCGCGCCGCCCGCTCTGCCGCCCTGCCCGACAACCTGCGCCCTGTGCGTGCAGGCTTAGAAGGCGGCACATATAAGCCCTTGTCTGACTCTGATGTTTTGAAAATTCACCATGCAGCTCTCGACGCCTTGGAAACCATCGGTCTTGCGGATGCCCCGCCCTCTGGGATTGATCACCTCACCGGCGCAGGCGCTATCCTGGGTGACGATGGTCGTATCCGCTTTCCTCGCGCACTCGTTGAGGATGCACTCGCAAAAGCGAACCGTTCCATCACGCTGATGAGCCGCAATGGGCAAAACGATCTCGATCTATCAGGCACGCGCGTGCATTACGGCACGGCAGGCGCTGCTGTGCATCTGGTTGATGTTGACGGCAAACACTACCGCGATTGCGGGGTCCAAGACCTACATGACGCTGCCAAAATATTGAACTCGCTCGACAATATCCACTTTTGCCAGCGCCCCATGGTGTGTCGTGATATCCCCGACAACTTGGAGATGGACTATAACTCAATCTTTGCCTGTGTCGCTGGCACTACCAAACATATTGGAACATCGTTCACTGATCCTGCCTTTGTCGCCCCTGCTATTGAGATGCTGCACATGATTGCAGGCGGTGAGGACAAGTGGCGCGAGCGGCCGTTTGTCTCCAACTCAAATTGCTTTGTCGTCCCACCAATGAAATTCGCCACCGAGAGCTGCTTGGTTATGGAGGAATGCATCAGACATGGCATGCCGGTGCTGCTCCTCTCTGCTGGTATGGCAGGCGCCACTGCGCCATCCACTGTCGCTGGCGCAATTGTCCAAGCTGTCTCCGAGTGTCTGGCGGGCCTCGTCTACGTCAATGCGGTCAAGCCCGGCCATCCCGTGGTCTTTGGCACATGGCCCTTTGGTCTGGATCTGCGCACAGGCACAATGACAGGCGGATCGGGAGAGCAAGCATTGCTCACATCAGGTTGCGCTCAAATGCACAACTTCTACGATCTTCCGGGCGGTGCAGCGGCTGGGATCACCGACAGCAAACTGCCCGACATGCAGGCTGGCTGGGAGACCATGTGCTCGAATGTCATGGCGGGGCTATCAGGGTGCAACATGATCTATGAAGCTGCTGGCATGCATGCATCCCTCTTGGGCTTTTGCCACGAGAGCCTGATTTTAGGCGATGACGTCATCGGGCAGGCCCTACGCTGTGTGCGCGGCATTGAAGTGAATGATGAAACACTTGCCCTCGACCAGATCGCCGAAGTCTGCATGGGTGGCCCTGGTCACTACCTTTGTACAGCTGGCACATTGGGCCGCATGCAAAGCGACCACTGCTATCCAACATATGGCAATCGCATGTCACCAAAGGAATGGGTGGAAAAGGAAAAGCCCGAGCTGGTTCCCAATGCCACGGCACGCAAGGAAGCCATTCTAAACGCCCCCTCCGCTGCGGCCCTTGATCCAGCAACAGACCTCGCTATTCGCGAAAAGTTCAACATACACCTAAAAGGGTAACGCCCAAGAACAAAGCCCCTCTATCTTTCTTGGTCAAAATACTCATGTGCCACGTCACATCAAGATCGCAGGAAATGTTCATAACCACCCGCGCACAACGTACCAGAGGTCCGGACCCTGGGGGGCATACCGGACCTCTGATGCTTACGCAGCCTGCTACCACAGGCTGCGCAATAGGGTCAGCGCAAGTCTTAGCCTGCGGGCATCAAGCCTGCCTCCTGCGCAGCTTTCACTTCTGCGTCCTCAAGGGCTCCATCACCGTTCAGGTCGGCAGTGATGAACATGTCCTCACTGACATCAGGATAGACCGCTTGGACCTCTGCAAGGCTCAGCACACCGTCTTCATTGGTATCCGCTTGCATGGCGCTTTGACCCATCGCAAATGCGGGCATGCATAGGGCTGTAGCTGCGATTGCGGCAAATGTTTTGATACGTGTCATGTGGTGTCTCCATTTTTGTTTGTAGTGTCAGAGCCCCGTATCGGCGATCTCACTAAGGTAGAGAGCGCAAACGCCCTTTGCGTCCCGCCCACGCTCCAAAGCGCGGTGCCTCGCCGATATGACCCAAGCCCATGCGCGTCCCACCGCCCAAAAAGGGCATTTGCGCAGGATCAGCGGAATACCCCCTCTGGTTGAAGGTCAAAAACACGTCATGCTGCTGAAAAACAATCAAAGGCAGGACAATGAAATGACCCTTATGGATGACGACACCGACCTAACCGCCCTTGCGCTGCGCTTGCGGCGCCGTGCACGGCAGTTGGGCACACAGCCCACCGATGCCGAGGATTTGACGCAAGAAACATTGCTGCGGCTTATGCAGAGGATGGCCCGTCAGGATGTGGAAGAACCAGAGCACTACGCCATGATCATTTTGCAGAACCTGATCCGCGCAGATTGGCGCGCCCGTGTCGAAACGACCGAGTTGGAGGAAGACAGCGCAAGCACCCTTCCCGTCGGTGACAGCAGACTTGCCGTGGCCGATCTGCGTGCCGCCATTGCAAAACTACCCGCTGAGCAGGCCGAGGTCATGGGTTTGGTTCTCCAAGGAGAGTTCAGCCCACAAGTAATTGCACAACACCTCAGTCTGCCTGTGGGTACGGTGATGTCCCGCCTCGCACGCGCGCGGGCTAAGCTGAGGGAGCATATCGGGTTGGAGGCGGGCACGCCTGTGGCAGAGCTGCTCTAGCTGCTACACCCAGCTCAGCACCAGCGCTGCAAGCACGAGATACCGCGTGCCTTTGGCCAACGTGACGAAAACCAAAAACGGCACCAAAGGCTCACGCATCACCCCCGCAACGACAGTGAGCGGATCCCCCACCACAGGAAGCCAACTGCCCAGCAGCGACCAGCGGCCATAGCGCCTGTACCACTTTTGCGCGCGCTCCAACTGTTGGTCGTTGCTTGGAAACCAGCGGCGATTCTTAAAGCGCAACAGGTACCACCCCAAGATCCAATTGATCACTGAACCCAGAACATTCCCTACAGTCGCCACAAGCAGCAGCACTGTGACCGAGCGATCACCACTCAGCAGCAAGCCTGCTAAAACGGCCTCCGATTGCATCGGTAGAACGGTCGCCGCAATAAGCGCCGAGACAAATAACCCTATGTATCCAATCATGTACGACGCAAAGCTCACCTTAAACATAAAAAGGGGGAGCGCGAACGCTCCCCACTAGTCTCCCCGCATAGGCTCAGCTTATTAACCGCTCGTTTTATTTTATGCCTGTGGCCTATGCGTCATCAGAGGGCGAACGCACCCGCCCCGTGTAAGTCGTCCCGACAAAGTCGGAGCGCTGAAGGGTGGCAGCGTATCGCAAAGCGATGCGCGAGAACCCACCCGGTATAGAGTTTGGCAAAAGGCAATCATTCTCTTGAGAACGATGAGAGCCTCTCGCATCCACGCTTCCAACAAAGTATTGGCAGCGCATTTCGTAAAAACGGGACGCTCCTCAGCGCCCCATCCTAATCCTTAGCTACAGCCCGATGTCCCGCCGCAGGTGTTGCACTTCATGCAAGTCCCGTTGCGCACCAGCGTATAGTTGCCGCACTCGCCGCAGGCTTCGCCTTCATAGCCCTGCATCTTTGCCTTCACCCGTGCATCCATTGGTACAGCACCGGAAGAAATCGACGTCGTGCTTTTCACTGCTGTGGCCACACCACCATCACCCTGAGGCATGAGTGAGGTCAGCGCATCCATTGCAGCGGATTGACCACCTTGCAGCATTGTCAGGTTTTGCGGCACGCGGTTACGCAAGTAGCCTTGTGACGTGATCTGCTTAAGCACTTCGAGCGACTTCGAAGCAGCGCTCTCTGACAGCTCGGAGACGTTTGCCACGCCCTCTTGATCACCACGACCAAGCGTGTCGAATGTAGCGCCCTCGGGCTGTACATGCGCCAGATCAGTGCGGTCGAGGTAACTCACTGCCAACTCGCGGAAGATATAGTCGAGGATCGAGGTCGCCTGTTTGATGCTGTCGTTGCCCTGCACCATGCCCGCAGGCTCAAATTTGGTGAAGGTAAATGCGTCGACAAATTCCTCAAGCGGCACGCCGTATTGCAGACCAACAGAGACCGCGATGGCAAAGTTGTTCATCATGGCGCGGAAACCTGCACCCTCTTTGTGCATGTCGATGAAGATCTCACCAAGGGAGCCGTCAGTGTATTCACCCGTACGAAGGTACACTTTGTGTCCGCCCACATTCGCCTTCTGGGTATAGCCCTTGCGGCGCTGTGGCATCTTTTCGCGGTGTGATTTGACGATCTCTTTGACGATCACTTTCTCGACGATCTTCTCGGCCAGTACGATTGCTTTCTCGTGAGCTGTGCCGCTCTCAAGGATTTCCGCCGCTTCGTCATCGTCCTCAACCAAGGACGCTGCGAGAGGTTGGGACAATTTGGAGCCATCACGGTAAAGCGCGTTTGCTTTGACACCCAAGGACCAGCTCAGCTCATATGCCTTCTGGCAATCCTCGATGGTCGCGTCATTCGGCATGTTGATCGTCTTGGAAATCGCACCCGAGATGAACGATTGTGCCGCGGCCATCATGTAGATGTGGCTGTTGACCGAGAGATAGCGTTTGCCTGTTTTGCCACACGGGTTGGCGCAATCGAAGATGCTGTAGTGCTCTTCTTTGAGATGTGGCGCATTTTCCAATGTCATGGTGCCACAAACATGGTTGTTGGCCGCTTCGATGTCCGCCTTGGAAAAGCCAAGCGACTTCAGCAGGTCGAACGTTGGATCGTTCAGCTTATCCGCAGGGATACCCAGGACTTTGGTGCAGAATTCTGCGCCCAACGTCCATTGGTTAAACACAAAGCGGATATCGAATGCCGCTTCCAGCGCGCCGTCCACTTTCGCCAACTCCTCAGGGCCGAAACCGTGACCGATAAGCGAGGTGTGGTTAATGCCGGGTGCATTGCCAATGGTGCCGTGACCAACTGCGTGGCCAACAATCTCTTCGATCTGCGCAGAAGCATAACCGAGCTTGGCCAAGGCCCCAGGAACGGATTGGTTGATGATCTTGAAGTAACCACCACCCGCAAGCTTCTTGAACTTAACCAGAGCAAAGTCAGGCTCGATCCCTGTTGTATCACAGTCCATAACCAGACCGATCGTACCAGTTGGTGCGATCACAGATGTCTGTGCGTTGCGGTAACCGTGCTTTTCACCCAGCGCCAGCGCTTCGTCCCACGCGGACTTTGCAACTTCGACCAGACCTGCCTGTGGGCAGTTGGCACGATCAAGTGGCACAGGCTTTACGGCGAGGTCTTTATATCCGTCTGCTTTGCCGTAGGCCGCATTGCGGTGGTTACGAATTACGCGCAGCATGTGCTTGGAGTTCTTCTTATAGCCCGGGAATGCACCCAGCTCACCCGCCATTTCGGCAGAGGTGGTATAGGACACGCCGGTCATGATCGCAGTCAGAGCACCACAAAGCGCACGGCCTTCGTCACTGTCGTAGCCATAGCCCATGTTCATCAACAAGCCGCCGATGTTGGCATAGCCAAGGCCCAGTGTACGGAAGTCAAACGAGCGCTGCGCGATTTCCTTGGACGGGAACTGCGCCATCATCACAGAAATTTCCAGCGTGACTGT
>CAWVZA010000107.1:0-8426 GCA_963934545.1 uncultured Sulfitobacter sp.
GAGCCAAAAACACTCTCTTATCAAATTACCCTATTTGGACCCATAGGCGCTGACTTCAGACACAAAAGTGGGAGCGCGAAAGCGGGTAAATGTACAAATTAACCGTCCATCACCTGCAGTTTTCCCTGCTCCAGCAGCACAAGCTGCACCGTCAGGTGAGATCGTCCGACCCAAAGCGGGACAATATGACTGGTTCTGGGCTGAAGTTTCGCCAGATGCTGCGCAAACAGGACCTGGACGTTTGGAGAAAGCGATGACTGCGCTGTCAGGTGCGACATCGCGCGTACCTGCACCAAGGCTTCAGCATATGCAGGACATTGCTAAGCTGCATGGCATCGATATCTTGCGTTCAACAATCGGGACTAAAGTATCGCCCGCGCTTGCTTTGGCCGTGATCTTGGTAGAATCGTCTGGCCGTGTGAATGCTGTGAGCAGTGCTGGTGCGCAGGGCTTGACGCAGTTGATACCTGCTACGGCCAGCCGCTTTGGCGTTGAGGACAGCTCTGTCCCGCAACAGAATATTGCTGGCGGGATTAAATATCTCGACTGGCTCATGGGTGAGTTTGACAGTGACCCCATTCTGGTGCTCGCTGGGTACAACGCGAGCGAGGGTTCAGTGCGCCAACATGCTGGCGTGCCGCCATTCCCCGAAACCCGTGATTATGTGCCAAAAGTGCTGGCTGCGTTTCAGGTGGCTAAGGGATTGTGCAAAACGCTCCCTGAGCTGATCTCGGACGGGTGTGTTTTTGCCTCAATGAAGTAGAGCACCGTCAGAAACTCTCTGAATGTCTGTGTGCAAGGTCCGTTGAAAATCTTGCTACCTCTAATCATAAGTCTTCGCAGAAGAAGAAAAGCGCCCCATTTGCACAGGGCGCTTTTTTCTTACTCGGCTTTTTTTGGTGCCGCTTTCTTTGCGGGGGCCTTCTTGGTCGCAGGCTTTTTCGCTGCGGCTTTTTTCTTGGGAGCCGCCTTTTTCTTGCCTGACTTCTCCGCACGCTCATCTATCAGGATCACGGCCTGATCAATTGTGATGTCCTCAGGCTCTATTGTGTCCGGGATCGTCGCATTGATCTTTTCCCACTTCACGTAGGGTCCATATTTGCCCTTCATGACGTTCACTGCGCCGCCAGCGGTCGGGTGTTCCCCCAATTCGCGCAATGGCGCTGCTGCAACACCGCGTTGACCACGGGACGCAACTTTCTCCGCCAAGAGCTGAACGGCACGGTTCATGCCCACGGTAAACACTTCGTCGATGCCCTCAAGATTGGCATTCGTGCCACCACGGTCAGACGTACTTGGTGCGTGTTTGAGGTAGGGGCCGTAGCGGCCAATATTGGCCCAGACCATGATACCATCTTCGGGGTGTGGCCCGATTTCGCGTGGTAAGGAGAGCAGCATAACTGCGCGCTCCAGATCAAGTTCTTCTGGCTCCCAGTCTTTAGGAATAGACTGGCGCGGTGGCTTTGGCACTTCTTCGGTCTGCGGGCCACGCTGCACATAGGGGCCAAAGCGGCCCTTGAACATGCGGATCTCGTCGCCGTTGTCTTCACCAAGCAGCTTGCCATCAGGCGGAATTGCGGATGCTTCTGCTTGGGGGTTCGGTGGACCGAATGGACGCGTGTAACGGCACTCAGGGTAGTTGGAGCAGCCGATGAACGCACCACCAGAGCGTGCTGTGCGCATGCTGAGGCGTCCTATTTCACAGTTGGGGCACAGACGTGGGTCTTTTTCGTCGCCTGCATCCGGAAAGAGGTGTGGCGCAAGCACGTCGTTGATTTTTTCAAGGACTTCGGTGATGCGCAGCTCGGACGTCTCGGCAATCGCAGCCGAAAAATCACGCCAGAAGCGATCCAGCACTTTCTTATACTCGGCATCACCAGCGGACACTTTATCAAGCTGGTCCTCAAGATCGGCCGTGAAGTCATAGCCGATGTATTTGCGGAAATAGTTCTCAAGGAATGCTGTAACCAGACGTCCTTTGTCCTCTGGAATGAGGCGCTGGCCCTCACGGCGCACATAGCCGCGGTCCTGAATGGTGGTCACGATGCTGGCATAGGTAGACGGACGGCCGATACCGAGCTCTTCCATGCGTTTAACCAGCGTGGCTTCGGTATACCGTGGGGGAGGTTGCGTGTGGTGCTGGCCACCCAATACGGCGTCTTTTTCAGCAAGAAGCGCACCGCTTTTGCGGTGCATGCCAGCAGCAGAAGCAGGGGCTGCTTTGGCTTCCACAACTTCATCATCCGCAACGCCAGCAGCTTTTGCGAACTCTTCGCTATATCGCGCCGAGGCCGCTTTGATCAGTTTGTCGCCCTGCGAAATCTGGGGTAGACGCTTTTCATCATCATTTGCGACATCATCACGGCCCTCTTCATAGACTTTGAGAAAGCCGTCAAAGAGGACAACCTGACCTGTGGCTCGCAGGGTGACCTGCTTGTCATCAGATGAGATATCAACAGTAGTCCGCTCCAACCGTGCGCTCGCCATTTGGCAGGCCAAAGTGCGCTTCCAGATCAGATCATAGAGCTTGCGCTGATCCCCATCCATGAGTTTGAGTGCATCCCCGTCTTTGGACATCTCTGTCGGGCGGATACATTCGTGCGCCTCTTGGGCGTTCTTTGCTTTGTTCTTGTAAAGGCGCGGCTTTTCGGGAACGTACTTTGCGCCATAACGATCCGCGATCGCATCGCGTGCCATATCCATCGCTTCGGGCGCCATATCGATGCCATCGGTCCGCATGTAAGTAATGTGACCTGCCTCGTACAAGCGTTGTGCTGTACTCATAGTCTGGCGCGCGCCCATGCCGAATTTACGGCTGGCCTCTTGCTGCAGGGTCGAGGTCATAAAAGGGGCTGACGGATTGCGCGAGGCGGGCTTTGCCTCAACGCTGGCCACTTTCAAATCGCGGCTTGAGACGGCCTGAACTGCCATTTCCGCTTTTGTGGCGTTATCAAGATCGAATTTATCAAGCTTTTTGCCAGCGAGTTCGGTTAGTCGTATTTCGAATTCTTGACCGGGCGGGGTCGAGACGATCGCTTTGACGCTCCAGAATTCGCGGGGACGGAAGGCTTCGATCTCCATCTCGCGCTCGCAAATGATGCGCAGCGTGACCGATTGTACGCGGCCAGCAGATTTTGCACCGGGCAGTTTGCGCCACAAGACGGGGGAGAGGTTAAAGCCCACAAGATAATCCAATGCGCGGCGGGCGAGGTATGCCTCCACCAACGGCATGTCGACTTGGCGCGGGTTCTTCATCGCCTCGGTCACGGCAGTCTTTGTGATCGCGTTGAATACCACGCGGCTAACGGGCGTGTCTTTCTTAATAGATTTGCGCAGCGTGAGCGCTTCTTGCAAATGCCAGCTGATCGCCTCGCCTTCGCGGTCGGGGTCAGTCGCGAGGATCAATTCGTTGTCGAGCTTGAGCGCATCGGCAATCGCCTTCATGTGCTTTTTGGAACCGCTGTCGATCTCCCAAAGCATCTCGAAATCATTGTCTGTGTCGACCGATCCGTTCTTGGGAGGCAAGTCGCGGACGTGACCATATGAGGCCAGAACTGTGAAGTTATCCCCGAGGTATTTGTTGATCGTCTTGGCCTTGGCTGGAGATTCGACAACGACTACTGGCATGTAACTAAAGTCCTTCGACGGAGTGAATGGCGGCGTCTACGGCCTTTGACATGTGGGATGCAAGGGGTCTTTGTCAATGCGCGGTGAAAGTATGATGCCAGAATAGCATGGGGAAACTGCGGCGAGAGCACGTCATTTCAGGGAAGTTTGATCCGAAATCTATCGGTTGGGAAACTTCAAACGGGCCGTGACAGGAGGCCGCCTGCGCTGCGCTTAACCTTACCGTCCATCTCGAGCTCGATCAATGCGGGGGTAAGCATGGAGGAGGGCAGTTGAAGATCACGGATAAGCTGGTCCTCTGCGGCGGGAGAGGGGCCGAGACGCTGAAGAATGTTAAGATGCAGGCTGGCGGCTTCGCGCAAACTGCGGCGCGGCTTGGCTTTTGTCAAAGACTGGGGCTTGTGGGGAATTCGTGGCGCGTCATCTTGCATAGGGCCAAAGGCATCAAGAATATCGGCCGCATTGCGGGCCAGTGTGGCACCATCACGGATGAGCATATTACCACCTGATGCGCGGGCGTCGAAAGGATGACCTGGAACGGCAAGCACATCGCGGCCCTGATCCAATGCATCGCGGGCTGTAATCAAACTGCCAGACTTAGCGGCGGCCTCCACCACAACAGTAGCGCGAGCTAAGCCCAATATAATGCGATTTCGTTTAGGAAAATAGCGGACAGTGGGTTGCAGCCCCATGGGTTGTTCGGACAGGCGCAGCCCTTGTTTAGCGATATCTTCAGCCAGCGCGGTATTTTCGGCGGGATACATTATATCCACACCGCCCGCTTGGGCCGCGATGGTGCCACAGGGAAGGGCAGCCAAATGTGCGGCGGCATCGACACCACTGCGAGACCTGAGACGACGACAAAACCTGCTTCTCCGAGGTCATGAGCCAATGAGCGGGCCATACTGGTGCCAAGTGACGATGCATTTCGAGCGCCCACAAGTGCGATCATCGGTTTGGCAAGCAGGGCTGGATCGCCCATGAGCCAGAGAAATGGTGGGGCATCGTCAAGTTCGGCCAAGGAGGCAGGATAATCGGGGTGGTCAATGTGCAGCAGTTTCGCGCGCTGCGCATGGGCGCACGCAGCTCTGCGCGGACAACGCCTTCGGGGCAAATCTCGTATCCCGCAACGCCTGCGGCGCGCGCCACCTCAGGCAGCGCGGCCAGCGCGTTTTGCGCAGTGCCGTGTTCAATCAGCAGTCGTTTATACGTAGAGATACCGACCCGGCGCGAGCGCAACAGACGGAGACGGGCAAACTGTTCGTCTTCCGGGGTGGGTGGGAGTGGGGGGTGAGTGGAAGAAGGATCGTAATTCCTGTCAGTCATTCCCGTAGCTCCGTCTGTTGCTGGAATCAGTATTACCTTTTGCTGGTCAACAAGGGGTGAACGGATTTAGGGCAATTCAGTTCAAGCGTTGTCTGAGCTCATTGTCGGGCCTGTAATAACCAAGGGGATTTGACCTTCAAAAATATCCAGAAAAGTGCTGAAGAAACGATGCCATGGCCTGTGAAACCTAAAAGGAAAACACGAAATCGGTTGTCAGGAACGCCCCCAAACATTCCAAAGATGATAAAGCTTAGATAACTTAACGCGCAAGCGAGCAGAAGCGCGCACAACAAGCCACCAAATCCCTTGCGTATCATCACGCGAAATATCAGCGCGCCAACAAGCACGGCTATCCATGAGGTTGATGCGGACACGGCGATGGCAACAGTTAGGCCAACTCCCTGATTGAATGTCAGGCCTTGTAGCGCGAAGACGGCATTTAAACTGTAAACGCTCAACATTAAAACAGCAGGTAAAAATGCCGCAGATATTGCAGCAAGGAGCCCAGCTGCCCAAGGCAGATAAGGTTCTGTGTATGGCCTTGTGCGCCAAACTGGCCAAGTATTCGGCTTACTCAAGCCGCCGCACCACCAATTGTTAGGCCACCAATCATCAGCGTTGGCTGGCCCACACCCACAGGCACCCACTGGCCTTGTTTGCCGCAGTTGCCCATGCCGGGATCGAGGGAGGGGTCATTGCCGATAGCACGAATTTGTTTCAGCGCTGTTGCGCCGTCACCGATCAGCGTCGCCCCTTTGACGGGTGCGCCGACAACGCCGTTCTTGACGCGGTATGCTTCGGTGCAGGAGAAGACGAACTTACCGTTGGTGATGTCCACCTGACCGCCGCCGAATCCTACAGCGTAGATGCCATCCTTGAGGTCTGCCACGATATCACCGGGGGCCGTGTCGCCGCCAAGCATATAGGTGTTGGTCATGCGCGGCATGGGGATGTGGGCAAAGCTTTGGCGGCGTCCGTTACCCGTGCTTTTGACACCCATTAGGCGCGCGTTCTGGCGGTCTTGCATGTAGCCGACTAGTTTGCCGTCTTCGATCAGCACGTTCTTGGCGCTGGGCGTGCCCTCGTCATCAACGGAGATAGAGCCGCGGCGGTCAGGGATGGTGCCGTCGTCCAATACAGTCACGCCCTTGGCGGCGATCTGTTGACCCATGAGGCCTGCAAAAGCGGAAGTCCCTTTGCGATTGAAATCACCCTCAAGGCCGTGGCCAATCGCTTCGTGCAGCAGGATGCCGGGCCAGCCGGGGCCGAGGACGACATCCATCATGCCCGCAGGAGCGGGGACTGCGTCGAGATTGACGAGTGCGATTCTCAGCGCTTCGCGGGCTTTGCCTTGCCAGTCTTCAGGGGCAAGAAGACCGTCGAGCGAGGTGCGCCCGCCGCCGCCAGCTGTGCCACTTTCGCGGCGGCCTTCATGCTCTACTATAATAGAGACGTTTACGCGGGTCATGGGCCGCGTGTCGCGGAAGGACGTACCTTCGGGGCGCAAAATCTCCACTTCTTGTATGGAGGCGGAGATTGAAGCGCTCACCTGAACTACGCGTTTGTCGAGGCTGCGGCAGTAATCGTCCATCTCGCGAAGTGTCTCGACTTTTATTGAAAACGCGGCGCCAGCAATGGGATCTTGATCGGTGTACAGCTGTTTATTGGTGCCGATGGGCGCGTCTGCCCATGTGCCTCCGCCATCGCCAACGGCGAGGCGTGCAGTCTGCGCCGCACGGCGCAGAGCAGCCTCTGAAATCTCGGTAGAATGGGCGTATCCGGCAACCTCACCGCGCACCGCTCGCAGTCCGAAGCCTGTCGCCGCGTCATAGCTGGCTGTCTTTAGGCGGCCATCGTCGAACATCAGTCCCTCAGAGCGGGTGCGCTCAAAGAACAACTCTCCGTCATCGGCCCCTGCCACTGCCTCGCGTAGAACTGTGAGGGCGGTGTCATGGTCAAGGATGTCGTCAAAGGGCGAAAAGGGTGTGTCAGACATTAGGGGGCGCTCCGGCATGGGGGAAGGGGGATTAGCGTCCATCTGACGCAAGCATAGGACTTTCTTTCGTAACCAGAATATGATTGTAAGGCGCCAGATTACAACGGTGGTACAGCCCTCTCGGACGTTTTAGCCAACAGGGTCAAGAAAATCAGGACGAAAATGATGACAAAGCACCTCACACTTGCCGGTCTTTTGGCTGGCTTCACTAGCGCGCCTGCATGGGCGCAAAACGTTGATCCTCAAGGACTTGAGATCATTGGTAAGCCTGTTGATGGCCTTATGGGCTTCCAGCCAGGCGTGACTGAACTTGCGACTGATTTGCAGTGGTTGGACGGCATGATTCTGGTGATTATTACGATTATCACACTGTTCGTGACGGGTCTGATGCTCTGGGTTGCTTTCCGCTATAACCAGAAACGCAATCCGAAGCCTGCAACGTTCACACACCACACTCCCGTTGAGGTCGCGTGGACTGTTGTGCCAATTGTTATTCTAATGGCGATCGGTGCTTGGTCCTTGCCAATTTTGTTCCGTCAGCAGGAAATCCCTGTCGCAGACGTGACGATCAAAGCGACTGGAAACCAGTGGTACTGGAATCATGAGTATGTAGATGAAGGTTTTGGCTTTGACAGCTACATGATCGGTGCACCAGCGCTGGGCGGCGAGAATATGAAGACACCTGAAGTGATCGCGCAGCTTGAAGCGGCGGGCTACTCCGAAAGCGAGTGGCTGCTGGCAACGGATGCTGCCGTTGTTGTGCCTGTAAATAAGACAGTCGTAGTGCAGGTGACAGGTGCGGACGTGATCCACGCTTGGACCATCCCGGCCTTTGGTGTGAAGCAAGACGCTGTACCAGGACGCTTGGCAGAACTGTGGTTCAAAGCTGAAAAAGAGGGGGTCTACTTTGGACAGTGCTCCGAACTGTGTGGGCAGGCTCATGCTTATATGCCAATCACAGTGAAGGTTGTTTCTGAGGAAGCATATGCCGAGTGGCTGAGCCGCGCCAAAGAAGAGTATGCAGGTATTCCACAGCCGGTCACGATTGCATCTGCTGACTGAATATTAAGGTATAGGCAGCACAGTGGTGCCGCCTCCATTAGGCCATAGCGTTGACCCTGCGCTGTGGCCCCACGCTAAACAATTTGCCCAATGCGCCATAATGGGATGACCGGAATATGACCGACGTGACAAATGTGCAGAGTTTTGAAAACGAACCGCAGCTGGGCGATTATTATGCCCTGTTGAAGCCCCGTGTGATGCAGCTTGTTGTGTTTACAGCTGTGGTAGGCATGCTTGCCGCACCCGTTGCGGTGAACCCCGTTGTAGGCTTTGCCTCAATCCTGTTTTTGGCGATTGGTGCAGGCGCATCTGGCGCGCTGAACATGTGGTGGGACGCCGACATCGATGCGATCATGAAGCGCACGGCCAAGCGGCCGATCCCCGCAGGAAAGGTCACTGCGCAATCCTCGATGTA
>CAWVZA010000108.1:0-8337 GCA_963934545.1 uncultured Sulfitobacter sp.
TATTGGTGGGGTCTGTTTCCGCGCAATATGAGGATCGAGTGGCCTTTGCCACAGGTGCGATTGTGGCCAGCATGATTTTCTTTTTCTTGCTTGGTTACGGGGCGCGGCTGCTACAGCCAGTTTTTGCCAAACCTGTAAGCTGGCGCATCCTCGACGCGCTTATTGCTGTAACCATGTGGACCATCGGCATCGCATTGCTGACCCAGTAAGCTCTTGCGCGCCAATCTGAATTACGGTCTACTTACTTATGGCCAAGCAAAAAAACCAACAACCACTCACGGGCATCTTCTGGATGCTGATGACGGGCTTTTGCTTCATCATGGTTACCGCATTGGTCAAAATTATGGGGCCGCGCTTACCACCCGGTGAGGCGGCGTTTCTGCGCTATTTTATGGGGCTGGTGTTTTTGTTGCCCTCCATTGGTGCATTGCGTGACGCGCATTTGACGCGCAGGCAGTGGACACTGTTTTCTGTGCGTGGCCTTTTCCATGCAGGGGGCGTGATCTTGTGGTTTTATGCCATGGTGCGCATTCCTATCGCCGAAGTCACTGCTATGGGCTATCTCGCGCCGATCTATGTGACCATTGGTGCTGCTGTGTTTCTCGGAGAACGCCTTGCCGCGCGGCGCATTGTGGCGGTCCTTTTGGGTCTTGCAGGTGCGGCGATCATTCTGCGCCCCGGTTTCAGAGAGGTCAGCGATGGGCATATGGCCATGCTGCTTGCCGCCGTTGTGTTCGCAGGCAGCTATCTGGTCGCCAAAGCCATGGCAGATGAGGTCAAGCCTGGAGTGGTTGTCGCGATGTTGTCGATCTTTGTGACAATTGGTCTGGCCCCCTTTGCCGTTGCCGATTGGGTGACGCCCAACTCGCGTGAGTTGATGTTCCTCGCTGGTGTCGCCGTTTTTGCCACTGCGGGACACTACACCATGACGCTTGCTTTTGCGGCGGCGCCAATGACTGTGACCCAGCCTGTGACGTTCCTACAGTTGGTTTGGGCGACCTTGTTGGGTCTCATCTGGTTTGATGAAGCCGTTGATATATGGGTCGTATTGGGCGGGATTGTGATCCTTGGATCTGTCACGTTCATCACATGGCGGGAGGCCATGCTCAAACGTTATGTGACGCCAGATGCTTCGGCCACCAAAGGTTGAGTTTTATATTGATTGACGGATCAATATAAAAAGACCACGTTACCTTCCATGTTGATATTGAGCCGAATCTGATGCCCAAACTCGGCATGGAACCGCTGCGCCGTGCGTCGCTGGTCGAGGCGACAATCGCCGAGATCGGGCGTGCAGGCTCGCTTGACGTGACAGTTGGCCAGATCGCTAAAACAGCAGGCATGTCCACTGCTTTGGCCCATCATTACTTTGGTGGTAAGAACCAGATTTTTCTCGCGGCGATGCGCCATATCCTCACCGAATACGGTGCTGTTGTACGCGCCAGCTTGAGCAATGCCGCAACTCCGCTGGCCCGCGCAGAGGCGATTATCACGGCCAGCTTTGATGAGACATGCTTTGCGCCTTCCACGGTTGCTGCGTGGATGACGCTGTATGCGGCGGCGCCGACCCAGCCGCAGATGAAGCAGCTTTTGTCGATTTATCAGTCGCGCCTGCGCTCAAACCTTACCCAGGCGCTGCGTCCTCTAACGGCGACACCGCAGATGCACGCCGAGACATTAGCCGCCCTGATTGACGGGCTCTATCTTCGCGCGGCCCTCTCTGAGGATGGCTCCAGTAGCCAAGCCAAACAAACCGTCCTGAACACTCTGGATTTGATCGTGAGAGACGCAAAATGACCCAGCCGAACATCTTGATCATCATGGTGGACCAACTCAATGGAACACTCTTTCCCGATGGCCCAGCCGAATGGCTGCATGCGCCAAACCTCAAGAAACTGGCAGCGCGCTCTACCCGTTTCAAAAATGCCTACACTGCCTCGCCGCTCTGCGCGCCGGGGCGGGCGGCGTTTATGTCGGGCCAGTTGCCCAGCGCGACGGGCGTCTATGACAATGCGGCCGAGTTCGCCTCAAGCATCCCAACCTATGCGCATCACCTGCGCCGTGCAGGATACCAGACCTGCCTCGCAGGCAAGATGCATTTTGTGGGACCGGATCAGCTGCATGGTTTTGAAGAGCGTTTGACCACAGACATCTACCCCGCCGATTTCGGCTGGACCCCTGATTACCGCAAGCCGGGGGAGCGGATTGATTGGTGGTACCACAACATGGGCAGCGTGACGGGCGCAGGTGTGGCCGAGATCAGTAACCAGATGGAATACGATGATGCCGTGGCCTATGAGACCACGCGCAAACTCTATGAGTTGTCACGCGGGCTTGATGCGCGTCCGTGGTGCCTGACGGCCAGCTTCACGCACCCTCACGATCCTTATGTGGCCCGCAAGAAATATTGGGATTTGTACGAGGACTGCGAGCACCTGCTGCCCGACGTCCCAATGATGCCCTACGAGGCGCACGACAATCATTCTAAGCGTATCCTCGACGCCAATGATCGGGGCAATTTTGACATAACCGAAGAAGACATCAAACGCTCCCGGCGCGCCTATTTCGCCAACATCAGCTATCTCGATGACAAGATTGGCGAGATTTTGCAGACGCTGGAAGACACCCGCCAAGAAGCGATCATCATGTTCGTCTCTGACCACGGCGATATGCTGGGGGAGCGCGGTTTGTGGTTCAAAATGAGCTTTTACGAGGGCTCGTCCCGCGTGCCGATGATGATTTGTGCACCGCAGATGGAGGCGGGTCTGCACACCACCCCTGTAAGCACTATCGACTTTTGCCCGACGCTCTGTGATCTGGCGGGTGTCAGCATGGAGGAAGTTGCGGAATGGACCACGGGGCAATCTCTTGTGCCTATGGGGCAGGGGGTTGAGCGTACTGAACCAGTAGCGATGGAATACGCCGCTGAGGGGTCATATGCCCCGCTGGTTTCGTTGCATTATGGCAAATGGAAATACAACCGCTGCACGCTGGATGCGGATCAGTTGTTTGATCTGGAGGCCGATCCGCACGAGCTGACCAACCTTGCTGATGTCCCCGCCCACGCAGGAACTCTTGCGCAACTCCAAGCGAAATCCGAGGCCCGTTGGGATTTGGCGGCGTACGACGCCGATGTGCGCAAATCACAGGCACGGCGCTGGGTTGTCTATGAG
The DNA here is from genome assembly GCA_963934545.1 of uncultured Sulfitobacter sp. Classification (GTDB taxonomy): domain Bacteria; phylum Pseudomonadota; class Alphaproteobacteria; order Rhodobacterales; family Rhodobacteraceae; genus Sulfitobacter. The sequence continues at coordinate 3,174 of CAWVZA010000108.1, forward strand.
GCACTGCGCTCGGGTGGCTATTACCCTTGGGATTATCAACCGCTGCGCATGGCCTCGGAGGCCTACATGCGCAACCATATGGACCTCAATGTGTTAGAAGAAAACAAACGCTTCCCGCGCGGGGAGTAAGCAATACCTCCCTTCGGAGAGGCCAAAATACCAGCGGCCCCGAAGGGTGCAGGTCCGCAGGTTTAAAAAAGCACCCGGAAAAAAAGCGATAGGGACGAAAACAATGCTAACCTCAATCATCTCCTTCGGAGTGATCCTTGCCTTTGTGCTTGTGATCTTCTGTACAATAAAGTGGTGGAACCTGACCCTAACGGGCACACAGCCTGTGTCGCTTTTTGTGTTTATTGCCATTCTGTTCACATCCGGCCTCGACGTGGGCTTGATTATGTTCCCACTCGCCTTTGACTATCCGCTTTATGCCGATGTCGCTGCCGAGCCTGCCTATGCTTTCACCAATCCGCTCGCACTTGAGTTCGGGTTCTGGGGCTTTCTGATCTGGGCGTTCTACTTCCTCACCACCTTCTATTTTTGCGCGATTGAACCACGTGTAAAGTTCTTTGAAATTCCTGCTGTGAAGATCCTCAACAACATCGTGATCATCACCACATGTGCCTTCACGGGTGCGTTGTTCCTGATCTATATGCCTTACTACATTGCTGAAGTGGGCGACGGTGAGACGATCCTGCCGGTCTTCTATCTGATCTGTTTCTTGGTGATCCTCGTGGCGGCCTTCTCCTCCACCGATATCAAGTTCGTGAAGGTTCTCTCGGTCAGCTCGACTGTGCTGTTCTTTGCGCTCATCGCCTATATGTTCCTGAACGCTGGCATGGGTGTTGGTGATTTTGCCTCCACAGGCAGTAACATCGGTGGCTACTTTACCAATATCCACAAGTTCATCATTCCGCTGACGGACTATCACGAGTTCTACCTGTTCTGGTGGTTTGCATGGTCGATCATGATCGGGCAATTCGTTTCGCGCTTTGTTGGTGGCCTGCAAACGTGGCAGCTACTTGCCGCTTTGCTGGTGTTCCCATCCATTCCTTTGGCGCTGTGGTTCACGGTTCTTTACTACTATCACCTGAACGGCATCGGTACGGGCGGCTTCCCGAACTGGGCCATGACCATCGTGGGCATCGTGTTTGTGATCAACTCGTTTGACTCACTGATCCGCCTGTACACAGATAACCTGAACCTCACGACAGCGCGTTTTGGCACTGTGTCCTATGTGTTCGCTAATGCCACCGGCCTGTTTGTGCTGACGCTGCTGTTCCAAAGCCAGTGGTTGCAAATCCAGTGGGTCGGTACAGTTGTCATTGGCATCTACCTTGCGGCACTGGCCTACATGTTCTTTGTGAAACGCCACACGCTGAAAGACCTCGATGGTCAGGCAGCACCGTCGAACAACTCCCCCATGTAAAACCGCCACTTAAAATCAATGGCCCCGCGCGGATATGCTGCGCGGGGCTACATCTGAACAAAAGAGAGACCTCATGCAAACCCAACCCACCACCAGCCATTTCATCAATGGCGTATATGTCGAAGACACGGCTGGTACGCCAATTGAGGTGATCTATCCCGCCACGGGCGAAGTGATTGCCACTGTGCATGCCGCGACGCCTGCGATTATTGAACAAGCGTTGACTGCCGCAAAAAGCGCTCAAGCAGCTTGGGCCGCGATGAGTGGGACCGAGCGGGGCCGCATTCTGCGCCGTGCTGCGGATATTATGCGGGAGCGCAACCACGACCTCTCGATCCTTGAGACATATGATACGGGCAAGCCCTATCAGGAGACGTCCGTGGCCGATGCGACGTCTGGTGCGGACGCGCTTGAATATTTTGGCGGGATGGCTGCGACCCTTACGGGCGAGCATATCCAGTTGGGCGAAGATTGGGTCTATACCCGCCGCGAAGCGCTGGGCGTTTGTGTGGGCATTGGCGCATGGAACTACCCCACGCAGATCGCTTGCTGGAAAGGCGCACCTGCGTTGGCGTGTGGCAATTCGGTTATTTTCAAACCGTCCGAGACAACGCCGCTTAGTGCGCTGAAAGTGGCAGAGATTTTGCTTGAGGCGGGCTTGCCTGCTGGTCTGTATAACGTGGTGCAGGGTCTGGGCGATGTGGGGGCCGCGTTGGTCACTGATCCACGCGTGGACAAAGTCTCTCTGACAGGCTCGGTTCCCACTGGGCGCAAAGTCTATGCCGCTGCAGCCGCAGGCATGAAGCATGTCACGATGGAACTGGGCGGCAAATCCCCGATGATCGTATTCGAGGATGCCGACATCGAGAACGCCGTCTCGGGTGCAATCATGGCCAACTTCTACAGCTCTGGTCAGGTCTGCTCCAACGGGACGCGCGTGTTTGTGCATAAGGACATCAAGGAGGCATTTCTCAAGCGCCTGTCTGAGCGTCTCGGCAACGCAGTGATTGGCGATCCGATGGATCCCGCCACGAGCTTTGGCCCGATGGTATCACAGCGCCAGCTCGATATCGCGATGGATTATATCGCCAAGGGTGAGGCTGAAGGTGCGCGGATCGTCTATGGTGGTAAGGCCATCAAGGGTGAAGGTTTCTACATGCAGCCCTGTGTCTTTGCCGATGTAACGGACGATATGGTCATCGCGCGCGAGGAGATTTTTGGACCCGTGATGGCGGTGCTGGACTTTGAGGAGGAGGCCGATGTCATGGCGCGTGCCAATGATACCGAGTTCGGGCTGGCGGCTGGTGTCTTCACTCGCGATTTGCAACGCGCGCACCGCGTTGTGGCGGGGTTTGAGGCAGGGACCTGCTTTATCAACTCGTACAATGATGCGCCGGTTGAAGCGCCCTTCGGGGGGGTGAAATCCTCTGGTGTGGGGCGCGAGAACTCCAAGGCAGCGATCGAGCATTACAGTCAGGTGAAGTCGGTCTATGTGCGCATGGGCGATATGGAAGCACCCTTCTAGCGAAGGCGTGATCCAGCGGAGCGCTGCCGCGCATCTCATTATGGAGTTGGTGGCGGGTGTTCTCGCAAAACGAATACAGTGGGGAACGCTTTTTCAGTGTTTCCCGTTTTGCTGAGAGGTGCTTGAGGGCGCGATGCGATCCTCAAGCACCTCGCCAAGTTTGGGGCGATTCCCCGACGCCTCAAGGACAAGCCCGGCAAGAGCCGGGGGCCCTTGGCCTCCTTGACCCGTAGTGGAATCACGTGATGGAAGATGGAATGATGGAAGCTGATTTTGTAATTGTGGGCGCGGGAAGTGCGGGCTGTGTGATGGCTTACCGCTTGGGCGAAGCTGGAGCCTCTGTGCTGGTGATCGAGCATGGCGGCACGGACGCAGGACCGTTTATCCAAATGCCCGCAGCGCTCAGCTATCCCATGAACATGAAGCGCTACGATTGGGGATACTTGTCCGAGCCTGAGCCGCATTTGAACGGGCGCGAACTGGTTTGTCCGCGTGGTAAAGTGATTGGGGGATCATCCTCGATCAACGGCATGGTTTATGTGCGTGGCCATGCAAAGGATTTTGACCACTGGCGCGATCAAGGTGCTGAGGGTTGGGGCTATGCTGATGTGCTACCCTACTACCGTCGCATGGAGACATGGCATGATGGCGGTCATGGTGGTGATAGTTATTGGCGCGGCAAGGACGGACCGATGCATGTGAGCCGTGGGCCGCGTGAGAACCCGCTGTTCCAAGCATTTGTCGATGCGGGTAAGCAGGCGGGATACGAGGCCACAGACGATTATAACGGTGAGAAGCAAGAAGGCTTTGGCCCGATGGAGCAGACAGTGCATGCGGGACGGCGCTGGTCGGCGGCCAATGCCTATCTGCGACCGGCGCTCAAGCGTGACAACGTTGAGATCACCCGTGCCTTGGCGCAGCGCGTGGTGATTGAGGATGGACGCGCTGTGGGCGTCGAGGTTGAGCGAGGCGGCAAGCTGGAAGTGATCCGTGCGCGGCGCGAAGTTATTCTAGCGGCCTCTTCGATCAACTCGCCCAAGATACTCATGCTGTCGGGCATTGGTCCCGCCGCGCATCTCAAAGAGCATGGCATCGAAGTGGTGGCCGACCGTCCCGGTGTGGGCGGGAACCTTCAGGACCATCTGGAGGTCTATATGCAGATGGCAGCGAGCCAGCCGATCACGCTGTATAAACACTGGAATCTGATCTCGAAGGCAGTGATTGGGGCGCAGTGGTTGTTCACAAAGAAGGGTATGGGTGCGTCCAATCAATTCGAGAGCGCCGCGTTTATCCGCAGTCGTGCGGGGATTGCCTACCCTGATATTCAGTACCACTTCCTGCCCATTGCCGTGCGGTATGACGGGCAGGCCGCGGCAGAGGGGCACGGGTTTCAGGCGCATGTCGGGCCGATGCGCTCCAAATCGCGGGGGCGCGTCTCGCTGCGCTCTGGCAATCCTGCCGACAATCCTAAGATTCTGTTTAACTATATGTCCCACGAGGAAGATTGGGAGGAGTGGTGCCGCTGCATCCGCCTGACCCGTGAGATATTTGCGCAAGATGCGTTCAAACCTTTCGTCAAACACGAGATCCAGCCAGGTGCTGACGTGCAGACGGACGACGAGATTGACGCATTTGTGCGCGAGCATGCGGAGAGCGCCTATCACCCCTGCGGCACCTGCAAAATGGGCAGTAAGGATGATCCAGACGCAGTGGTAGACAGTCAGGGCCGTGTGATCGGGGTTGAAGGGCTGCGTGTTGCCGACAGCTCGATCTTTCCGCGCATCACCAACGGAAATCTGAATGGACCGTCGATTATGGTCGGCGAGAAGATGGCAGATCACGTACTGGGCAAAGACCCGCTCGCGGCCTCGAATGACCAGCCTTGGATACATCCGAATTGGGAGACCGAGCAGCGGTAATGGTTAAGCGTTAAGCCTTTATGATCAGCCTTGTTAACTTTTTGTTAGTGTCAAAATATCCAATACTTCCTTTTTCTGTTGATATATTGGACTATTTGCCTCTTTAGTGTGGGTAAATTGTGTGGGTAATTTAATATGCCAAAGTATCTTTACCCTAGGTCAAGCAGTCCGAACTGGTGGTTTGAGTTCACCATACCAGAAGATGTGAGGGACAAGTTTGGCAAGAGACGTATCAGGAAGACGACAGGTACAGACAGCCAAAAGAAGGCATCCCGTATTGCCAATAGATGGGCG
>CAWVZA010000109.1:0-8335 GCA_963934545.1 uncultured Sulfitobacter sp.
GTGGGATTGGAACGTCTACGTTGCCAACGTCACCGAGCAGTACGCACAGATCGCAGTTGTTGGTCCGAACGGCCGCAAGGCGTTGGAAAAACTCGGCGGCATGGATGTCTCCAAAGAGGCACTCGGCTTTATGGAATGGGCAGATGGTGAGATCGGGGGCTTCAAGGTCCGCGTCTACCGCATCTCCTTCTCGGGTGAGCTGTCGTATGAGATCGCTGTAGATGCATGCCAAGGACAGGCATTCTGGGACGCGCTCATGGCGGCTGGTCACGATTTGGGTGTGATGCCCTACGGGACCGAGTGTTTGCACATCCTGCGTGCCGAAAAAGGCTTTATCATGATTGGGGACGAAACGGATGGCACTGTCATTCCGCAAGACCTCAATCTGCACTGGGCGCTTTCCAAGAAGAAAGAAGACTACCTTGGCAAACGTTCGCATCTGCGCAGCCACATGGCAGATCCGAACCGCTGGAAGCTGGTGGGGCTTGAAACGACTGATGGCTCGACACTGCCCGATGGTGCCTATGCCGTTGGCACGGGCAAGAACGACAACGGCCAGCGCAACATGATCGGCCGCGTCACCTCCAGCTATCACTCGCCTACCTTGGGCAAGGGGATTGCGATGGGTCTGGTCCACAATGGTCCTGACCGCATGGGCGAAGTTCTAGAGTTCCCCGGCATAGATGGCAAGACCTACAGCGCGCGGATCGTCGATCCGGTGTTCTATGACAAAGAAGGGGCCAAGCAGAATGTCTGATCCAGTATCCGCTTTGAAGAACGCCACGCACGACACTGGTATTGCTGAGATAAAAGAGATTGGCCCTGTGGGCATGATCACTCTGCGTGGTGATTTGTCGGCTAAGCCTGTGCAGAAGACAGCAGTGGCAGCGACGGGCGTGAAATTTCCCCAGCTGCGTGAATGCCTGACAACTGAAAGCGGCAAAGGCATCGCTTGGATGTCGCCTGACGAGTTGCTGATTATGTGTGGCTATGCCGATGCGACTGCGACGCTTGACGGGCTGACAAAAGCACTTGCAAAGAGCCATGCGTTGGCTGTGAATGTCTCTGACGCACGCGCTGTTTTTGAAGTGAGTGGCCCGCATGCCCGTGAGGTCATGGCAAAGGTCGCACCAGTCGATTTGGCGCCTGCGCAGTTCACCGCAGGCACGATCCGCCGTACACGCATCGCACAGGTGCCTGCTGCTTTCTGGATGCCACAAGACGATGTGTTTCGCGTCGTTTGCTTCCGCTCTGTCGCGCAATATGTATTTGATGTCCTGAGTGTCGCGGCACAGCCCGGATCAGAGGTTAACGCGTTCTGAAAGTTGGCCAAGAAAAGCCCCGCGCCGGTCACGGTGCAAACAAATTTTCAGGGGAAGGTGTAGTCGTTAGGTATAGGGGGATAGCAGCTTGCGACGCACCATCGGAATGATCTTAATCAGTATTGCGCTATTCATAGCCTTCATATTCGTTTGTGCAGTGGGTGTCTCCTTGGCAGGATCTATCCTTGCATTACATGTCGTGGCAGTTTTCCTATTGAATAGTCATATCTTATCAATCGTGGCCCTCGGCTGTCTTACAGTTGGCGTGTTCTTGCGTTGGGTGGTTTGGCCATGGTCGACGCCAACGCTTGGGTGGGGATTGGTGGCGGCAGGGGGTATCGGCATAGGTCTTCGCCCCGTCATGCTTCGATCGATATCTCAGCATGATACGATCTCGATCACAATCTTCGCATGCGCCCTGATGGCTTTTGGATTGTTTGTTTTGTTCTCGGGTCGTTTCGTACGGATCTGACGGGGCAACGCAAGTACACGCCACAGCCTGTCAGGACGCAGAGCCCAACGCCTAGGGCGGCATCAGCAAACATTCTCTGGCAATAGTCTTGACGCGGGGCCATTTCGTCCTCCATCTAGCGGGATAGAAATCCCGTTAACAGGAGGCCCAACACATGGCTTTTGAACTTCCCGATCTTCCCTATGCCCACGACGCCCTCGCATCCAAAGGGATGAGCGCCGAAACGCTCGAATTCCACCATGACAAGCACCACAACGCCTATGTCACCAACGGCAACAAGGCGATTGAAGGCACGCCATGGGCCGGAAAATCCCTCGAAGAAATCATCAAGGGTACATACGATGCATCCAGCGTAGCTCAGAACGGCATCTTCAACAACATCTCCCAGCTGTGGAGCCACAACCAGTTCTGGGAAATGATGGGGCCGGGTTCAAACGCAATGCCGACTGAGCTCGAAAAAGCATTGATTGAGAGCTTTGGCTCCGTGGATAAGTTCAAGGACGAGTTCAAAGCCGCAGGCGCGGGCCAGTTCGGTTCAGGCTGGGCATGGTTGGTAAAGGCCAAAGACGGTGGCCTGAAGGTCACCAAAACAGAGAACGGCGTGAACCCTGTTTGCTTTGGTCAGACAACGCTGTTGGGTTGTGACGTATGGGAGCATTCCTACTACATCGACTTCCGCAACGCGCGCCCTGACTACCTGACCAACTTCCTCGACAACCTTGTGAACTGGGAAAACGTCGCGTCCCGCATGTAATTTGAAGGGCGGCATTGTGGCCCTGATATCAAGATTGAAACCTCCGCATATTTTACTCTGCGGAGGTTTTTTAATGTGATTGAGTGGTTGGCGCTGCTTCGATGTTCGCAAGCGATTGCGCTACATCAGTCGCCTTTGGCTGCGCCATACTCTGGCGCCCCAACATCAACCCGACGCACACAAAGTACCACCGGAAAAGCCAAGGAGCAGCGACGGCGAGGAGGGCCAGCGCGAAGATACTAGCGACTAGCACGCCAAGGATTCCGCCATAGAGCATGGCATAGGTGACGAGTAGCAACGCAGGCATGAGCAGAAGGACCCAAAGCCAAAGAGTTGCATGGATAAAGATCGCAAAGAAAGGCACGCGCATTGCAGTTTTGATAGCGCATGCCTTGTGCCGTAGAAAGGCGAGGGCAATGCGCGCAAGAAAGCGGTTGGAGGAAAGGAACTGCCTCAAGGCAGACCGAACTTGCGCAGCCATCAGGCGCTAAGGCCCTCTCGCAATCCCGCTAGTGCTGCCTCCGCATCAGGCACCCACGTGAGAAAATCAAGCAGGCTTTCATCGGCAAAACCTTTTGCCGCTACATGGTTCATAATTTGCTTTAAGGGGTCCCAGTAGCCGTTTGTATTAACGACATAAATCGGCTTTGAGTGTAGCCCCAGCTGACGCCATGTGAGCACTTCGAACATCTCGTCCAATGATCCCGCACCACCTGGTAAAACCACCACAGCATCGCAGTTCATGAACATCACTTTTTTACGTTCGTGCATGGTTTCGGTCACGACATAGCGGGTCAGATCAGTCTTGCCGACTTCCCAATCCACAAGGTGCTGTGGGATTACGCCAAAGGTATCGCCGCCCGTCTCTTGGGCTGCGCGGGCGACAGTTCCCATTAGGCCGACATCACCTGCGCCGTAAACAAGCCGCCAACCATTGGCTGAAATTCCAGCCCCCAGCGATTGCGCATCAGCGGCGAAGGCGGGATCGTCTCCTGCACGTGAGCCGCAAAAGACGCAGACAGACTTGGGGGGTGTTGGTTTAGACATTGGATACTCCTGCATCACTTTGGCAAAAAGAACGGGACACTCTATTGGTGTTTTGACCCCTGATAGCTTGTCAGCTATCAAGGCTCAACGCAGGCGATGATCGCCAAAGCAATTGGGAACGCTTTTATGAGCAAGTTGATGACATCCCTTGGAGGTAACACCGGCGCAATTTTGGCGGGGGGTGCGATGGTTGCTGCCTTGTGTCTGGGCGGATATCTTAGTTTCAGTGGGCAGACGCCAGACGCAGTGCCGACCAGTGTCGTCAGTTCCGAGGTCACCCAATCGCAGGGGGCTGATGCGGGGACGCAAGCTGAGCCAACAGAGGCTGCCACCATAACCGCACCTAGCTTTGACGAGTTGCGCCGTGAGCCCGATGGAACCACAATTATCGCAGGCCGTGCAGAGCCGTTGAGTGATGTGCGCATTCTCTTGGACGGGGAGCAGGTGGGAACCGCCACGGCCGACAGCACCGGAGGCTTTGCGGCAATAGCAAGCTTGCCTGCCACAGGTGCCGCGCAAGTGGTGAGCTTGTCTGCGCAGAGCGAGGGCGAGAATATAGTGTCCGTCGACGAGATTATCCTCGCCCCTTCGCAAGTTCCTGCGGTGCAAGAGGAAGTTGCGATGCTGCCAGCAACCAGCGAGCCAGTTGAAGTTGTTGTCACAGATGCACCGCTGGCACCTATGTCTGATGAGCCAGCGCAGGAAGAACCCGTACCACAGACGCCTCGTGTTGCAGTCCTCAAGTCTGATGCAGATGGCGTAAGTCTCTTGAGCCCTGTTGTGACCAGCGAAGTGGCACTCGATACGATCGGGTATTCCGAGTTGGGTGAAGTGCAGCTCACGGGGCGTGCACAGCCCGATACCGCCAAGGTGCGCGTATATCTCAACAACCGCTCAGTGGTCAGTCTGCCCGTAGGGTCTGATGGGCGCTGGCGCGGGGACCTGCCGGATGTCGATGAAGGGGTGTATACCCTTCGCGTGGATGAGGTCAGTGAGGCAGGCATAGTGAGCAGCCGTGTGGAGACACCGTTCAAGCGCGAATCTGCACAAGTCTTGGCGCAAGCGTCTGCAAACGCTGATGGACCGATCAAAACAATTACTGTGCAAACGGGTGCGACGCTTTGGGCGATTGCACGGGATCGGTACGGCGATGGGACGCTTTTTGTGCGCGTGGTTGAGGCCAACGGCGACACCATTCGCAATCCTGACCTGATTTACCCCGGTCAGGTGTTTGATTTGCCAAACTGAGGTGGTCCTTGAAGGCGAGACGCCCTATGTAGTCAATGCACTGCATAGGAACTACCATGACCGCTGACACCGCCACGCAAAACGCAAAAGCATCCTCCAAGAAACAAGCTGTGATCGAAGAAGAGATTGCCGCAAAACAAGAGCGTCAGTCCTCGGTGCTCGTCCTGCGCAAAGTGGCGCCTTATCTTTGGCCTGAAGCCCCAGAGATGGCGTGGGTGCGCAAGCGTGTCGTCTGGGCGATTATTGTATTGGTCCTGTCAAAAGTTGTGACCGTGATTACGCCACAGTTCTACCGCGGTGCTGTGGACGGGCTTGCAGGCGAAGGGGTGCCGATGCTCGCGCTTGGTGCCGTGGGTCTCACAATCGCTTATGGTGTGGCGCGTCTCATGGGGGTGGGCTTCCAACAGCTGCGCGATGCGATTTTTGCGCGCGTTGGCCAGCGTGCGTTGCGGATGCTCGCGCTTGAGACGTTCAATCATATTCACAAGCTTTCCATGCGCTACCACATCACCCGCAAGACAGGCGGCCTGAGCCGTATTATCGAGCGCGGTGTGAAGGGTGTGGATTTCCTGCTGCGGTTCTTGCTGTTCAGCATCGGGCCGCTCATTCTTGAACTGTTCTTGATCGGGATTATTCTGACGATCCAGTTCGACATCAGCTACATGCTGGTCGTCGCCGTGACAATTGCGTTCTACGTCTGGTTTACGTTTGCCGTGACCGAATGGCGCGTGAAGCTGCGCCGCCAGATGAATGATCAGGACACCGACGCCAATCAAAAAGCGATCGACAGCCTGCTCAACTATGAGACCGTAAAGTACTTTGGCGCGGAAGAGCGTGAGGCCATGCGCTATGATAGCGCGATGGAGAAATACGAGGAAGCAGCAATCAAGACGAACTACTCGCTCGCCTTTCTGAACTTTGGCCAGTCGGTGATCATCACCATTGGTCTGGTGGCAGTTATGGTTATGGCGGCGATTGAAGTGCAGGACGGTACGCTGACAGTTGGTGGTTTCGTCATGATCAACGCTTATATGATCCAAATCACTGTGCCGCTGAACTTCCTTGGTACGGTCTATCGAGAAATCCGTCAGGCTTTGGTGGACATGGGGCAGATGTTTGATCTGTTGGAGCAACCTTCCGAAGTTCTCGACAAAGAGAATGCTCCAGCGCTCAAAGTGACAGGTGGGCAGATCAAGCTTGATAACGTGCACTTTGGCTATAACGAGGACCGTAAAATCCTCAACGGCGTGAGCCTGACGGCGGAACCTGGTGAGATGATTGCGATCGTAGGTTCGACAGGGTCGGGGAAATCCACCATCGGGCGACTGTTGTTCCGCTTTTATGATGTGCAAAGCGGTAGCTTGAGCATTGACGGTCAGGACGTGCGCGACGTGACGCAAAACTCGCTGCACCGCCAGATTGGTGTGGTTCCGCAAGATACGGTGCTGTTCAATGATACTATTGGCTACAACATCGCTTATGGCCGCGATGGGGCGACGCAGGCGGAGGTGGAAGCCGCTGCCCAAGCCGCGCAAATCCACGACTTTATCAAAGCGCTGCCAGAGGGCTATGAGACATCCGTGGGAGAGCGTGGGCTAAAGCTGTCAGGGGGCGAGAAGCAGCGCGTTGGCATTGCGCGGACATTGCTCAAAGATCCACCAATCCTGCTGTTGGATGAGGCGACAAGTGCGCTTGATAGTGAGACAGAGCACGAGATTCAGGACGCACTGCGCCAAGCGGGCAAAGGGCGGACCGTGCTGACCATCGCGCACCGTCTCAGCACGATTGCGGAGGCAGGCCGGATTATCGTCTTAGAGAAGGGCGAAGTCGTAGAACAGGGCACTCATGATGCGCTTCTGGCCAAAGAGGGCCGTTATGCCCAGCTTTGGCATCGCCAACAAAACGAAGAATGATCCTGAAGACAGCCCCGCTGCGAAAGCGGGGCTGACATCAATTTTCAGGGCGCGCGTGCAGTGCCGTTAATGCGCAGGAGCGGGCATCATTATTCCGCAGCAACCGCCTTGTTCGTGAGCTTGTCCAGCGCACCTGTCATCATCTTGAGGTAAGGCGCATCTGCGAGCAGGTCGTGTGTGGCAAAAAGAGTGCTTGGGGCATGATAGGTCACATGCACAACCCCTTCACCATCGGCGTAGGCCAGTACACGCAACGGCAGGTCAAGGCCAGCGGTCTGGGCGGTTTGCATCGCGGGGGTGCCGAGTTTCGGATTGCCGAAGATCAAAAGCTGTGTCGGGCGCAGGTCCTGATCGACGCTCGCTGCACCTGCTGCATGATCCACGCGGGCAAAGACTGTCGCACCAGCCGCTGTCACGGCAGCTTCCAAGCGGTCCATGGTTTCCGACACGGAATGGGGGCTGGTCTTTGCGGTCATTTCTGCCTGCGCGGTTGAGGCAAGAGCGGCAACGCTCAGCGCTGCGGCGGTGGTTAGGGTCTTGAGCATGGGATGCATGAAGGGAATCCTTTTCAACATTGATAAGATGCCCACAGCATAAGGCCCCCCGCGTGTCGCGCGAGGGGCCTTAGGTCACGATCGGGTGATGCGGCGTTACTCCGCTGGTTGTGTGGGTGGTGCCGTTGGCCGTGTGAGCTCAAGTGTCTCATCGCTCCACACCAACTCATCCATGCCATTACGCACTGCATCGCGCTGCAATGCCCAGTCACGGGCAGCGCGGCTGGCGCGGCCCATGGACATGCGTGCCAACAGCTGCGCAATCCAGCCGACGTAGGTGGTGGCCCAAACGCGCACAGCCAGCAATGAGGGCGTCAGCACAAGTGTAAGCACAGTCGCTACACCAAGGCCAAAGACCACCGCTGTTGCCAACTGCTTCCACCAGAGTGCTGTGGGGCTGTCGATCGTATACCCGCCCTCGGCAAAGTTGAGCGAGAGGCCAAACATCATAGGTGCGAGGCCCGCCATCGTGGTGATAGTGGTCAGCAGAACAGGACGGATGCGTGCCTGTGCGGTGCGGATAATCGCCTCGATGCGGGGCATGTATTGGCTGAACTCCTGATAGGTGTCGATCAGGATGATGTTGTTGTTCACCACAATGCCGGCGAGGGCGACAATCCCCGTACCTGTCATGATGATCGAGAAGGTTTGGTCCATGACCAGCATCCCGATCAGCACACCCGCCGTAGATAGAACCACAGCCACCAGTACCAGCACTGCATTATAAAACGAGTTGAACTGTGCCAGCAGGATGATGAACATCAGACCCAATGCAGCGGTAAAGGCAGAGCTGAGGAAGGCCTGACTGTCAGCTTGGTCTTCCTGATCACCTGTCCATTCGTATGAAATGCCATCGGGCAAGTCAGCAGTCTCAATCCATTTGATAATCTCTGCAATGCGTTCATTTGCGTTCACGGGCACAAGGCGCAGCTTTTGTCCGTCATAGTCGTCTTGCAGATCAAACTCGCTCGCGGCGGCTGTGCGGTCCGTGATCTTGTACCGTGTGCCGTCAACGTCAGTGAAGT
>CAWVZA010000110.1:0-8252 GCA_963934545.1 uncultured Sulfitobacter sp.
AGCGCAGGGCGATCCGCTGGCCTGGCTTTAGGCCTAGCTTGCTTGGGGGCTCTGCTGCGGCTTCTTTAGAAATGCGCACTTTAGTATCAAGGGAGATCTCGCCACGCTCGATTGCTTGGAATGCAATATAAAGCGTCATCATCTTGGTCAAAGATGCAGGATGCAGGCGCGTTTCCGCGTTGCGGGCGTGCAATACCTCGCCAGTCCGTGCGTCAATTACATAAGCTGCATAGGGGGCGGCTTTCGCACTCATGGGAACAAGTACAAACAGCCAAATGGCCGCCAAGATAAATAGCCCTAAACGGGCCGGCTGCATGCGCCGCACCTTCATGATAACCTGCCTTAATCTGCCTCTGACCCCCGATTTTTCGAGTGGCCGTATTTATTGTTAAGGAGAAAATAGCATAATTCGTACGCTTTGATAACCCTTTTTTTGCAAGCATTTAGGCAATTTTCCGCGCCGCGGCATAGCACATATGGGTGCGTTTGAGCGCCTAGGCACAACACCCGCCAATGTGGCGAGAATGTGGCAGCATTTAGGCGCAATTTGCCTCATTTCAAACGGGCGATTCAGGTGAAGGTATTTGCGGCATAGTGTGGCTCTAAAAATCCCAGTTCTACGCCGATGATACAGGGGCCGGTAATCATGTCACGCAGCGCAGACTGAAGAGCTGTTAGCAAATTTTGCATGAAGGCATCATCGCGGTGCGGTTTGTCGAGCATCCGAAGACGCAGCAGCACGTGGTCATGGTGTGTGATGTCGAGGGCATGGGCACGCCCCTTACAAGCGCCCGAAGAGGTGTCATGTGCGCTGATGATTTCTTCAATTTTTGCCAACACGGCAGGCACATCAAATTCTACTTTTGTGGAATAACTTAGATCAGCTTGGGGCATTGCCTTCTCCTAGGTTAGCGTGTCGATCAGCGCGGGGAGACGTGCCAGATCGGGGATTTCGTGAAAGCGATCATGCTGTGGAGTTTCAGCATATTCAATCTCCCAAGTGATGCCGTGTGGAACATACACACCCCAGCCGCCTGCGGCAATCATTGGCACTACATCCGAGGCCATGGCGTTGCCCACCATCATACCCTGATCAGCTCCGGTGCCATGAGCGTCAAAAATGCGGGTGTAGATGTCGGACGTCTTGGCCGAGACAATCTCGACCCCGTCAAACAAATCGCGCAGTCCTGATCGCGCCAGTTTGCGCTCTTGGTGGAGGAGGTCACCTTTTGTTATGACGATCACTTTGTACTCATGCCTTAGATGCTCAACGGTGTCAGCGGCATGGGGGAGAAGTTCAACCGCATGGCTGAGCATATCACGGCCGGCGTCGAGCAGTTCGGAGATCACTGATGCGGGAACACGCCCTCCAGTCACTTCAATCGCCGTTTCAATCATCGACAGAGTGAACCCTTTGATGCCGAAGCCGTAGTGCGGCAAGTTGCGACGCTCCGCTTCAAGCAGGCGGGCCATAAGTGTGTCGCGATCCGTGTGATCGGCCAATAGGTCAGCGAAATGTGACTGGGTCAGGGCAAAGAAACGCTCGTTATGCCAGAGCGTGTCATCGGCATCGAAACCGATTGTCGTAAGGGTCTGGGACATATTGGCGCCATGCCTCTTTTCTAAATGGGGCTTCACGTTATATAGACATCACAACACCCCGATGCACATCCACTTTACGCAGGAGCAGCAATGCACCTTGATCCGATTACCATGGCCGGCCCGCAGGACGACGACGATACGGAACTGCTGACCAAAGTGAAGCCAAAGACGAAGCGGCCACCGATGTATAAGGTGATGCTGCTCAACGATGATTTCACGCCTATGGAATTCGTAGTGCATGTTTTAGAACGATTTTTTGGCCTCAATCATGCGCAGGCGTTTGAGATCATGTTGGTCGTTCACAAGAAAGGGCTGGCCGTTGTGGGTGTGTTCAGTCACGAGATAGCGGAGACGAAGGTGGCGCAGGTCATGGATTTTGCCCGCCGTCACCAGCACCCACTACAATGTACTATGGAAAAAGAAGAATAAGCGATGCTCGATTCGCGATTGCTGCTGGCACTGAATGGTGGCGGCCTGAACTGGCCTGAAGAAGGCAAGATTGCCGTGTTTGCTCCTTCGGCAGACCTTGATCTGGATGGTATCCCTCGAGACCGTGCGGAGATCATTCATGATTTTTATCCTGCCTACGCTGCATGGCGGGCGCGCGACTATAACGTCGCCATAAAGGCGGAGGGGCGCTATGCCGCTGCACTGGTCTGTTTGCCGCGCTCCAAAGTAGAGGCGCGTGCGCTGATCGCAATGGCTTGCGCACTGAGCGATGGGATCGTGATGATCGACGGACAAAAGATAGACGGTGTTGAGGGTATTCTCAAAGCGATGCGCGGCCGAGTGACTGTGCATGGTCCGGTGACCAAAGCGCATGGGAAACTGTTCTGGGTACAAGAGCCTGTGGCGGATCAGTTCGCCGATTGGGCCTCGGGGCCAGAGTTAAAGGATGGCGGGTTTTGGACAGCACCCGGTGTGTTTTCGGCAGATGGAGTTGATCTTGCCTCTGCGCTGTTGGCCGATGCGCTGCCCGCGAAACTGGGCAAACAGGTCTGCGATCTGGGCGCTGGCTGGGGCTTTCTTTCCGCGCATGTTTTGCAGCGCGAAAATATTGAGGCGGTGCATCTGGTGGAAGCCAACCATGTTGCGCTGGAATGTGCGCGCCGCAACGTGACCGACCCGCGGGCAGAGTTTCATTGGGCAGACGGTACCGATTGGGCTCCAACGCATAAAATTGATACTGTTGTGATGAACCCACCCTTTCACGTGGGTCGCGCCGCTGAACCGCAGATCGGGCAGGCATTCGTGGCCTCCGCTGCGCGTCTGTTGACGCCCCAAGGGCATCTTTGGATGGTGGCAAACCGTCATTTACCCTACGAGGCGGAGCTTAGAACCCGTTTCATTCAGGTGGACGAGGTTGGTAGCGATGCTCGGTTCAAGCTGTTTCATGCCTCACGCCCCCTGCGCAAACGCCGCGAATAAGGACAGCCCATGTCATTTTCCATTTCTGGTAAGACTGCTATTGTTACTGGTGCGGCCAACGGCATCGGCCTCGCCATTGCGCGTGATTTTGCCGACAAGGGTGCCAACGTTATGTGCGCCGATATGGACGAGAAGAAGCTCAAGGAAGAGCTGGGCGATGCGCGAGACGAGGGCAGCATCCGCTTTTTTGCAGGCGATCTGCGCCAGCGTCTGACCATTGCCAATCTGGTCTCTGCTACCATTGATGCCTTTGATCAGGTTGATATCTTGGTCAACGCATCACGGCAGGTGATCCCGACGGATGCACTTGATGTTGATGACACCTCTGTTGAATTGCTGCTGGAGCAGAACTTGATGACTGCGATGCGTTTGTCCCAACAAGTGGCAAAACGCATGATGAAGCAGGCGGAAGACCAGCCCGAAGGGCAGATCGGCTCCATCATTAACCTTAGCTCTACGGCGGCGCATCAAACCGCGCCTGAGCTTATGGGATACTCCATCGCGTCTGCAGCGCTCGACCAGATGACACGCTCAATGGCGCTGGCGCTGGCACCTCACCGTATACGCGTGAATGCGGTTGCTTTTGGCTCTGTTATGTCCGCTTCGCTCAAGGCCTCTGTCGCTGAGAACCGTGAGTGGCGTGATGATATTCGTAACCATACGCCGCTGGGTCGCATTGCCTCGCCGAATGAGTTGGTTCAGGCGGTTCAGTTCCTCGCTGCTGATAGTTCCAGCTTTATGACTGGTGAGGTTATGGTGGTGGACGGCGGGCGTTCCTTGCTCGATGCGGTGTCTGCGCCTGCGCACTAATGTGCACGATGTTGCTTCTGTTCACGCATGTTTAAGTATGGTGTAACAGTGTCAGAAAATTCTGACAGAGAGCCATGCTATGACTGCACCCTTCGAGACTGAAAAAGCCCGCGCCACCGCGTGGTTCCGTACTTTGCGCGACGAGATTGTAACAGCTTTTGAAGGGCTCGAAGATACCCATGCGGAGGGGCCGCTCACTGACATGCCTGCTGGCCGTTTTGACGTGACGGAGACAACGCGCACCTCTGACGATGGCTCTGACGCGGGTGGCGGATTGATGAGCGTGATGCGTGGCGGTCGTGTCTTTGAAAAAGTTGGTGTGAACATCTCGACGGTATACGGCACGCTGGGTGAGCGTGCGCAAAAAGCGATGGCAGCACGTGGCGTACAAGGCATGGCGGATGATCCGCGGTTCTGGGCGGCAGGGATTAGCCTTGTCGCGCACATGCAGAACCCTCATGCACCTGCGGTACATATGAACACACGCATGTTCTGGACCCCCGGGGCGTGGTGGTTCGGTGGCGGTTCCGACCTGAACCCGTGTATCGAATATGACGAGGACACGGCGCATTTCCATGCGACACAGCAAAAACACCTCGACCCACATGGCACTGAGATTTACCCCAAGCTCAAGGCGTGGGCGGACGAGTATTTCTATATCCCGCATCGCAACCGTGCGCGGGGAGTTGGTGGTATCTTTATGGATGACCGCAACACTGGTGACTGGGAGGCGGATTTTGCTTTGACTCAAGACATTGGCCGCGCCTTTTTGCCTGCCTATCAGCCCTTGGTGGAAAAGCGGAAACCGCAAACATGGACCGAGGCGGACAAAGACGCCCAACTGGTTCACCGTGGCCTCTATGCGGAGTATAATCTGGTCTATGATCGGGGCACTAAATTTGGTCTGGAGACGGGCCATGATGCCAATGCGGTGCTCATGAGCCTCCCACCCTTGGCGAAGTGGGTCTAACCCGCCCAAGGGTGCGGTTTCTGGCTTGACGCTGGCGGGCGGCTATCATAGTTCACCCGCACGGCGGCGTTATAGCTCAGTTGGTTAGAGCGAACGACTCATAATCGTTAGGTCCCTGGTTCAAATCCAGGTAACGCCACCAAACATCTCTTTTTTTGAATAATTCAATGAGCTGCCATCATCCGTTAGGATGAGCGGCTTTTTCGACTGCGCCGTCATGGCGCATTAGATTGCGTTATTATTAATATTTGGTGATCTGCGAATCTGGTCTATACTTAGGGTTATGAATCTGCACTATACTTAGGCTTATGAATGATTCGAGCACACCACAGAGCACCGAAGATTCCCGCCATGCGCTAATCAATAGGGTGGCCCGCCGCGTGCGCGAAGTGCGCAAGCAAAAGGGCATGCCGCGTCGCGTAGTGTCCGAATTGTCGGGTGTCTCGCCGCGCTACCTTGCACAGCTTGAGGCGGGAGAGGGCAATATCTCCATCGCGCTGCTGGAGCGGGTTGCAAAGGCGCTGGAAATGCCGATTGAAGCTCTGATCGCACAGCAAATTTCTGTTGATCCTGAAGCGCAGCGTATAGCCAAACTTTTCGAGAGCGCGCCTGATGATGTAAGGGCCGCTGTTAAAGTCCTGTTGAGCGCTCATACGCCGCCATGTCCACGCAAGGGGCGTGTTTGCCTCATGGGGTTGCGCGGTGCGGGTAAAACAACCTTGGAGCGTCGTGCAGCAGATGCATTGAACATGCCGTTTGTCGAACTGAGCAGCATGGTTGAAGATTAGACAGGTATGCCTCTAGCTGAGGTTTTATCGCTCTATGGCGCTGACGGGTATCGCCGTCTTGAGGCCGAGGCGCTTGAAAAAGTGATCAAGCAGAGTGGCCCTATGGTTTTGTCGGTTTCTTGCGGTCTGGTGGAGCAAGAAGCGCCCTTCGCTCAGCTTTTGGCACAGTTTCACACGGTTTGGTTACGTACCTCTCCAGTAGAGCATGTTGCACGCGTACGGGCACAAGGTGATCTTCAACCGATGCGAGACGAAACGCTTGCTTTGGCTCAAATCGAAGCACTAATGGACACGCAAACACCGCTTTATGCGCGCGCAGAGGCGCAGCTTGACACGGCGCAGCGCTCTAAGATGCAGTCTGCGCGTGAGTTGGTTGCGTTGATAACGCAGAAGAAATTTCTCAAATTATAATTTGGATAGACGTTTGATGCGCTATCACATCCCGCAAAATATAACGGCTCAATAGAAAAGGGCCGCGACATGTGCGGCCCTCTCTACTTTGTACGATTTGCGAAGAGCGCTTAGCTCCAAGCCATCCGTGCAGGGTGGTATTCAAAGCCGATGTGGTGCTCGGCGCCTGTCAGGCCCTCTTTTGTGTGGTTGTAGAGCGAGCGCCAGTATGGCTGGATCGTCACACCTTCTTCTTGCATCATTACCTGGCCTTTTGCCATTAACGCACGACGTTTCTCAACGTCTGGTGTCGCAAGCGCTTCTGTCAGGACCGCATCAAACTCTGCGTTTGAAAAGCCTGCCTCGTTCCATGCCTCGCCAGAGCGATAGGCAAGGGCCCAGATTTGGACGCCAAGTGGGCGTGCGTTCCAGTTTGTCGAGGAGAACGAATAGTTTACCCAGTCATTCCAGAAGGTGGAGCCGGGCAAAATTGTCCGCTTCACTTTGATACCAGCGTCGCGCAGTTGGGCTGCTACGGCATCGGTGGTGTCTTTGCGCCAAGCATCGTCAATCGAGAACAGCTCGTGCTCGAAATCGGCCATGCCAGCTTCTTCCATCATTGCCATTGCGGCAGTGGGATCGACTTTGCGCGCTGGAATTTCTGCAAATTCGGGGTGCATCGGTCCTACATGGTGGTTGTCGGCGGTGATGCCTTTGCCTGCATAGCCCAGCTCCAGCAGGACGTTGTTGTCTACAGCCATTGCCAAAGCCTGACGTACACGTTTGTCCGCATATGGCTTCTTGCCGTCGATTTCCGCCAACTGGTTAGGGCGGATCACGATGGTTGCTGCTGTCGCGATCGAGTGCTCAACCCAGCCGTCGAGACCGGACAGAATGTCGATGTAGTCACCTTCCATGGAGTAGAATGCGTCGACCTCTTCGGCTTCAGCCGCTGCGATCCATGCAGACGGGTCCGTACCATAGTCGATGTATTCCAAGCGGTCGATGTAGGGTCCGCCTGTGACTTCTGTGCCCCACCATGTGTGATCAGCGTTCTTGACCAGCACACCTTTGACACCCACTTCGAGCATTTCTGGCAGGTAGGGGCCCGTGCCAATTGGATTGTCGAGCATCGTGTCAGCGCTAAATGTGCTGTGCACGATAGCTGCTGGATAGTCAGCCATGCCTGCGATCAGCGTGATGTCCGGCGCTGGCAGGTTCAGTTTGACAGTGTGGCTGTCGACGACTTCGATAACGCCTTCGCCAGCTTTTTCGGTGGTCGCATCAATCAGCGTGGCGAAACGGCCCGCCATCGAGTTACCCTCAAGCGACTTGTCGCACCAGCCCGTGATGTTGCGTGCAACGTCTCCGGCAGTAAAGTCATCGCCATTGTTCCATTTGACGCCTTTGCGCACGTTCAGAACGTACTCGGTTGCGTCAGCGTTAATTTCCCAGCTATCAAGCAGGCCAGGGGTGAAGGAACCATCGTTCTCCCAGATGGCGAGATACTCCAGCCAGCCGCGTGAGAAGTTGGCGATCTGCGACCAGTCATAGGTACGTGGATCTTTGAGGGCGCGGACTTCCATCTGCATGCGAACTGTGCCGCCCATTTTTTTGTTGCTGTGACCATCGGCCATCGCGGGGGCTGGCATGCCGATCATGGCATAAGCGGTTGCTGTCGTGGCGCCGAATGCGGTCGCCATCGAGAAAAACTCGCGGCGGTTTACCGGATCGGCTTTCGCTTGCTCTGCATGGTCCAGAATGGACTGAGGCAGCGGTTTACCGGTGCGTGTGGTGAATGTCATATTCTTCCTCTCTGTTGTACAAGCGGCGGCACGTCCGAGGGGCGCAGCGCCACATAAGACCCGATTTGGCGGGTTTGGTGTTTGCAGGTTTTTCCTGCTTTGGGTGCTAACGCCGTCGCGCATACATGCGAAAACGCTAGTCTGGACAGATGATCAGGGGATATGCATCGCCCGTCAACCCTGCTGCAAAAAAGTGCAGGTGCGCATGAGCGCGTGCCTACTATAAAAGCTAGTGGCCCCTTCTCCGAATGCCAACCCCTCGCATGATAATAGGTCCCCAGCGACATTTTGGGGCATAGCGCGCCGCAACTGGGTTAGCGTCGGTTTGGAGGTTTTGCGGGGTGTCTCTTGAGCTATTGGTACTCTTTCTAACCGATCGGTTGGCGTACCTTTGGAGAATCCAAATCTGTCTGACGTCAGCGCTTATGGGTCCAAATAGCGTTATTTGATAAGAGAGTG
>CAWVZA010000111.1:0-8235 GCA_963934545.1 uncultured Sulfitobacter sp.
AAGATATCGTACTGGTCGCAAATCTCGCGGATACGCTCCCAATAGCCATCGGGAGGGGTGATGACGCCACCGCCTGCGGTTACAGGCTCAAGGCACAGGCCGCCGACAGTTTCGGGGCCTTCCTCAAGGATGACTTTCTCGATCTGGTTCGCGGCCCAGACGCCGTACCCTTCAACAGGTGCGCCGTCTTGCTCAAAGCTGCGGTACTCTAGGCAGTGGGGGACGCGGATGAAGCCTGGTGTGAATGGGCCGTATTGTGCGCCACGTTCGTCCTGCCCCCCTGCGGAGAGGGTTGTGATCGTTGTGCCGTGGTAGTCGCGGTCGCGGTAAAGGATCTTGTGCTTGGCACCGCCGAAACGCTTGTGTGCGATCTGGCGAACCATTTTGAAGCCCTTCTCGTTGGCCTCCGAGCCTGAATTGCAAAAATAGACGCGGCTCATGCCGGGCATTTTGTCGATGAGCATTTCGGAGAAGATAGAGCCAGGGATCGAGCCTGCGGAGCCTGCAAAGTAGTTCAGCTTGATAAGCTGGTCGCGCACTGCGTTGGCGATTGATTCGCGGCCATAGCCTACGTTGACGGTCCAGACGCCGCCCGAAACGGCATCAAGGTGCTCTTTACCGTTCTGGTCCCAGACACGCATGCCTTTGCCCTCAACGATGATGCGGGGGTCATTGGTTTCGTAGGGTTTATGCTGACTTAGGTGGTGCCAGACGTGGGCGCGGTCCGCCTCTACGATGCGGGAGATGTCATTTTCGTTAAATGTACCGTCCATGGAGGCGACCTTTCGATTGTGTAAGAATTAGTGGGAAATTAGTATTAGGTTCCCTGATTCACCTCATGTTAGACGGGGAAATTCGTTCTGAAAATAGGGCCAGCATCGAAGGAACAATAGAGCCAGTTTTGCTGCAGCTGCAAAAACGCTTGTTTTGGATAGGTTTGCATTGGCCGAAGGGCGTCTATGATCTCATTCGAATAGAGGTCTTGGAAGAGTAGAGTGCTACGGGCTGACTGGACTCATGGCGGGTGGGAAACTGGTCATTTGATTCTGACAGGCAAACTCCAGGGTGCTGCAAGTTCTGGCGCTGTGCACGGGAGATGTGCATCTGCTGCTGAGGGCGGTGGTTTCGTGGTCATGGCTTGAGTAAGAGCCAAACTTAGGTTGACCGTCGAAATGCGGTAAAGAATGGTTGATGGCAGTAACGGGTCCCTGTGTCTCGTTATCGCTGCAAATTGTATTGCAAGTGTCACGGGCATCGCACAGGGTGTTTGCGTCAGTTGTGATAAAACAACGAACGATCCTGAGTTCTGATAAGGAGCTGGGCAAAAATGAAACTGGGAGAAGATTAACATGATGAAGAAAACAGTAAGCGCGTTTGTCGCTGGCGCCGTAATGTCACTGACGGGCGCCGCAGCATTTGCAGACGGCCACGGCGAGATCACCGTTGCGTATTTCCTTGAGTGGCCAATGCCATTTCAGTTTGCAAAAGTGAATGGCACATACGAAGAAGCGCTGGGCAAAAAAATCAACTGGGTCAGCTTTGACAGCGGCGTTGCGATGTCTGCGGCCATGGCGTCCGGCGATGTGCATATTTCTGTAAGCCAAGGTGTGCCGCCATTCGTTGTGGCAACATCCGGTGGTCAGGATATTCAGATTGTTGATGTGGCTGTATCCTACTCCGAGAACGACAACTGCGTTGTCGCTTCTGGTCTGGAAATCGACAAGACATCCGCAGCCGAGCTGGCAGGCAAGAAAGTGGCTGTGCCACTTGGTACCGCAGCGCACTACGGTTTCCTCAAGCAGATGGGCCACTTTGGCGTAGATGTAACAGGCATGTCCGTTGTTGATATGGCGCCAGCCGAAGGTGCAGCAGCCCTGAGCCAAGGTGCTGTTGATATGGCATGTGGTTGGGGTGGTGCACTGCGCCGCATGAAAGAATCTGGCAACATCTTGTTGACGGGTGCCGAGAAAGAAGAGCTGGGCATTCTGGTGTTTGATGTAACATCCGCGCCTGCGTCCTATGTCTCCGAGAACGGTGACGAGCTGGCCAAGTTCCTCAAAGTGACGGCAGATGCCAACGCAATGTGGAACGCTGGTGGTGATGATGCGGCCAAAATGTTGCCCGTCATTGCAAAAGATGCAGGCATGGACGAAGCGGCAACAGCAGAAACGCTGGCTGGTTTTGTATTCCCATCCATGGACGACCAGCTGAGCGCTAAATGGCTCGGTGGTGGTAGCCAAGAATTCATGGGCGGCGTTGCTCAGGTATTCGTAGACAGCGGCTCCATCGACGGTGCGCTGGACAGCTACACAGGTACTGTGAACACAGCACCATTGATGGCTGCCAAAGGCATGTAATTCCTTCGGGAATGATACGGGTCCGGCGTGCATATGTGCGCCGGACCTTTTTAATTAAGACACCTTTACCTAGAACGAGGCGGGGCCAACCCCGTCCTATTGGACCGTAAGCCACGGTCAGAAAGCAGGGACATGTCCGGACTTTCCATTGATAAACTCTCGATGCGGTTTGATTTGCCTGGTGGCGGATCGGTGCAGGCGCTCAAAGATGTGTCGCTGGACCTCAAAGCAGGAGAGCTTCTGAGTGTGCTGGGGCCATCGGGTTGTGGCAAGACGACACTCCTGAACATCGTTGCAGGATTTCTGGCGCCAACCGAGGGTGTGATGACCCTGAACGGCAAGAAGATTGTCGGACCTGATGCCGATCGTGGCATGGTGTTCCAGCAAGGCGCGTTGTTCGAGTGGATGAGCGTGCGCGATAACGTAGGATTTGGCCCCTCGATGAAGGGGATGCCCAAGAACGACAAGGCAGAGATTGTGAACCATCTGCTGGATATTGTGGGCTTGCAGGATTTTAAGGAAAAGGCGGTTTACGAGCTGTCAGGCGGGATGCAGCAGCGTGTGGCTTTGGCCCGTTGCCTTGCAAACGATCCTGATGTGATTTTGATGGATGAACCGCTGGGCGCATTGGACGCGCTGACGCGGGAGAAGATGCAATCGCTTGTGCTCAAGCTGTGGAAAGAGACGGGTAAGACGATCATCCTCATCACCCACTCGGTCGAGGAAGCGCTGCTGCTTGGAGAGCGGTTGATCGTGATGGCCCCGCGCCCCGGTCGTATCCACAAAGAGTACCGTTTGCCATTCGCCGAGTTGGGCGTTGCTGCAGATTTGCGGGAAGTAAAGAAACATCCCGATTTTGCGATCAAGCGTGAGGAAATCCTCGGCATGATCTGGGACATGGAAGAAGAAATTATGGGCCGCACGGAGGAAAGCGCATGACGGGTATTATCCTACTCGCCGTATATATCGGCATCTTTGCGGTCGCGGCCTTCATCTTTACACGCGTTGGCGTGACAAAGGACGGCTATACCGCGCTCAAGACAGTGACGTTTGGCGATGAGAGCGCTGTGCGGCCCAACCGTGCGGCGGGTATCATTTCGATCCTGACGCTGTTTTTGTTGTGGGGGATGTTCACAGGGTCCTCGATGATCCCAAGCTTTTTGCATGCGCCTGCCCCGTTCAAAGGCGAGACATCGTTTGAATATACGGTTGAAGCGAATGGGCAGACGGATACAGCCACCGTGGCCATTCTGGTGCATGGGCGTGAGGAAACATCTGATGCGCCTGTGATTGAGGCTGGCGACGGGATCGCCAAGAATGACAGCATCAAAGTCGCACAGTATCGCAGCCAGCTCGTGGCGTTTGACAAGAATGATGATGTGAAGCGTGCAGATGGTGCCAAGGTAGTCGCGATCAATGGTACGTCTGTAAAGCCGGGTGATACGGTCGAGATCGAGGGCGGTTCGGTGACCATCTCTGACAAGGGCACGCCGAATTTTGCGCCAGAGAATGGTTTGCAGATGGAGCCGCTGTACTTGCCGTCGCCTGAGGCCGTGATCGACCGGACGATGAAAGTATTGGACGAGGGCTTTCGTGGAACTTCGCTGTTGGGTCACTTGGGCTGGTCATTGTTCCGCGTTGTGGCAGGCTTTGTCTGTGGTGCTGTTGTGGGTATTCCGCTCGGCTATGCCATGGGTCTGAGCAACTGGTTCCGTGGCTGGTTTGATCCGATTGTGGAATTCATGCGCCCTGTGCCGCCTCTGGCGTTGATCCCGCTGGTGATCATTTGGGCGGGCATTGGTGAGACAGGGAAGATTATCCTGCTGTTCCTTGCAGCACTCTGGATCATGGCGATTGCGGCGCGGTCCGGTGTGTCTGGAGTGAATATTGCCAAAGTACATGCGGCCTATTCGTTGGGTGCCAGCAAGTGGCAGATCATGCGCTATGTCATCATCCCCAACTCACTGCCCGAAATTTTCACGGGTGCGCGTGTGGCGATGGGTGTGTGTTGGGGCACTGTTGTTGCGGCCGAACTGGTCGCGGCGGAGAAGGGTGCAGGCATGATGATCATGGTCGCGTCCAAGTTCCAGAATACCGACATCGTTATCTTGGGCATTATCCTGATTGGTATCATCGGCTTTGGCATTGATATGCTGATGCGCGGTGCCGAGCGGGTGCTGGTGCCTTGGAAAGGGAAAGGCTGATCCATCAGGATTAGATTTGGATGAGAAAAAGGCCGGAGCAGATGCTCCGGCCTTTTTTATTGTGCGGTACAGAATGTTGAGGGAGCAGAAATTCCAAACTCCGTCTGGTCTGTTTTACTTCTTCGGGCCGCTTGACTTTTTGCCTTTGCCCGGAGGAGTGAAGCGCTTGGAAGCGTCTGACGCGCGGTTGTAGCCGCCCGCTGGTTTCGCATCACGCGCTGGTGCGGCGCCTTCTTTGGATGGCTTTTTCCACACTGCTTTTGCGCCAGACTTGGCCGCTGGTTTGTCGCCTGCGGGCTTGTCTTTCCATGCTGGCTTCGCCTTTGGCTTTTCGCCTGCTTTCATGGGCGTCCGCTCAGTCTTGTGGGACTTTGGCGGGCGTGCTGTGTCGCGCTTTGACTTGGCTGGCGCACCGCGTGGTTTGTCGGTGCGTGGCTTATATTCTGCCTTGGGGGCCTCATCGCGTGCGGGCTTTGCCTTATAGGCGGGCTTTGGCGCGTCGGGGTCGTAGGCAGGCTTGTCGCGCGGCGCAGGTTTTGGGCTTTTATCGTAAGCTGGCTTGTCTTTCCACGCAGGCTTGGGACCACGATCATTGCCGCCTTTTGGGCCGCTACCTTTGTTGTCGGGACGACCTGTGCGGGGACCAAAGTCCGGCACACCGTCGAGACGGGTCAGTGTGACGCCGTCCTCGGCCTTCATGTCGGGGCCAAGGGCGTTTGTGAGTTTTGGCACCGCGCCTTCGGCGACTTCCACATAGGAGTGACGCGGCTGGACGCGGATCGCACCAATGTCATCGCGGGTCATGTCGCCAACGCGGCAGAGCATCGGCAGGATTGTGCGTGGTTCTGCTCCGTCGTTGCGGCCTGTCGATACAGTGAACCAGACGGATTTGCCGAATTCCATGCGTGGTGCGGTTTCTTTGCCGTCACCAGGGTTGGAGAGTTCTTCGGGTGCGGAGCCGCGCGAGCGGTGCAGGTTCACAAAGGCGGTCGCCAGTTGCTCGGGCGAGTATAGCTCGACCAGTTTGCCGACGAATTCGACTGCGTCTTGGGGTGCAGGTGTTGTCCATGCGTCGTCGTTGAGCAGGCGCTCTTGATCCGCTGCGTTCACTTCGCAAGCGGATGGTGGAAGTGCCCATTCTGCGTCAAGCTTGGCCCAGCCCATCAGGCGGGTTGCTTTCGAGCGCATTTTTGGCGGTACGATCAGCGCAGAGACACCTTTACGACCCGCGCGACCGGTACGGCCAGAGCGGTGCAGGAGAGTGTCGGCGTTGGTGGGCAGATCGGCGTGGATGACCAGCTCGAGGTTCGGGAGGTCGATACCGCGTGCAGCAACGTCAGTCGCCACACAAACGCGGGCGCGTCCATCGCGCAAGGATTGCAGCGCGTTTGTGCGCTCTTGCTGGGACAGCTCACCGGACAGAGCCACAACGGAGAAGTTGCGGTTTGACAGGCGTGCGGTCAGACGGGCCACAGCGGCGCGGGTGTTGCAGAAGACGATCGCGTTCTTGGCTTCATAGAAGCGTAGGATGTTCAGGATCGCGTTCTCGGTGTCGCGCGGGTTCACAGTGAGCGCGCGGTATTCGATGTCAGAGTGCTGTTTGCCATCCGAGACAACGGACACACGCCGCGCATCGCGCTGGTACCCTTTTGCCATCTTGGCAATCGCCGCGGGCACGGTTGCGGAGAACATCAATGTGCGGCGTGTCGCAGGGGATTCGCCGAGGATGAACTCTAGGTCCTCGCGGAAGCCCAGATCGAGCATTTCGTCTGCTTCGTCCAGCACGACTGCGCGGATGTCAGTGAGGTCGATGTTATTGCGTTTGATGTGGTCACACAGGCGGCCCGGAGTGGCCACAACAATGTGCGCGCCACGGTCGAGCGTGCGACGCTCGGTGCGGGTGTCCATGCCGCCGACACAAGTGGCGACAATTGCACCCGCTTTGCCGTAAAGCCATGTAAGTTCACGGCTAACCTGCATGGCAAGTTCGCGTGTGGGGGCGATGACGAGGGCTAGTGGCGCGCCAGCGCGGCCAAAATGTGTCTCGTTGCCGAGCAATGTGGGGGCGATGGCCATGCCGAAGGCTACGGTTTTGCCCGAGCCTGTTTGGGCGGAAACCAGAAGGTCCGCGCCGTCGAGTTCGGGAGCGATAACGGCGTCCTGAACTGGTGTCATTGTATCATAGCCTTGAGCGGCCAGTGCGTCTGCGATCGTTTGAATCAAGGGGTGTTCCTGAGCGGATTAGAGAATAAGTTTTCCTGCCCCTAATGGGTTAGAGGCCGTTTGTATACGGGCGATTTCGCACAGGCAGCATTGCGCTGCGTGCAAGTGAGGGTGTCTGGTGGACTTGAATTTGACTGCAATCTGAACATTTTCACCGCCGCAAGGCTGGGGTAGGGTGCGACAAATTGTATGAAGGTTTCCAGTATGACTAACCCCCTTTTTGACACCCTGTTTGCCCCGCATATGGGCAAACATACGCCGTTTTTGCAGCTGCCTGAAGGTAATGTGATCACGCATGATGCGTTTTTGCGGCGCGCGGCGCAACTGGCGCATGCTTTACGTGGATTGAAGGTGAGTGCGGGGGACCGTGTGGCGGTGCAAATGGGCAAGTGCCCTGATATGCTCGCGCTTTATGCTGCTTGTGCGCAGATGGGGGCGATATTTTTGCCGCTCAACACTGCGTATACAGCGACTGAGGTGACGTATTTCGTGAGTGACAGCTGTGCGGCGCTGCTAGTGGGGGATCCTGCGCGGGAGGATGAATTGTGCGGGGTGGCGGATGGTGCGGGCGCTGCGTTTGCGACGTTGAGTGCGGGTGGTGGTAGCCTGAGCGATGCGGCGGATGCGCGGGCAGAGACATTTGAGACGGTTGAGCGGGATGTGAATGATCTGGCGGCGTTTTTGTATACTTCGGGCACGACTGGGCGTTCCAAGGGGGCGATGCTGACGCAAAGGAACCTGATCAGCAATGCAGTGACGCTGACAGAGCTGTGGCAGTTTACGAGTGATGATGTCCTGCTGCACGGCTTGCCGATTTTCCACACGCACGGATTGTTTGTGGCGACGAATGTTATGCTGATCGCAGGGGGCTCGATGGTGTTTATGCCCAAGCTTGATGTGGATCAGTTAGTAGCTTGGATGCCAAAGGCGACCTCGATGATGGGAGTGCCTACGTTCTATATGCGTCTGCTTGATGATGCGCGGTTTGATCGTGACCTGACGGCGAAGATGCGGCTGTTTATCTCGGGCTCTGCGCCGTTGCTCGCGGATACGCATGTGGCGTTCGAGGAACGGACGGGGCACCGCATTCTGGAGCGGTATGGCATGACCGAGACGAATATGAACACGTCCAATCCGTATGACGGGGAGCGGCGTGCGGGAACTGTTGGACTGCCCTTGCCTGACGTCGAGCTGCGGGTGGCGGATGCAGACGGCAATGAGCTGCCGCGCGGTGAGACGGGTGTGGTTGAAGTGCGCGGCGACAACGTGTTTGCGGGCTATTGGAACATGCCCGAGAAGACGGAGGAAGAAGTGCGCGAGAACGGTTTTTTCATCACGGGTGATTTGGGTGTGCAGGATGCCGAGGACTATGTGACCATTGTCGGGCGTGGCAAGGACCTGATCATTTCGGGTGGCTATAATATTTACCCCAAAGAGCTTGA
Source organism: uncultured Sulfitobacter sp. (assembly GCA_963934545.1). Taxonomy (GTDB): domain Bacteria; phylum Pseudomonadota; class Alphaproteobacteria; order Rhodobacterales; family Rhodobacteraceae; genus Sulfitobacter. The sequence continues at coordinate 8,227 of CAWVZA010000111.1, forward strand.
GCTGGTGCT
>CAWVZA010000112.1:0-8128 GCA_963934545.1 uncultured Sulfitobacter sp.
AATCCGTCTGGGGTAAGGGGTAGTCCGGCCGAAGGAAGATTTGTGCAACAAAGCCAGTGGTACGGATATTTAATGCACTTCACCCGCACCATTTTACGCGGTCTTTTTTGACTAACGTAACATAGTGTTTTCTGTGTAATCGAAGGCATTGAAATTTTCTGATACATCCCTCCAACTCTGAGGCGTCGTGTATTCTCAAATATGCGCTTCGACAGGTCTGTGCCGGAGGTCATTCTTCTCTTTGCGCCTTGTATGCTCGGGGGGCTGGGTGTCATGAGTGTTCTTATGAAGCTCAATGGCCCTTTTCTTTTTATTTTGGCTACCCTGATGATCGACGCTATCGGCTTCGGCATTGTTTTTCCAATTATGCCTGATTTGATGGACCGAGTAGGCGCTGGCAGCACGGCCGAAGGGGCATTGTGGGGCGGTGTGATGATGTCGGCCTATGCGGCCGCGATGTTTCTGTTTGGTCCTATAATAGGAAGCTTGTCAGATGCCTACGGGCGCAGACCTATCTTGATTTTGGCATTGGCGACCCTCGCACTTGATTATGTCATCATGGCCATGGCGCAAACCTATTGGGTTCTGCTGGTTGGGCGCATCATCGCGGGTATGGCAGGGGCAACCTACATCACGGCAACCGCCTTTATATCTGACATCACAAAGCCTGAGGAACGCGGGGCTGCTTTTGGCATGATCGGGGCCGCATTTGGGATCGGTTTTGTTTTTGGTCCTGCGTTGGGTGGGCTGGCCTCAGGATGGCACATCACTGCTCCGTTTTGGATAGCTGCGGCACTCTCTACGCTCAATGTGATTTTTGGCATTTTCGTTTTGCCTGAATCGCTCAAACCTGAGAACCGCAGATCGTTTGGTCGTCGTGATCTTAATCCCTTCGGGGCGATTGTGCGCGCCTTCGCAATTCCGGGGCTGGCGATCCCGTTGATCTGCATCTTTGTGTTCGAGGTTGCGAACATGGTCTATCCGACGCTATGGGCTTTTTGGGGGCGTGAGGTTTTCGGGTGGGGCGGGTTTACCATCGGATTGACCCTGTCAGCTTATGGCATTTTGATCGCTGTGGTGCAGGCGGGCCTGCTGCCGCGGTTAACCAAAAGGTACGGGGATTACCGAACCTTGATGATCGCCACGGGAGCAGCCGTCATTGGGCTCTTGGGGTTTGGGTTCTCCACGGCGGCGTGGGCTGTGGCCCTAGTGCTGCCTATCGCCACGCTTGCTGATATGGCACCTCCGCTGGTGACCGCATTCGCTGCTAATCGCGTGGGTGAGGATCGACAAGGGTTGGTGCAGGGCGTGATTGCCTCGCTGGCATCAGTTGCGGCTGTTGTGGCACCTTTGGCAATGACGGCTGTTTTCCAGCGGTTTGTCAGCGCGGAGGGGCTCTATTTTCCAGGAGCGCCATTTTTGATCGCTGCGGTTCTGGTTGTGGCGATTGTTCCACTGCTGATCCGTCTCAATCCCAACAAAAAGCCCTAGCCCAGCACATTCAACCAAACCCAGACTGTCAGGATCGATGACGCTGTTGCAATCAGCACCGATGAGGCGGCAACGCGTCGCCCGCGCCCGTACATATTGGCAAAGATGTACGCGTTGAACCCCGGTGCCATCGCAGCAGTCAGCACACCTGAGCGAAACAGGTCCTGCGGGACCGAGAGGGCAGAGCCCATACCCCAAACAAGCGCGGGGTGCACTGCAAGGCCGATACAACAGACCATGGCAATCGCCTTCATATCGCCTTCGGGTTTGTACTGTATCAACACACCACCCAAGGCAAAGAGAGCCGCGGGCAGGGCTGCCCGAACGATGAGCGTCAGGGCATCATCGATTACAGACGGAATGACAAAACCCGTAAAGTTTACCACTAACCCTGCAACGATCCCGATGACCAGAGGGTTATGAAACATTGCGCGGCTGACCGAGCGTGCAAGGGCCGTACCGCTTTGTCCGCGGTTGCGCACAAATTCCATCACAGTAATGCCAAGCCCGTAGCAAAATGGCGAATGCACTGCGATGATCATGTAATTGCCAGTGAGCTGGTTCGCGCCATAAGCCCGCTCGGAAATGGGCAGGCCCAGTAGCACCGAGTTTGAGAACAAACAGCAAAAGCCGATGGCCACGCAATCTTCCCATTCACGTTTGAAAAATACCCGTGCGCTCATCATACCAAGCGCAAAGCAGATCGCGGCACCTGTGTAGAAACTGAACAACAGACGCGCATCGAAAGCAGCGCTTAGGTCAAGGTTGGCAATCGCTTGAAATAGCAGGCAGGGCACGGCAAAACTTTGGGCAAAGCGCAGCACACCGTCCACGCCCGCGACGGGAAACAGGCCGCGCCAAACAGCCACATAGCCAAAGCCGATGACCAGAAACACAGGTAGAATGACATCAATAAGCAGTTGCATGGGGCGCAGTCTCTGTTCGGTTTAGATGCGCCGATGGTGAATGTTAGCTAAGATCAAAATCAAGCTGCATTCCGTCAAAAGCGGGTTGGATATGGTCGGGTGTCTCTGCCGCGATGGTGGCATAGTCAAGATCGGTGTGCATGTTGGTCAGTACGGCTTGGCGTGGCTTTACACGCTCAATCCAGTCAAGGGTTTGGGATAAGTGGCTGTGTGTCGGGTGCGGATCACGACGCAGCGCATCGACGATCCAGCAACGCAGATCGTCGAGCTGCGGCCATATCTCATCAGGGATGCTTGCGACATCAGGCAGATATGCGACATCATTCACGCGAAACCCCAGCGCGTCCATCCCGCCGTGCGGCACAAGGAAGGGCGTGAATGTCAGTGGCCCGCCGGGTCCGTCAATCGTGACGTCACCTTGCATCAAATTCATGTCGAGAATTGGGGGGTACATGGAGCCTTCAGGCTGGATAAAGGCATAACCAAAGCGTTCCATCAGCGCATCATGGGTCGGCTGGTCTGCCCAAACGGGCAGGCGTGCACGCATGTTGATCACAATCATGCGTAGATCATCCATACCGTGCACATGGTCTGCATGGGCGTGGGTGTAAAGGACGGAATCAAGGCGACCGACGCTCGCATCCAAAAGCTGACTGCGCATGTCAGGCGAAGTGTCGATCAAAACGGAAGTGGTGCCCGCATCTGTGATCCGCTCAACCAATGCAGAGCAGCGGCGCCGCGCATTGCGTGGCTCTGACGGATCACAAGCACCCCAAACGCCGCCCAAGCGCGGCACTCCGCCTGATGAACCACAGCCGAGGATGGTGACGCGCATGGTGTCGGTCATGTTGTGGCCCCGTAAGTGGCAGCTTTGGTGAACAGGCGCTCGAAATTTGCTTCCGATTGGGCTGCGAAACCGGCATATTCCATACTAAACGTTTCGGCCGCCTTGCGGGCCGTGTGTGCGGTGTAAGCAGGCTCATTGCGGTGACCACGGAAGGGCGGTGGCGCGAGATAGGGGCTGTCTGTCTCAACAAGTATCCGCTCAAGCGGGGCAGCGGCGAAAATGTCGCGCAGCTCTTGGCTTTTGGGGAATGCGGTGATGCCGGACATACTGAGGTAAAAGCCCAGATCAAGGGCGGCGCGGCCCAATTCAGCAGAGGAGGAAAAGCAGTGCATGACGCAAGTATATGCGCCCTTTGAGTGCTCGTCGCGCAGGATTGTTGCCATGTCCTCATCAGCATCGCGGCTGTGGATGATCAGGGGCAAACCCGTCTCACGGGCAGCTGTGATGTGGGTGCGTAGGCTGTCTTGCTGCATCTGCGCACTCTCGGTGGTGTAATGATAATCAAGGCCAGTCTCGCCGATGCCGATCATCTTGGGGTGCTGCGCGATTTCAATGAGCTGCTCCAGCGTCGCCATAGGCTCGGATGCGACACTCATCGGGTGGGTGCCAGCGGCATAGAACACGGGGGCATGCGCTTCGGCAATGGCCCGCACGGCAGGCTCGTTCTTGAGCTTGGTGCAGATTGTTAACATCCGCGCCACACCTGCGTCTTGCGCACGGGCAATCACATCGGGCAATTCCGCGATCAGCTCGGGGAAGTCGAGGTGGCAATGGCTGTCGGTTATGGTGGGGTTATCGGTCATAACGCTCCGGAAAAATCTGTTCGAGGGTCAGCGCGGCGCTGCCTGTGCCATCTTGGTAAAGGTATCTAGGACCAGTGCAGCAGGGTCAAGGTTGACCGCGATGCCATGACGCGCACGTGCTCCGATGAGGGCAGCAAGATCAGCCCAAACACGCGCTTGGTGCGGATTGGGTGAAAGGCGTTTGAGGATGTCGGCCTCGCCGCTGGCGGCCTGCGGGCTGGGCGGTGTTCCCATGGCTCCAGTGCGCGCCAAGCGGCTCAACAATAAATCAATCAGTGTGAACAGCAAATCGCGCTTGGCCTCACCGCCGCGTGCCGCAGCAAGTTCCGCCAGTTTGAGCGCACGGGGGCGGTCCATATCGGGCATAGTGCCCATGAGGTCTACCAGCTCGGTATAAAGCGCTGCACCACCCAACAAGGATAGCCGCATGGCCCCGCCAACAGAGCCGCCAGACAGGGCAGCAAGTGCATCCGTGTTGGCTGATTGCACATCTGCTTGCGCCATTGCCTGAGCGACCTCTGCTGCATCCAGAGTGCGCAGGGGCAGGGTGCGACATCGCGAGCGGATCGTTGGCAGAAGGCCTGAGGGTTGATGCGAGATGAGAATAAGAAGTGCGCGGGCAGGTGGCTCTTCGAGCATTTTGAGCAAAGCGTTTGCTGCGGTGACGTTCATCAAGTCCGCATCGTCAATGATCACGACACGGTAGCCACCATCTGGCGCAGACATCTGGAAAAACCCGTTCAGCGCACGGATGTCATCGGCAACAATCTCCTGTCGGAGTTTCTTGGTTGTTGGATTAACTGTTCGAGTGACATTGCGAATGCGCCCCTCAACACCAGCAGCAACCCGCAGAGCGATCGGGTGATCTGCAGCAATCTCCAGCGTGCTCGGGGGCTCTGGTGCAAACATGCCGCCAGCCTCTGGCGCTGGAGTGGCCAAAAGGAAACGCGCAATGCGCCATGCCAATGTTGCTTTTCCCACGCCGCGCGGACCTGTGAGCATCCAAGCATGGTGCAGACGTCCTGTGTTGAACGCATCGACAAAGGCCGTCTGTGCCGCATCCTGACCGATCAGGTGCGGGGTGTCTCGCGGGTGGGGCGCACCATTAAGGCGCTCTGGCTGGGGGGCTTGTTCATCACTCATGAGCGCGGTTTATCGGGGATTGCCATGGTTTGAAATGGGCATCGGGATTTTCGTAAATTGCGGCTATTCTTTACTAACGAGATCAGGAGCCTGCGCTAAGTGCAAGATCGACTGCTTTGGTAATGTCGTGGGCCACTGCATCCATCGCCTGTCCCCCATCAATCACGCGAAAGCGCTCGTGGTACTCGTCTGCGAGTCCCAAAAACCCCGCCCGCATCGCCGCCTGAAGCTCCGCACCAAAATCCTCAAACCGTTCTTCAATGCCCTGACGCCCCTTGGCACGTTTGAGGCCCTCGACAGGATCCATGTCTATCAGGATAGTAAGGTCCGGCTCAATCCCGATCATCAGGTCATGCAATTTGTCGACGGTTTCGCGCAGATCGCCACGGCTGAGGCCCTGATACATTCGCGTGCTGTCGGCAAAGCGATCACAGATCACAATCTGACCTGCGGCAAGGGCAGGGCGGATCAACCGCTCTAGATGATCGCGCCGCGCGGCAGTGAACAGCAGGATTTCCGTCTCCGCTGACCAGCGGTCGGGATTGCCTTGCAATACAAGCGCACGAATTTCTTCCGCCCCGTCCGATCCACCCGGCTCTCGAGTAACAAGAACTTCGTGCCCGATGGCGCGTAAATGTTCAGCAAGCCTTTTGACTTGGGTCGATTTACCTGACCCGTCAATGCCTTCAAAGCTGATAAACAACCCCTCGCGGGACAGCTGTGCAGTCACGATGCCTCCGGCGCGGGGCCTGAATTGATCCGTGCGACCAGATGCTGTGCAGCGGCGACCATGCGGCTGACAAAACCATGTGGTGCAATGTCACGATCCGCGAGCAGAGCGACACGTTTTTCAGGCAAACCTTCGGGGCTTATGATCAGCTCTCCAATTTCCTGCCCTTTCTTTACAGGTGCCTTGATTGGACCGTTGTAGACCACTTCTGTCTTTAAAGGCTCTATCGGGTTCACAGGGATCAAGAGCGAAATATCTTCCGCCAACTCCATGCCGACAGTCATTTCTGCACCGACAGAGACGTCAGCCTCCGCAATCTTTGTTCCTGTAGCACCCAGATTAGTCTGTGCGAACTGGCGGAAGGCCCAATTGGTCAATGCTTCGGCTTCACGCGCACGCGCTTGACCGGATTGGAGGCCGGACAGGACAAATATGATCCGCCTATCACCTTGCTTGGCGGAGCCAACAAGGCCGTAACCTGCCTCTTGGGTATGGCCTGTTTTAAGACCGTCCGCTCCGATACCCAAGCCCAAAAGCGGGTTTCGGTTCAGTCGGTTGGCAGACTCCGCGGGGTCAAACAGAAATTCCTTCTGCGCGAACATGGGGTAATACTGCGGATAGTCCCTGATCAACTTGCCTGCAATTAGGCCCAGATCACGCATCGACATGCGGTGCTCCGCTTTGGGCCATCCGTTTGAATTGGTGAAGGTCGAATTGGTCATGCCAAGTTGCTGAGCGCGCATGGTCATTTGACGTGCGAACTTCGCTTCGGTCCCAGCAAGGGCTTCTGCGATCACCACACAGGCATCATTGCCAGACAGCACTATAATGCCGCGAATGAGATCTTCGACTTTGACACGTTCCCCCTCTCTGAGGAACATAGTTGAGCCATTGTATTGCTGTGCCGCTGCAGACACGGGCAGTTGTTGATCAAGGTCCAATATGCCATTTTCGACCGCTTCAAACGCCATATAAAGCGTCATCAGCTTGGACATTGAGGCTGGTGGGAGTGCCTCATCTGCATTCTTGGCCATTAGCACTGTACCACTGGTATAATCTACCACAAATGCGGCTTTTGCGCGGGTGTCGAATGCATGGGCCGTGACCGATGAGGCCAAGAGCGCCAAAGCACTAAGAGCAAGTTTCATTCCGCCCATATCAGGCACCTCTCACGTATCAGTTGGAAACGGCATAGGCATCAGTGAAGCCTTCCGATTTAATGGTAGATAGAATTTTTGTACGCTCCGAACTGGTTGCGGCAGGGCCAACAACCACTCGCCAGAACGTCTTGCCGTTGATCTTGCTTTGCTTGACCGTCGGGGCGAGGCCAGCACCGCGCATTTGTTTGGCCGCACGAACTTGCCATTGCTCTTGTTGCGAATAATCACCCGCTCAGGGTCAGTTACATCTGGATGCGCAACCCAAACACCACCCAAGCTGGGTCTTCCGTCCCACAATCCACCATCAGTAACAGAGAAGATTTCCGGCGCTTCAATATCACGTTCAATCAAGGGTCCTGTGGGGGCAGCGGCTTGTTCTTGGTTTTGGTTGGCGGCGGGGAAGGCGAATTTGCGCTGTTCGTCACAACCTGCGAGCAGACCCATGGTGAGTAAATTACCCAACCGGGCGCGCCTTGCTTTTGCCGGTTTCATTCCGCTTACCTGTTTGACTTTACTGCTCATTGACCCTCGTCCTTGCCTGCGCGCGTGCCTGTTTTATTCGTACGCCTAACCGCCCCTTTTGCGGAGCATTTGTGCCGTTGTAGCCCGCCACGACCCCTTGCGACAAGAGAAGCATGCCCTGATCGGCAAATTTCCCCGCAATGAGTGTGATTTTGCCTAATTGCAGAATCGTTTCGAGCGTTTTAGGAAGAACTCACAGCGGAGGTTTGGCAGAGTGGTCGATTGCACCGGTCTTGAAAACCGACGGGCGTGAGAGCGTCCCCAGGGTTCGAATCCCTGAGCCTCCGCCAATACCTGAATTTTTTATAATAATCATATAAATAAGGGGTTTGGTAGCTGGTGTAGAATGAGTTACCACCTACGCTGACCACCCACACATTTCCGACATAATAAATGCTGTTGAATTACTTTGACATGTGAACGCCCCTAGCTTGCCCAGCGCATAAAGCCTCTAGGGTCAGGACCCATTAACTGATTGAGGTTATCGAGTTGTCATGATTCACACG
>CAWVZA010000113.1:0-8095 GCA_963934545.1 uncultured Sulfitobacter sp.
TCGAACCCGCAACTGGCAGATTTGTTGATCAATATTGTATCGGTATCGCCGATGCTGGCGGCGCATCTGTCGCGCAATGCCGCTGTGCTGGATGCAGTAATAGGTGGAGATTTTTTCAGCGACTGGCCAGGGCAAGAGGTGCTGTTTGATGCGCTGGCTGCGCGGCTGGGTACGTTGGATGATTATGAGTTGCAGCTGGACGGCACACGGGCGTGGGCGCGGGAGTGGCATTTTCGAATTGGGGTACATCACCTTCGTGGCCTCACCGATGGGGCTCAAGCGGCCGAGCAATATAGCGATCTGGCACGTGCGGTGCTGCGCGCGCTTTGGCCAGTGGTGATAACAGAGTTTTCTCGCCGACATGGGCCACCTCCCGGGAATGGCGCTGTGATTGTCGGGATGGGGTCGCTTGGCGCGGGGCGTCTGACGGCGCAGTCCGATCTGGATTTGATCATGATCTATGATGCGGACGGTGTTGAGGCCTCTGAGGGCAAGCGCCCGTTGCCAGCGCGGCAATACTATGCGCGGCTGATCCAAGCTATGATTACCGCAATGAGCGCGTCCATGGCGCAGGGTCGGCTTTATGAGTTGGATTTGCGGTTGCGGCCCTCTGGCAACAAGGGGCCAGTGGCGACCTCCATCGACAGCTTTACCACTTATCAGCGCGAAGAGGCGTGGGTGTGGGAGCATCTGGCGCTGACCCGTGCGGAAGTGATCGCAGGTCCAAAGGTGCTGGGGCAACTGGTCGAGGCGGTGCGTGTAGAGATCGTCGTGCGTGCATGCGAAATAGCACATATCTGTCAACAGACAGCCGAGATGCGGGCGCGGATTGCTGCGGCCAAATCGCCTGATGGTGTGCTCGATGCAAAGATCGGGGCAGGGCGGCTTCAGGATATTGAGCTCTTTGCCCAAGCGGGTGCGCTGTTGGGTGGCGCATTGGCGCGCGACATTCCTGCAGGATTGGCGGCGGCGCGGCAGGCAGGTCTTATTGACGGCGCAGGTGAGGCAGTGCTGATCCGCGCGTATGAACCGCTATGGGCTTTGCAATCTGCCACGCGGCTTTTATCCTCGCGCGCCTTAAAGCTGGACACATTGCGTGTGGCCTCGCGGCAATTTTTGATCCATTCGGTTGGTGTTGCGCCTGAAAACGACAAGGGGCACGCATTGGAGACGCAACTGATCCAGACCTATGCTGATGCTGATGCAATCATTACCGCAGCACTGGCCGCCCATGTGAAAGACGAAATATGATGGACAAAGCAATACCCGATGATCCCAAGGGGCTGATTTTTGAGGCCTACCGGATCGAAGGGATCACCAAATCAGAATGTCGCTCAATCTTTCTCGATTGGGCGCTCAGCCTCAGCGGTGAACGTGATACTCACACGGCCATGCGAAACTTGCTGGCGATCTACGGCAGTGACCCTGCGCATCCGATGTCCGAAGTTCTGTCCGAAGGGCTTCACACCATCGCTACGCCACGTCGTCGGGGCGGCTGGCGCAGCCGTGCGCGTGATTGAAAATGCGTTCAAGCTGACCTAAGCTTCCGTTAGATAAGTCTCGAAATTACGTAAATACTGCGAATTTGTGCTAAGTTTGGCCCAAATTTGTCTAAAACCTGCCTCAATCTCCCTCCAAACAAGCTGCTGTAACAAGTAGGCGACCCATTCGGTCCGAGGAGTAACGAGATGAAGATGATTAAGCTGGCATGTGCCCTGACCCTTGGCGCCGCATTGAGCGCATGTGGTGCATCTGACGTTTTAACACGCGCTGCACCTCTTTCCGGGGCCAACACAACAGCAACAGTTACTTACGGAACCAACAGCTTCCAAAAAACCAAACGGCAGTCGACTGCGGACGCGTTGCAACAGGCAATCGTGGAGCAGATCACGGTCTCGCAGGTCAACATAAACGTCCCCTCAAGCCTCAAGGCATCCGAGGCCAACCGGTACAACCCCAACGGTGATATCGTTTGGCGTGAGGATCCGATTGGTGACCGCCATGCGCAGGTTGGTAAGATCCTCAAAGATGCGATGACCGCTGGAACGACTTCGTTTCAGGGCCAAGTGCCAATTATCCTTGATGTGCAGCTGGTCCGCTTCCATGCGCTGAGCGAAAAAGCACGGTATACAGTTGGTGGGGTCCACCATGTTGTGTTCGACATGATGCTGCGCGATGCCAGAACAGGTGAGCATTTGTCCAAGCCGCGCCGTATTGAGACAGACCTTGAAGCCTTTGGTGGCCAGCAAGCGAAAACAGTAGAAGCACGTGGCCTGACCCAAAAGGTCCGCTTGACCAATCATCTGGCCGAAGTGATCCGCCAGAAAATGACCAAAACTGAGGGCTATAAGAACGCAAGCCAAGGCTTCTTCCAGCTGGTCAACAGAATCTAGCTTTCCCTTTCACTGGTAACCGACTAGGGAAGGCGCTATGACAATAGCGCCTTTTCCCGTATCCGCCCCACTTCCCATAGTTCGCCTTATGCCAAAGGCCAATGCGCGTGCCATACGGCACGGTGCACCATGGGTTTATGCCAACGAGCTGGTCACTGACCGCCGCACCAAGGGCCTGCCAGCAGGCTCCATGGCCGTGTTGGAAGATGGCCTGCGCCAGCCCTTGGGTGTGGTGACAGTTAATAATAATTCCAAGATTATCGGTCGGATGATGGATAACGATCCAGAAGCGTCGATTGATCAGGCATGGATGGAGGGCAACTTGCGCCGCGCACTCAGCTTGCGCGAGCGGATGTATGACGCGCCGTTCTATCGCCTTGTCCACGCTGAGGCCGATGGCTTGCCCGGTGTGATCATTGACAGATTTGGCGACACATGTGTGATTCAGCCGAACGCAGCATGGTCAGATGCATTGATTGGACCGCTGACTGCAGCGCTGATCGAAGTGACGGGTGTTACAAATGTTTTGAAGAATGCTTCGGGCCGCACGCGCAGCCTTGAGGGGCTCGACGATGTGAGCGGCGTTCTGGCAGGAGCGGCGCCGACTGGCGCAGTGCCAGTGCAGATGAACGGTGCCACCTATCTGGCGGACCTTACAGGCGGCCAAAAGACTGGTATTTTCTATGACCAGCGGCCCAACCATGCGTTTGCGGCCTCTTTGTCCAAGGGGGCATGCGTACTTGATGTGTTTGCCCATGTCGGCGGATTTGGTCTTGCTGCGATCGCTGCTGGTGCGTCTTCTGCGCTTTGTATCGACGGATCTGCACCTGCGTTGGCGTTGGCCGAGCAGGGTGCTGCCGCAATGGGTGTGTCAGATAAAGTCACCATCCGTCAGGGTGATGCATTTGATGTGTTGACTGCGTTGCGCGCCGAGGGTGCGGAATTTGATATGATCATTTGTGATCCCCCTGCTTTTGCTCCTGCGAAACCTGCTCTTGAGGCGGGTTTGCGGGCCTATGAGCGTATTGCGCGGCTTGCAGCTCCACTCGTGGCCGAGGGTGGTGTTTTGGGCCTGTGTTCCTGCTCCCACGCAGCAGACCTTGCCGCGTTCCGGTCTGCATCTGTGCGCGGGATTGGCAGATCAGGCCGCCGTCCAAGCCTCATCCATACGGGATTTGCGGGCGCTGACCATCCCCAGCTTCCACAATTGGCCGAAACGGGCTACCTCAAGTCGCTGTTCTTCCACCTTTAATCTGATGAAGATGCTGCTCGATGCCTGTGTAATCTATCCCACTGTTATGCGGGAAATGTTGCTGGGTGTGGCGCGAACGGGGGCTTACACGCCGCTGTGGTCGGCCCGCATTCTTGAGGAATGGGCGTTGGCAGCACGTAAGCTTGGGCCTCAAGGCGAAGTTGTTGCACGTGGCGAAGTCGCCATGGTTCAGGCCGCATTCCCAAAAGCGAGCGTGCCTGTGCATGCAGGATTAGAGGCACGTCTGTGGTTGCCTGATCCGAATGATATTCATGTTCTGGCAGCGGCTGTGCATGGCAATGCAGATGGTATTGTTACGATGAATGCCAAGGACTTCCCGCGCGGAATACTTGCCGAAGAAGGGTTGAGCCGCAACGATCCTGATGCGTTTCTACTCGGGATGTTTCACGCTGATCCCGATGGAGTGACGGAGATTGCACAAGCTGTTGTGCAAGAGGCGCGGCGGCTCTCGGGTGAGGATTGGAACATGCGCTCGCTGATGAAGAAAGCGCGTCTGCTAAGGCTGGGTAAAGCACTGACTGCCTGAACGTGTCTTTATCTCACGCGTCCCACTTCACCTGCATCTTGGTGAGGGCTGCAATGCGCTCCTCGGTCTTGGGGTGCGTCATAAGCCACGCAGGTGCTGCCCCACCACCCGACTTTGTCAGCGCATCGAGTTTGTGGAAGAGCGAGATTTGCGGATCAATCCCGATACCTGCCTTGGTCAATAAGGCCGCAGCATAGGCGTCTGCCTCGAACTCGTCGCTGCGCGAGAGTTTTGCGGCCAGCAACGAGGTCAGCATATTGGCGATCCAGATGCCGATACCAGGAATAATACGGCTCAATACCATGCCGAGGGCGGCGCGCATTGCGTTCTGGCCTGAGAAGTCGATCATCCGGCGACGAGAGTGCCCCAAGGCGACGTGGCCAAGTTCATGCGCGATCACACTTGCCAGCTCTTCGGCTGTAACCTCGCCTTTGTGAAACTTATTGTAGAAACCGCGTGTGATGAAAATGCGGCCGTCAGGGGCAGCAAGGCCGTTCACAGGCTCGATCTCGTAGATGTGGACGCGGATTTGGGGGATTTCCAGCGCCTTTGCCATCTGCTTGCTCATGGCGACCAGTTTCGGATCGGCCAGCACAGTTGATTTCTCATCCAGCTCGCGCCCTGTGCGCCAGACGGAAAAGCGGTACATGGCGAGGCCGTAAAGAACGGCGAGCAGGATGGGGATTACTTTTATCATACGCTTAACATGGTGGTGTTTTCGCGCGCGGCAAGGGGGATCAGCCCCATGCGACAGGAACGCTTAGCGGGCCCCGAAAGGCCCAGCCATGTGATTTGACTGGTCCAGTGAGGTGTAGTCCTTTGAAGCGCTCAAACAATGCTGGCGCGGCGACTTCAGCGACCAAGGCACGAGAGGCAGCAGCCCCTGCGCAAAAATGCGGACCCGCACCAAAGGGGATCGCAGATGAGGTGTTGCGGGTGATGTCGAATTGATCAGGATTATCGAACACATCTTCGTCACGGCACGCAGAGCTGTACATGAGGAACACGCGATCACCACTCTCGAATGTGACCCCGTCAACCGTATCGGGACGTGCGATCATACGTGGGGTCATCTGGATCGGGGCCTCCAGCCGCGTGTACTCGCGGAAGGCGTCAGTATAGCTTTGTTTGCCCACCTTGATCAGTGCATGTTGATCAGGGTGCGAAAGCAATGCTGCGACCATACCAGCAAGCGCATCGCGTGGCTCGTTCTGGCCGCCACCGATGATAACTTTTACATTTCCGCCAATTCCTGCGCGGGACATACCAGCGCGCGAAAGTACGGAAAGGATTGAGGGACCGGGATTGCCTTGCAACTTCTCCAGCTGGGCGTCGATGAAGGTGTCTACCTCGGCGCTGCGGGCAAAACCCATCTCATCGATCTGTGGATCAGCGATATAATTGGCTACGGCATCCAGCATCTGTTGGCTCGCACGGTCCATCTGTTGAGGTGTCATATTCGTGAGGCCGGTCATGGCACAAAGTGCAGCGCCACAAACGGGCATGGCGAAATCTGTCACCAGATCACAAGCACCGCGTGGCTCAAGCGCATCAAGCTGCGCTTCGATAATCTGTGAGAAGATCGGGGTCCAATGGTCAACCACAGTGCGGGGGCTGAGAGCGGGGAACAGCATCTTACGCTCTTCCATATGAGGCGCGCCGTCTTTGCGCATCATGTTGAGGCCCATAATCTTTTCCATAAGCCCGCCAGGCTGTACGGAAGAGAAGGTCGCGATACGCTTTTCTTCACGGTGGATCAGGTCGCGTTTGGTCAGTAGGGTCGCGTTCAGCTGCGGCACAAAGGCGATGGGGGCATGTGCACGCATATGTGCCAGCACGGGATAAGGGTTGGCCGCGAAGTCGGCTGTATCAATCGGGATATGTGGGGCGTTTGACATCAACAAAGCCTATGCGCGCACAATGTATCACGCAATACTTAACGTGTTAGGGTTTTTATCTTGCGGCTCAGGCCACTTCTTCCATGGCCAAACCGTCCGGCAGTACAAGGTCGTCAATGTCCACGCCCGTTGCGTTGACCGTGATAACTACGTCGCAATTTACTTCGGTCTCGCTGGTGTAGCTGACAATCACGCTTGTTGTGCCTTCTTGTTCGTCCTCTTCCAGCCTAACCTCGCTCAGCTCACAGGCGCTGTTTGTCACGGAGGCATCGATTTCTAACGTGTCGATGCCGGGCTCGAAATCATCGATCACGACAAGAGTGGCCATTGTGACCCGCTCAGTCCCTTCCGATATGTCCTGGTCAGAAATTGGGGATCCTTGGTCAAACACTATGCGAAATGTGTCAGCATCCTCGCCTCCAACCAGCTGCACCGGATTCTCGTATCGGGCATCTAAAGGATTGAGCGGCGAGCCTTCGTAGACTATTAAATCGTCTCCGGCCCCACCAAAGGGCACTGCCGTTTGACCGGTACCGGCGTAGTTTGTACCACTTACCAGAATTGTGTCATCGCCGTCATCGCCATAGAGTAATCCGCTAGCGACATCACTGGCGTCAATCGTATCATTTCCGCTCCCCGCCTCTACAATAACACGGGCACCTTCGTTCTCTGTTACTGTGATCAGGTCATCTCCCGCACCGCCAAAAACCCTGCTGCCGGTTGCGTCATAAACAGTAATTGTATCGTTGCCATCATCGCCTGAAATCGTAGATCCCGTTGCGCTGACCTCAATCACGTCGTCACCATCGCCGCCCGAGATACTTGATTCAAAAAAACATCTGGTCCGAAAGCTTGAGGTTCTACTCCCGGTTCTGGGACCAAATCGAGAGTATCATCGCCCCCGTTGCCGTTTACGACTACCTCTGCAGCGGGGCGGGGTTCAGTAGTGGGGATATCCGTAAGCGTAATATTATCGCCAGATTCGGTTCCCTCCACCTGTAGTCCGGTTACAGTAATGGATGGCTGGTCATCGGGAACCACTGGCGTTTCTTCTGGTACCGGAACAATCGGCGCCTCTTCAGGCTCTGGGCTGATTGGTTCTTCGCCGGCATCGTCATCGCCCAGCCAAGGAAACATGATCGCGGCGAACAATCCTAGTAAAAGTGCAGCACCCATCGCAGTAACTCCTGATATCTTATCATCCTGATCTTACGAGGATAATACGATCAGATTTGCGTTGCAGCTATGAAGGGATTTTGTATATTTTCGGTCAATGGACTATTACCGCGTAAGCGTTTTCATCCCGCGTGACAGCCCTTCAAGGGTCATGGGCACCATCGCCTCTTGGCCAAAGATCTCCTGGATCATTGTGATCGACTGGGTGTAGGACCAGTATTTCTCGGGAATCGGATTGATCCAGAGGCTCGATTTCCACTGCTCACGCGCACGGTTCAGCCAGACAGAGCCTGCCTCGGGGTTCCAATGCTCGTTCGCACCACCGGGGTAGGCGATCTCGTAGGGCGACATTGAGGCGTCACCGACAAAGATGCAGCGGTAGTCGGGGCCGTATGTGCGGATGATCTCGTGGGTGGGGGTCTGTGCATCCCAGCGGCGGCGGTTGTCGCGCCATACGCCCTCGTACAGACAGTTATGGAAGTAGAAGGATTCCATATGCTTGAATTCGGAGCGGGCGGCTGAGAAGAGCTCCTCCACCACTTTGATATGCGGGTCCATGGAGCCGCCCACGTCGAGGAACAGCAATACTTTGACAGCATTGCGCCGCTCGGGACGGGTTTTCACATCGAGATAGCCTTGCTCGGCGGTGGAGCGGATGGTGCCGTTGAGGTCCAGCTCTTCGTTAGCGCCATCACGCGCCCACCGGCGCAGGCGCTTGAGCGCCACTTTGATGTTGCGGGTGCCCAGCTCGACACTGTCGTCGAGATTGCGGAATTCGCGTTTGTCCCAGACTTTGACCGCCTTGCCTTGGCGGCCTTCTTTCTGGCCG
>CAWVZA010000114.1:0-8012 GCA_963934545.1 uncultured Sulfitobacter sp.
TAGTTCAAGCGGCCCGTACTCTGCTCGAGGAAACCAACCACCCTGCCCGCAATATTGCGCAGCATTTGGGATTTGGCAGTGCCGCGTAATTCACACGGTTCGTGCAGCAGCACACAGGGCAAAGCCCCAGCAAGTTGCGCAAACCAGAGCGTAGTGCAAAACGTCCCCCAGAGCCTTTGAAACATCCCACACTGGCAAACGCTGGACGTTAATTTTTCGCCAAATAGCGGATGAAAACGACACATCACGTCGTTATTAATCCAAGAATTGTCTCCCCTTGTCATTGACGCGCCGCACTATGTGGTGCCTGGTAGTACTGCAACAGCGCAAAATCGCAGCTCCGCACACAAGCCCGAACATACGGGCACCAAAACAACGTGGCTCATCCATTGGGCCGTTGAATAATAACAGGGTTCGGATACGCGAACCGGGGGACATTACGAAACATGCAGTGTCAGCTGCATATAGTGGGCTTTGCCGCTCCGCCCTTCCCCAATCACGTAGCCACGGGCATGTGCCCAAACCCCGCAAACGGGACAACCCGTTTGTTGTAAAAGACAGGGACGTCCATTCATGGGAATTTTCATCCTCCGACGCTTGGGTGTGATGCTACTGACGGCGCTTTGCCTGACGTTCATCGTATTCTGGCTGACGAACCTTTATCCGAACCTCGAAAAACTCGCCAAAACCCAAGGTAACTTCCGCATGAGCGACGAAGCCGTCTCCTCCTATCTAGGAGATCGCGGTTATCTTGAGCCTTTGCCGATCAAATTTGGTCATTGGCTTGGTGTTGCACCAGGTTGGGTCACAGAGAAAGAGGATGGCACCGAGTTTGGTCGCTGCTTTAGCGAAGGTACCCCTGCCGAAGAGCGCGCGAATTTCTGCGGTGTGCTTCAAGGCGATTGGGGACAGTCCACAGTATTTAAGGATGATGTTGGCAGTATCGTAGCAACGCGATTGGCACTCACGGGCAAACTGATGTTCTGGGTCTTGGTGCTGATGGTGCCTTCCGCCCTGATTATCGGTGTGCTGGCGGGGATGCGCGAAGGATCGAAACTGGACCGCTCCCTCTCGACGGTCTCGATTGTGAGTACAGCCACACCTGAATACGTCTCAGGCGTTATTTTCATTGCGGTCTTTGCCTCTTCGGCTTTCGGGCTCAAGTGGTTCAAAGGGTCGGCGACTTCGGCCATGGAAAGCGCTAACTTCGAGAACTTCTTTCTACCAGTGCTGACGATTTCGCTTTATGGAATGGGCTATATCGCGCGGATGACGCGGGCCTCCATGACAGAAGTCATGACAGCGCAGTATATTCGTACGGCGCGGCTCAAAGGCGTGAGCTTCAAGAACATCGTCATGAAGCATGCCCTACGCAACGCGCTGATCGCGCCCTTTACCGTGATCATGTTGCAGATCCCGTGGCTGCTAAACGGGGTCGTCATCGTCGAAACCTTGTTCAACTACAAAGGATTTGGCTGGGTGCTGGTCCAAGCGGCAGGCAATAACGACATCGAATTGTTATTGGCCGTCTCAGTCGTGTCGGTGATCGTGGTGCTGCTCACGCAGCTCATCTCGGACATCGGCTATGTCTTCCTCAATCCACGCATTCGCATTTCATAAGGGAGGGCAAGAATATGGAACAACTTACTTGGACTGGAGCGCTTGTACCGCTCAATCTTTTCTTCTTCCTCGCCCTTGCCGTTCTGGTGATCGGGATCGTGGCCCAAATCCTCGTGAGCCTTGTGCCCTCGGATCAAGGGCGCGCTGCCTTTGCCGATGGCACAATGGCTGCTGACAAAGGTCTGTCAGGGTTTATCGGAATGATCGTGCAATATGCCCTGCTCGTCACTCTGGCGATTATAGTGCTCTATGTCATTGCAGGCGTCTTTATGGGCACTGGCGCAGGCATCCTTGGCGGCATGGCTCAACAGCTGCTGCCTGTATGGATTGCGCTGATAGTCACCTACGCCGCGTCGATCACATTCAAGCGTAAGCTGGGCCTTTATGGCAAGCTCTTTGACAGCACCGTAGGCATGATTGGCTTCGGACTGGTGATTTTCTGGGTCTTTGCTGGTTTCTTTGGCGGGGTCCTCGATCTCATCATCACCCACGAAACGCTGAGCCAGTATTCCGGCATGAAAAACAAAGTGCCAGGAACGCCACTGAGAGGTGCCGAAGGCGATGAATATGCGTATTTCCTTTTGGGCGGTGACAACCTTGCGCGTGACGTCTTTAGCCGTCTGTTTGACGGTGCGTGGATTGTTGTTCTCATTGCACCATTGGCCACGCTCTTTGCGTTTATGGTGGGCATTACGCTGGGCCTGCCTGCGGGGTATTACGGCGGCAAGCTCGACACGATCCTGAGCTTTCTGGCCAACCTGATCCTCGCGTTTCCAGTGATCTTGTTGTTCTTCCTGCTTGTGACGCCAGAGATACGGGCCACGGGCATTCCGAACTATATGGCCTCTGTTTTGTTCTTCTTTCCCATTGCGTTCTTCTGCGTGCTGCTGAACTCACGCTATTATACACAACCAAAGGTGCGCACACCGTTGCTGATCATTGTGTTGGGCGGGCTGTTCTGGGCCTATCTGTCGCTGATCTCGACCGACGGGGCGATTGTGTCCAACGATGCCTATACGCTTCCGGGCCTTCCAGCCGCACTCGACTGGATCAACATGCCGGGTGAGATTTTGGTGGTGTTTGTCTCCGTGGTCTTTGTGAACGCTCCGACGGTGTTCAGAATTGTGCGCGGCCTCGCGCTGGACATCAAAACGCGCGACTACGTTGCAGCAGCCCAAACACGCGGTGAAGGGCCATGGTACATCATGCTGTGGGAAATCTTGCCCAACGCACGCGGGCCACTGATTGTCGATTTCTGTTTGCGCATTGGCTACACCACGATCCTGCTCGGGACACTTGGTTTCTTTGGATTGGGTCTGGCCTCAGAAAGTCCTGACTGGGGCACCACGATCAATGCGGGACGGCGTTTGTTGTCGATCTATCCGCATGCGGCGATTTCCCCTGCGGTGTCCTTGCTGACACTGGTGCTGGGTCTGAACCTGCTGGCGGATGGTTTGCGCGAAGAAAGCCTGCGCGACTGATTAATCGGGGAACCTCGGGGGCTTTGCCCCCGAACCCCCAGAAGATTTATAGCCAAATAAGATAGACACCGAAGGTGCACTGGTTTGGTGAGGGAGAATTGAGATGCCTAAGACCGATTATGATGGTCCCATTCTTGAGATCGACAAGCTTTCGATTTCGTTCTTTACGCGGTTGCGCGAAATTCCAGCTGTGATGGATTTCTCTGTCTCGGTCAAACCCGGTGAGGCAGTGGGCCTTGTGGGCGAGAGTGGCTGTGGCAAGTCCACTGTTGCGCTGGGCGTGATGCAGGATTTGGGCAAGAACGGGCGAGTTGTTGGCGGATCGATCAAGTTCAAGGGTCAAGATCTTGGCGAGATGTCGGACGCGGAGTTGCGTAACATTCGTGGGTCCGAAATCGCCATGATCTATCAAGAGCCGATGGCATCGCTGAACCCCGCTATGAATATCGGCAAGCAGTTAATGGAAGTGCCGATGATCCATGCTGGCATGTCAGAGAAGGAAGCATATGACCGCGCACTTATGGTCGTAACAGATGTGAAGCTGCCCGACCCAAAGCGTATTCTGGAAGCCTACCCACACCAACTCTCAGGTGGTCAACAACAGAGGATCGTGATTGCCATGGCGCTGATGTCGGAGCCATCGTTGCTCATTCTGGATGAGCCGACGACCGCATTGGACGTGACAGTCGAGGCGGCTGTGGTTGAGCTGGTCAAAGACTTAGGCAAGAAATACGGCACTTCGATGCTGTTCATCTCGCACAACCTCGGGCTGGTGCTGGAAACCTGTGACCGCATTTGCGTGATGTACTCTGGCGAAGCGGTTGAGCGTGGCTCCATTGAGGACGTGTTCGACGAGATGCAGCACCCTTATACCCAAGCGCTGTTCCGCTCTATTCCACTGCCCGGTGCAGACAAAAATGCACGGCCCTTGATCGCCATTCCCGGCAACTTTCCCCTGCCCTATGAGCGGCCCAAGGGCTGTAATTTCGGCCCGCGCTGCGATTACTTTGAGGCGGGACGTTGTGATCAGGGCTATATCCCGATGCAAGACGTGCAAGGCAATGAGCGGCACGCAACCCGCTGTGTGAAGTTTGACGAGATCGACTGGAAGGCACCACCAGAATTGGCGGAGGTCAAGAAGAAGGGTGAGATTGGCGAAGTTGTCCTCAAGATCGACAACCTCAAGAAATACTATCAGGCGGCAGCCAATGCGCTGTTTGGCGGGGGCGATACCAAAGTCGTAAAAGCCAACGAGACGCTGAGCTTCGAAGCGCGGGAGTCCGAGACGCTGGCGATTGTCGGTGAATCGGGCTGTGGAAAATCAACTTTTGCCAAAGTGCTGATGGGGCTTGAGACAGCAACGGATGGGACAATCATGCTGGACGGTGAAGGCATTGGCGATGTGCCAATTGAAAACCGCTCGACCCAAAACGTGGCAGACATCCAGATGGTGTTCCAGAACCCGTTTGACACGCTCAACCCCTCCATGACCGTGGGCCGGCAAATTGTACGGGCCTTGGAAATATTCAAAATCGGGAAGTCGGAGAAAGAGCGCTGGGGCCGAATGCTGGAACTGCTAGATCTGGTTAAGCTGCCCCGCGAATTTGCAACGCGGATGCCGCGCCAACTGTCTGGTGGACAAAAGCAGCGGGTGGGCATTGCCCGCGCCTTTGCGGGTGATGCGCGTATTGTTGTGGCGGATGAACCTGTCTCGGCGTTAGACGTGTCCGTTCAGGCAGCCGTGACAGACCTGCTGATGGAAATTCAGCGTGAGCAGAAGACGACCCTGCTGTTCATCTCTCACGACCTCAGCATCGTGCGCTACCTCAGCGACCGTGTGATGGTGATGTATCTAGGCCATGTGGTTGAGCTTGGAACGACTGATCAGGTCTTCTCGCCACCCTATCACCCGTACACCGAGGCGCTGCTGTCTGCCGTGCCAATCGCAGACACACGCGTGAAGAAAAAGCACATCGTGCTAGAGGGGGATATCCCCTCTGCTATGAACCCGCCATCAGGCTGCCCGTTCCAGACCCGCTGTGGTTGGAAATCAAAGGTTGCTGGCAATCTGTGCGAGATCGAAGTGCCCCCTGTGCGCATGCTGGAAGGTCAGCACCAGATTAAATGTCACCTGCCCCAAGAAGAGTTTGACGGCATGGAGCCAGTGATCGAGATGGAGGATGTGGCGGCTGAATGACGCCGCAACAAAAGGAAACGACCATGCGTGATCCAAATGAGAACGGGTGGAAAAGCTCTGCGCCCAACTGGATCAAACGAATGGGCGATGAAGGCGATTTCTCACGTGAATTTCTCCTCGACGCACCGATGTTAAAGCAGGTTGAGTTAGCACAGCCTCTGACTGAGCTTGATGTGGGATGCGGAGAAGGGCGGTTTTGCCGCATGATGTCTGGTATGGGCATCTCAGCCACAGGGATGGACCCGATTACCGCAATGATTGATGCCACCCGTGCAAGGGACCCGCAGGGCGACTATCACATCGGGTTTGCAGAAGACTTGCCCTTTGAGGACAGCTCCTTTGACCTTGTTGTCAGCTATCTCACGCTCATTGATATTGACGATCCGGCGGCTGCAATTGCCCAGATGGTGCGTGTGCTACGGCCAAATGGTCGACTGTTGATTGCGAATTTGTCCAGCTTTGCCACCTCCTATCTCGCGCAAGGAAACCGTATCTGCCGTGACACAGGTGAAGATATCCGCCCTTTGGGCGACTACCTTAACATTCATAAAATTTCCGTAGATTTGGGGGGACTCGTGCGCAGAACTGGCACAGACCATTGTCATTCTACATGAAATGCTTCTTGAAACAGAACTTAACGCTTAGCTTCTTTGACGAACCGACACCTTCTGGCGGACCAGATAAGATTTTGAAAGCCTATGAAAAAATGCCTTATCAAATGATGATGGAACGGCAGAAAAGTGGCCCCTCACCAGAGATTTAGAACAACGGCAACTCAAGCAGTGCACAACCAATGACGAAGGGGAAGTAGGATGCTGCAAAGAAGAAAAATGTCGGGAAACGTGCGCGCATGGATGCCGCTGCAATCGCCATGACTGGCCCTGCACACAGGGCGATCAGAATGATCATCGTCAGCAGGTTGTTGTACTCAAAGCTGGTTCCCCAAGGCATATCAGGGCTCTCAAGACCTGCTGCAATGGTGCCTGCGATGGCTCCCAACACGGCGCCCATCAACATCGGTTTAACGTTGCGGCGCGCCGTGGGGGTTTCGCCAACCATTTACGGAGAGCTGTACATGGACGTTGCCGTGCCACCTTCTGTACGCGTCATATTTACCAGACCACCACCACCGTGGTTGTTGATACGTGCGATGCGCTGGTTGAAGATGTCTTGGCTCATGTTACTCACTCTTTCGTCTAACTCGTTACCCGTTAACCTATCGTTGTGTAATGGGGCTAGAATTGGGCGAAAGCAGGCGGCGAATTGGGCAGACTGAGACTAAAATTATCGCAGAATGCCTCATTAACCATATTTTCAAGGGCGGATCATGTGGTCAAACTGTGGCACGCACCTAAGCTGACGTTGGGTTAACTCGACGTTAACTACCTTCAGCTCTTGCCTGCGATGATTCGAACATAGTTTTTTGTCTCACGAAACGGGGGAATTCCGCCGTATTTCTTAACTGCACCCGGTCCTGCGTTATAAGCGGCGAGTGCGAGGCGCCATGAACCAAACTCTTTGTACTGGATTTTGAGGTAACGGGCGCCGCCATCAAGGTTCTCGTGTGGCACTTTTGGGTCCACCCGCAAATCTTTGGCAGTACCGGGCATCAACTGTGCCAAACCCATGGCACCTGCGTGGGATACTGCATTCGCGTCAAACCGGCTCTCTTGATAGACGAGACGCAGAAAGAGATCCTGCGGAATACCGTGTTTGTCGGCTGCTGCACGCGCCATTGCAAGGTACGGACCTTTATAACGGCCGCGGTACTTTTTGATCTTTTCATTCGATGAAGTGGCTTCATCATCCCATTTGGTCGGTGTGATGACCTTGGGCGGCTGAAGACGCGCAGAGCTGTGGTATTGCTTGGACGCGCGTGTATCGAGGAGCTTTTTCTGGGTTGCAAACAGCTTGCTGCGGTTCTTTGACGAGAAGATGTCGGCACTTACGGGCGCTCCAAGGCTGATCATGCCCGCAATCAATGCTACTACCGCTATGCGCATGCTGCCCCCTGCCTGCAAGACGATGTTTCGCAGAACCTATATCAATCGTACTCCTCCTGACCAGTCCTTAATCCAAATCCATCTGCACAACGCTGCTTGTGCGCACAATCACGGTGTCACTGGCCCACGATACCGCTATAAGTGCCGCGATACAGGTTGGCGAGATTCGGCCTATACCTGACCAAAGACACTTTAAAAGACCAAGAGGGAGACCAGCATGGCCGGCTCAGTAAACAAAGTAATTCTCATCGGCAATCTGGGGCGCGATCCCGAAGTGCGCAGTTTCCAGAACGGCGGCAAAGTGTGCAACCTGCGCATTGCCACGGGCGAGACATGGAAAGACCGCAACACAGGCGAGCGGAAAGAGAAGACCGAATGGCACACAGTGGCCATCTTCAACGAGGGTCTGGTCCGCATTGCCGAGCAGTACCTCAAGAAGGGTTCCAAAGTGTATATCGAAGGCCAACTTGAAACCCGCAAGTGGCAAGATCAATCCGGTCAGGACAAGTATTCCACTGAAATCGTGCTGCGCAACTATGGCGGCACGCTCACTATGCTAGACGGTCGTGATGGCGGCGGCGGCGGTGGTGGCATGGGTGGCGGTGGCGGCGGTGGTTATGATGACCGCGACACTGGCGGTTATGACCAGCAAGGCGGCGGTGGCGGTGGCTATGGCGGCGGTCAATCCTCTGGCGGCGGCGGCGGCGGTCA